>JAHFNV010000015.1 GCA_023267115.1 Candidatus Nomurabacteria bacterium | reverse complement strand
GTTGGCGATTCAGCCACAGCCGAAATTCGCGTACGGCTGCGTCTGTAATTTTTTGCGGATTATCATTTTTGATGAAATTTAAAAAACGAGTCAAGTACCGGTCGTAACTCAATACAGTATTGAGCGATCGCCCTTTTTCAATTTCAATATATTCCAAAAATTGCCTTTTGAGCTGTATGAGGGATGCCATACTATTTATCTTACCATATATTGTGCGACACTCACCCCGCTCAACTCTCTCCTTGTGCAGGAAGGGGCAAGGGGTGGGGTTATTTGTAATTTTGGCGGTTTTATGTTAAGATGCAAAAATGTTAAATATCAAAACAAAGCAGAAAATTATTAAGAAAAATCAAATTCACGAGAAGGATACGGGTTCTCCGGAAGTGCAGGTAGCTGTCATTTCTACTCAAATTGACGAATTAGCCAAGCATCTAAAGAAGCACAAAAAGGATAATCACTCTCGCCGGGGATTGATAAAGATGGTGGCCGATAGGCGCACCCATTTGAAATATCTCCAACGGAAAAGCAAACCTCGTTACGACGCACTAATGAAGAAAATGGGATTGGTATAGTTTATGCTATACTAAAGCAATGACTGTAATTAAACATAAAGAACAGCGAGTGGGTGTGTTTATTGATACCCAAAACTTATATCACTCGGCCCGCAACTTATACAAGGCGAGGGTGAATTTCGGCGCGGTCTTGAAAGACGCAGTGGCTGGTCGGAAGCTCGTCCGAGCGGTGGCTTATGTTATTACCACTGAAGCCGGTGATGAAAAAAATTTTTTTGACGCTCTAAGCAAACTGGGCATTGAAACTAAAACAAAAGATCTGCAGATTTTCGCCGGCGGCATGAAAAAAGCGGATTGGGACGTAGGCTTGGCTGTTGATGCAATTAAAATGTCGCCCAAATTAGATGCGGTAATTCTTGTTTCCGGCGACGGCGATTTTATTCCATTAGCAGAATATTTGAAAATTCATTCTGGTATTCAAGTAGAAGTTGTTTCGTTCGGCAAATCAACCTCTAGTAAGCTCCGCGAAGCCGCTGATGATTTCTTAGATCTCTCCGAAAATCCTCGCAAATATCTAATGGGCGGGAAGTAGAAAATAAAAAACAACTTTAGTTTTGCATTTTACTCTACTTGATGTTAAGATAAGCTAATAATTTATCAGTTAATCGGATTCGTCTTCAGACAGACAGTAGTGTTCCGTGGAAACATTACGGGAACAATACTTTAGTCTGAAGAGGAACCTCCCTACTAGGCAAGACCTAGTAGAAAAGAAAAGTATGCAAAAGAAAGAATATAGTATTGAAATCGGCGGAAAAATGTTGACCGCGATTTTTACGGATTTGGCGGAGCAAGCACACGGATCAGTAATGTTAAAATATGGCGAGACGGTAGTATTAGCCACAGCTTGTATGTCCAAAGACCGACAAGCAGGTTTAGGATTTTTCAATCTGACGGTTGATTATGTAGAAAGATTTTACGCATCCGGGAAAATTTCTGGTTCCCGTTTTGTGAAGAGAGAAGGTAAGCCATCAGAAGATGCAATACTGGGTAGCCGAGTGATTGACCGGACACTTCGCCCGCTTTTTGATCAGGCCATTCGTCACGCAGTGCAGATTATAGTAACAGTAATTTCGGTAGATGATAACGATCCGACGATTTTGGCCATCAATGCGGCTTCGCTCGCTTTAGCTGTATCAAACATTCCATGGGGAGGTCCCGTCGGAGCGGTGCGTCTTAGCAAAAATGGTGATAAAAAATTTGGAATCAACACCCCGACCAGACTGTCTGAAAATGACTTAGATTGCCAGCTTGATCTGACTGTTTGTGGCAAAAATGGCAATATTAACATGATTGAGGCTTCGGCCAGGGAAATGGCGGAAGAAGAGCTGGAAGAGGCAATGCTAAAAGCTAGTGAGTATATAACCAAGCTTGAGAATTGGCAGAAAAAAATAGTGGGGGAGATAGGTAAAGAAAAAAGAATCATAGAGCAAGAAGAAATAAACCCGGAATCTATAGAACTATTCAATGAAAATATTTTGCCAAAAATGGAGAGCGCAATTTTTTCGGGACCAGGTAAGGGGGAGATAGACAATTTGCATAGTGTTTGGAACAGAATGGTACAAGAGAAATATCCGGACAGAAATGATTTTATGGTAGAGGATAATTTATTTGATGAAACAGAAAATAAAATATTACATGATAAAGCGATAAGTGAAAATAAACGTGCTGATGGCAGAAAGATGGATGAACTTCGCGATTTGTATGCAAAAGCTGGTGGGCTTTCTTCTGTCATTCATGGATCGGGAATTTTTTATCGTGGGGGTACCCACGTGCTCTCCGTACTTACCTTGGGTGGTCCGGAAGATCGACACTTGATTGACGGCATGATGGAAAAAACCGAAAAAAGGTTTATGCATCATTACAATTTTCCTCCATATTCTTCGGGTGAAGTAGGACGGATGGGTTTTACGGGACGAAGAGAAATAGGACATGGTGCCTTAGTAGAGAAAGCGCTTATCACGGTGTTGCCTGAAATAGAGGAATTTCCTTACACTATTCGTTTAGTGTCTGAGTCATTGGCTTCCAATGGATCTACTTCCCAGGCGTCAATCTGCGCTTCCACTTTGGCGTTAATGGATGGCGGAGTGCCGATTAAGGCACCAGTGGCGGGTGTGGCTATGGGACTGATGTATAAAAATACCAAGGAGTACAAAATTTTGACCGATATTCAGGGGCCGGAAGATCACCATGGCGATATGGATTTTAAAGTTGCCGGGACCAGAGCCGGGATTACTGCTATTCAGCTCGATGTGAAAGTAGAAGGTGTGCCGATAAAAATATTAGGCGAAGCTATGAAACAGTCTAAAACGGCCAGAATTTCAATCATAGAAAGAATCGAAAAAGAAATAAAAGCTCCTCGCGAAGAAATTTCTCCGAATGCTCCAAAAATACTGATTGTTAGAATAAAACCGGATCAAATTGGTTTGGTTATCGGTGCCGGCGGTAAAACTGTTAAAGAAATTAAAGAAAAAACCGGAGCGGAAATAACGATTGAGGATGATGGCACGGTCTATTTGGCTGGCAAAGGCGATTCGGCCCAAAAAGCCAAGATAATAGTGGAAGAGATGACGCGTGAATTCAAACCGGGAGAGAGGCTTTCGGGTGAAGTCGTTAAAATTGCTGAATTTGGAATTTTTGTCAGACTTAATTCTTTTATTGATGGCATGGTGCATATCTCCGAGCTGGCGCCATTCCGCGTCGAACGAATTAGCGATATAATAAAAGTGGGCATAATTGTGCCGGTGAAGGTTATAAGAATTGATGAAGAGCGGGGTAAAATCAGCCTCTCCATCAAAGAAGCGGATAAAGATTTTTTCTCCGTCAAAGGCGGATTCGCCTCTGGCAAAAATGAGCAATATGGAAAAAGAAAATGAATTTTTCAATAAAAATGTGGAGACTTACGCCGAAGATGTGGCGAAGGTGATCGGAGAAAGCGAAGGTGGCGGACTGATTAAGAAAATAATAGAAGAACAAGAAGAACACGAGGCCGAGAAGATAAATTTGTCTCCCCAGTCGAAAAAGAACCGATTATTCATGTTTTTAAGCTTGGCCTTTGTGTTGCTAGCCTCCGTTATTTTGGTTGTTTTTTTATTCTTTGAGAAAGATATTTATACCACTAATGTCAAACCGGTTTTTAAGCCGATTATTTTTACCGACCAGAGTTCTTTTCAAGAGGTGGCCGGATTGACCAAAGATCAAATAACTCAAAGTATTATCGGTGAGATTAAGGCCGCTTCTGTGAAAATGGGCGGGGTGGAAGGAATTTATTTAACCGAGAATAAGCAAGTTGTTGGTTTAAGAAAGTTCATCAGTCTCTTAAAGGGCAATTTGGGTCTAAGTGCTATGACTTTCATAAGTGACAATTTTTTGATTGGCGCTGTTAATCAAGAAACAAAAAATTTATTTATTCTGCTGCAGATACGATCTTTTGCCGATATTTTTGGGGCGATGCGAACATGGGAAGCGAAAATGCTTTACGATTTACATGGATTATTTGGAGTCGATATAACCGCTCAAACAAATTATCTTTTTACCAAAAATTTTGAAGACGGCGTAATCCAAAACAGAAACGCGCGCATCCTTTACGACCAAGATGGGAAAATTATTCTCTTTTATGTGTTTGCTGGTGATACTCATCTAATTATTGCCAATATTGAAAGCACTGCGCGTGAAGTGATGCTTCGCTTGTCTGGTGGCCGAATTGAGCAATAAGAAACTTCTTTTCTTGAAAATTCTATTTCTTGACCAGAGAAATTATTCTATTCCGCGCTTCATCAACCGTATCAACCACTTCAAACAAAGAAAAATCCTGTTCGTCTATTGTTTTTTCTTCTTTCAAGAACTTTTCTCTCAAGACATTTTCAATAAGCGGTTTCCAAAAATCCCGGCCGAAAAATATTATTGGCACCTTCGATATTTTGCCGGTTTGCACTAAATTTAAAATTTCAAAAATCTCGTCCATTGTGCCGAAACCGCCCGGAAAAAACAAAAAGGCTTTAGCCGAAAAAACCAGTGCCACTTTGCGATTGAAGAAGTAATAAAATTCTATCTGGTCGGTTATATATTGGTTGGTTTTCTGTTCCACTGACAGTTTGATGGAAAGGCCGATCGACTGGCCACCAACTTCCCAGGCACCGCGATTGGCGGCTTCCATAATGCCGGGTCCGCCACCAGTGACAATACAGAACCCAGCCTTGGCCAGTTCACCAGCAAGCGCCCGAGCTTCTTTGTAGTGTTTATCATTTTCCCCAATTCTAGTCGAACCGAAAAAAGTAACGGAATTTGGATACTGCTCTATAAATTCAAGGCCTTGGCGCATTTCTTCATTCATGACGCAAAATCGCGCCTCGGTTCCCATCAGCAAACAACCCTCCTTGATTTCTTTTATGGAAAGAGGTTTTTTTTGTTTGCTTCTTTCGTCCATTCGAGAATTGTAACATATTTGCATTAATTTATCATAATTGTATAGAATATAGACAAGCGTCTTCTTAAAAAAGATTTATGTTTAAAAATAGAACGGAGGCGGGACAACTTTTAGGAAAAGTGCTTCAGAAATACAAAAATAAAAATGTTGTCATTTTTGCTCTGCCGCGGGGCGGAGTAGTTTTAGGATTTGAAGTGGCAAAAATTCTGGAGTCTCCTCTTGACATTATAGTTACTCGTAAAGTTGGACATCCCGATAATCCCGAATATGCTATTTGCGCCGTAGATGATAAAAATATGCTTTTGTGCGAGCAAAGCGAAACTAGATTGGTGGATCAAAATTGGCTGAAGCAAGAAATTAAACACCAAAGAGAAGAAGCCAAGCGACGCGTTGATTTATACCGAGGGGGACGGAAGCCGGAAGTAGTTTCTGGAAAAGTGGCTATTATTGTAGATGATGGTATTGCTACTGGTCTCTCCATGCGGTTGGCCGTTCGGGCAATAAAGAGAGAACGTCCAAAGAAAATAATTGTAGCCGTACCCGTCGCTTCGTTCTCATCCATCGATGCTCTCAAGGCCGAAGGTGCAGACGAGATCGTCGTCTTAACATCGCCGGAAGAATTTAAAAGTGCAGTTGGCGCGCACTACCTAGATTTTCCGCAAATTTCAGATGAGGAAGTAATTCGCCTTCTTTTATTTTTGTGATATACTATTACCCATATGGAAAATCATATTTTAAAAGAGCATTATTATGGGGACGCGGTCAGGACTATTTTTATTATTGCCGGAATTATCATGATTGCTACCTTCCCCCTTTTTAGCTCGCTGATTCTGATGCCGATAATGCTTTCAATCATTTCTATTTTGATCTTGGCAGTTTTTGCTGGTTTTTTAAATCCAAAGCAATTGTGGACCATTATCTTAAACGCTTTTGTTTCAATCGTCGCTTTTACAATATTTGAGTATTATGCAGTCCATACATATATTTCTCCGGCCGCGAATTCTCAGTTGAGTGTCAGCTTTTTTTGGATCAATCAATTTTTGACCTTAATGTTTTTTATCGCTACCTATCTTTCTGTCAAATCTTTGCGCGGGAAACTTTTAGCGGGTAAATAACTATATGTTGGTCAATTAGCCCAGCCCTTCCATAGGTTTTTGAGTTCTATAATTTGTTTTTCAGAGAGCGAATAATAGACAACAGTCCAGTCGTCGGCAATCAGACGCTGGGCGAAATCAATAGTAATTCTGCCTTCGCAGACTTCTTGTCGCAGATACATTTCCACTGCGTCTTTTTCTTTGAATCCCGGTTTGGGGTATGCCGCTTCAGGAAAAAGATTGGCCATATCATTATTGCCACCCAAGGCAAGGGGAATTAAATGATCAAACTCATAAGCGCCTCTTTCTTGCGGGTATGGAATGTTATAAGAGGCATAACCCCTTTTTCTCATCTTGGTGGAAACATTGCGAATTTTTTTTGTGTATCCAAAAGTGCAAACAATTTCACGCGTGGCGTCTTCGAACACCGCCCCTGGCGTACATTCGAGATCAGGCAATGGTCCTCGAAGCACACAGTCGGCCATTTTAGTTTGTGTACCAATCGGCGGTGCTGACGAGAGAGAAGGAATGGTGTTTTTGGGCGGAGATTTTTTAAAAGAGCTGCTCTCGGCCTCATTTTTTTTAGAGATTGCTTCGAGCGCTTGCGCGGACAGATCTGTCTGCTCGAGCTTCCGAATATTGGTATCATTAGTTAGTGAAGATTTTTGTTTGGCGCCGATAAAAATGCCGATAGTCAGAAGCGACAGAAAAATAAAGACCGCCACTTTTCGATTGCGCATTTGATGATTATCGCAGATTTTAACATAAAATAAAATAGTTGTTATAATTTTACAATGCGAGATAAAATTTTCTACGCCTTAAGCTTTGGATTTTTAAGTGGAGTGCTCTGGCGCTCTTTTGTTTTAGTTAATTTTTATACGGCGGTTTTTATCGGCGTAATGGCGCTCTCGATTATTTTATTTTTTATACTAATTTCAAAAAATAAGTGGGGAATAATATTTGGAGCTTTTATTCTTTTGTTTTCACTTGGGATTTTGAGATTTCACAGCGCCGACCAGCCATCCCCAAAAATTTTAGAGGATATTCTCGGACGGACTGCTCTATTCTCTGGTATTGTTGTTGATCAGCCAGATAAAAAAGGAGATGATCAGCAAAAACTGACGGTCGAAATATCAAATTGGACAAACCAAAATAACCGTACTGATTCCTCTGGAGGAATCAAAATATTGCTTTCAGCTCCACTTGGTGATTTTAGATATGGCGACGAAATAAAATTTTCCGGCCGGTTGGATAAGCCGGAAAATTTTTTGACCGATCAAGGAAAAGTTTTTGACTACATAAATTACTTGCGTCAAGACGGAATTTTTTACACCATGAAAAATCCGCAGCCTGAAATTGTCTCGCGCGGACACGGGAATTTAATCTTAAGCTCGCTTTTTGATTTCAAGGAAAAATTTCTAGCCAATCTTTACAGAAATATTCCGAGAGATGAAGGAATCCTTTCTGCGGGGTTAGTCTTAGGCGAGCGAAGTGCTTTCAACCCAGAAATGCGAAATGATTTTATTCGCACCGGCATTATTCATATTGTAGTTTTATCCGGATATCATTTAGCGGTAGTAGCGGACAATATCATGCGTCTGCTCACATTTTTTTTGCCGTTGTCCTTTAGTATCGGTTTGGCTATTGTCGTCATTATTTTATTCGCGCTTGTTGCTGGTTCTCCGGCCACCGCGGTGCGGGCCGCCATTATGGCGATTCTTGCGCTTGTCGCTCGAGCAACCGGGCGAACAAAAGACATCGGCAGAGTTCTTGTTTTTACAGTGGGCGTGATGACTTTATGGAATCCGTGGGTTTTAGGATTTAATATTTCTTTTCAATTGTCGCTCATCGCTACGGTGGGGATAATTTATATTGCTCCGCGTCTGGAAAAATTTTTCAAATGGATACCATTTGTTAAACTGCAAAAAATTTCTGCTACCACCACCGCCGCTTATTTTTTCGTGCTACCGTTTATTCTCTATAACATGGGCAATCTTTCACTGGCCGCCATTCCAGTCAATTTGCTTGTATTACCGTTCTTGCCATACACCATGTTTTTTATATTTGCCGCCGGGATGGTCGGATTTCTCGGTCCCGCTGTCGCCTTTCTGCCTTCACTCATCGCTGATTATTTTTTAGCTTATTTGCTTTTTATTGTCCGCTCATTTAGCAGTATTTCCTTCGCCTCTTTTTCTATTCCTGATTTTCCATTGATCATTACGATTTTAATCTACGTCCATTTTGCTTACTACTTTTTCGGAAGCGATATCGCTCTGTTTTTTAAAAAAATCGAATGACTAATACTAAAATAGAATGAATTACGAAACTAATCGTAGTTGAAACAAGAACTGCTTCTTGTTTCACTACTTTTTGAAGCGTCTTTCACAGGCTGACGAGCCGAGAATGAGCGAAAAATCAGCAGATTTTTACGCGACGGTTCAAAAAGTTGCGCCAAGAAAGAGTTTCGTAATTCAAAGTAAAATAAGCAATTTTCCAGAGTTTCTGAATTTATAGTGGTGACCCCGCCAAGAATCGAACTTGGATTTCAAGATCCGCAATCTTGAGTTCTATCCGTTGAACTACGGGGCCCTTTCAGTTAAAATCCCAAAGATTCGATTATTTTGTCTGATATATGTTCCTTCATTTCTTCTTCTGGAACATTTTTTGTTAGAAAAATTGCACGGATTTCATCGGCCATATTATTTTCAATGGGTATTGAAATAACGGGCATGAATAGCCTTTCTGACTTTATGAAAAGCATAGGCTTGATTCTTGTTTCCACCCAAAAAGATTTTATATTTTCATAAAGGAAAAGGCGAGTCTCGATTTTTAGTCCTCTTGCGTCTAGTTCGTAGGTAACCATACTCGGTTTTCTTCTAGCAAAAAATCCGAGTAGTATGCCGCCCAAAACTAAAAACGCGGCGAAAAAATAATTACCGTAAATAATTGCCGCCAGAGAGCTGGTCACCACAATAACACCGAGCGCCCAAAACCAATCAGCGCTCCTTTCCCGTTCCTCATATTCAAAAGCGGACCATTCTAATTTATCCATAGTTGTTATTATATCATACCAAGCATCTTTCGTGTGGTGGTGTTTTATAGTCCTTAACGAATCTTAATAGGATTGCTTGATTTACATCCATTCTTGAAATTAAAAGTTGTTAAACATACCACTTCAATATACAAGTCAGTCGTACGTTCTCCATTCTCCGGAATCCAAGTTTCTTGGCCGTCGTTTAATGTATCATTGTAGAGATTTTTGACAACTACAAACTGGTTCGGATTGTCGGAAATTTTTCTAAGCAGATTTATATTAACTCCGATATTAGCAGGATAGTTCGTTGTTTGCCAATTAATAACTTTAGCATTTGATAAAATTGCCGTACCTGCATTATTTGTATTTAAAACGGCTTGCATTTGAATTGTTGCCGCCGGAGCGTTGACTTGCACAGATACACCGATAGATTTCCCGGTTGCGGCTGCACGAGTCAATGGTCCAAAAATACCCGTTGTGGGGGAGACACCTTCCGCTCTCTGAAAATCAGCGACTGCTTTTTGAGTTACCCCGAAATATTTGCCAGTCGGAGTGACCTTGAGATATCCAAGGTTGTAAAGAAAATTTTGCAGTTTCAGAACCTCGGCTTTTTGGGTTGATCCGTAGTGTAAAGAAATATTAAATTCTTCTGCTTGGACTGTCGAAAAGGCACCAAAAGTTAAAAACAGAGCAAAAATCAATAACGTATTTAAATTTTTCATATTCATAATTATATAACTAACTGTTAATAAATCATTTTAAGTATACCACATCAATTAAAAAAAGCAATGCAGGGTGGTAAGCGGGAACCGGAGAGGAAAAGACGACTTCAAGTTTTTCTTTGCTTTACACTCCGTAGCCTCTGGCGTAGATGTGGCGACGAAATTCTTTCAATAATTCCTTCCAAAAAAGAAAACCAATTATCGGAAATGCAATTGCGGTTATCAATCCTGGATAATAACCCCAGACTTCAAATGCTTTCCAAATATGATGCAACTCGTAGATATAAATTAAGCCAGGAATTACCATTAACCTCAATTGCCATTTCTCACCAGAAATAAGAAGTAAGGAAATTATCAGAGTGAACCACAACATAATCTGAAAAAGAAGAAATATCGCTTGCGGAGTTGGCAAAGTAAAAAAATATCCAAACATAAATTTAACATGCGAATCTACATTATACAGAGCGGTAAAATATTCCTCTAAACCATGCGCAATAAATATCGGGATTGAAAAAGCAAATATAGTTTTAAGTTTTTGGGAAATCATAGTTTTTTGAAAATATATGCTTCTTTTACTAATCCAATAAAAAAGTATTTTCCTGGAAGTAATAAATATTTTACCGCACTTAAATTATAACTTAAGAAAGCACTTATAACTTTTTCTTTAGAAAAAGTATGAATGTGCCAGATACCGCCAACGGTTTTACCAATTAAGTTATTTTTCACTCCTGCATTTAGAAAGTATCCACCAGTTTTTATGTACTGGGACAAGTTTTTTATTGCTTTGTTTATATCAACGTGTTCCAAAACTCCGCCAGTAATTATTAAATCAAACTGCTTATTCTGCGAAAATGGTGAGAGAATATCTCCTATAAAAATATTTATACTATTTGATAATTCTTTTTGGCGTACTTTTATTCTGAATTTCGCAAGCAACTCCTCATTTAGATCAAAGGCCTCAATTTTGGCATTCGGAAATCTTTTGAGAATAGCAAACGAATACAATCCTGTACCAGCTCCGGCATCCAATACATCTATCTTGTCATTGGTGTTGAATGGTAATTGCTCAACAAAATAATTTGCTGCAATTTCATATCCAAATAAACGCAGGATTATTACGTCATAAAATTTTGCAAACAATGAATATCTTTTTTGAGAGTTCATAATAAATTTTCTATGGAAACACCAAGCGCTTTTGCAATTTTACTCACCACAAAAACCGAAGGTTTTTTAATAACACCAGTTTCAATCTTGGTAAGTGTTGTGTAGGGAACATCTGCCTTACGAGCAAAATCATCTTGAGAAAGCCCCAATTTATTCCTTAATTTCTTTAGTTTTTGCCCTAATTGATTACTTTCCATATATTGATACCCAAATACTGTTGCTTATTTTTACTTGCAATATTATAATAACAAATATGAGAACGTTTTTCAATATACTTATGCTAGCGGCGAGACGAGGCGCTTCTTCTCGGCGCTTAGTGGCAGCTTCAAACTCTGTGGATTCGACGGCGCTTAGTGGTAGCTTAATTATTAGTGGTTAGAGACATTTTGAAATTTTATGGATTAAACGCTTCATTTTAGATTATAGTGAAAAGTCGGATCACCCATGACAATTGCATCATCTTTTGTATAAATTTTCCCAATCATGGATTCGGCAATTGTT
>JAHFNV010000027.1 GCA_023267115.1 Candidatus Nomurabacteria bacterium | reverse complement strand
ATGCCAAGCATATCTAATTCTGCTAAAATATCAGAGATACGCCGTTGGGTAAGTACATTAAGTTTAGACTGTCGGCAGATGGTTTGATATAATTCATAAATTTCTCCCGTGAAAAAATTTCTTTTTTGTGGAGCAATGGAAAGAATGGCATATAACACTGCCTGAAATTGTTTCGGTTGGTTAATTGCTGCCGTCAGGATGGTATCAGCCTCTACTTTTTGTTGGGCATCATCAAGATGAGATATTTCAATAATCAAAGACCCGCTACGTTCGGCAATTTCACCAGCAACCCGTAATAGATCGATAGCTCGACGGACATCACCATGTTCCCGAGCAGCATAGGCAGCACATTTTTCTATCACTCCCGGCAAGACCGCATTTTCTCGAAACGCTTTAAGAGTTCTGATCCGTAAAATATTCTGAATTTGCAAGGCATTATAAGGTGGAAAGACTAATTCTTCTTCTGAAAGGCTGCTTTTCACCCGTGAATCTAAATTTTCTGAAAAAATAAGATTGTTAGAAATGCCAATCAGGCAAATTTGACTATTTTTGAGTTCGGCATTGATTCTGGTTAAATTGTAAAGAATATCATCACCAATCTTTTTTGTGAGTTGATCGACTTCGTCCAATACCAACAGTAAGGTGTGTTTTTCCTGATCCAACAGTGTGTAAAAAATGTTATAAATTTCATCTGTAGGTAAACCCGTCACGGGCACTTCTTTCCCATATTCTTTGATTAATTGGGCAATAAGGCGATATTCTGTATCAGCCACGCGTTTAAGTTTGCAATTCAAATAAATAAATTTAAGATGAAGGTTATTCTGTTGAGCTATCCCCATCATGGAACGAAGAACAAATTTAATGGAAAGAGTCTTACCCGTTCCTGTTTTTCCATAAATAAAAAGATTGGAAGGTTTTTCCGAACGCAAGGCAGGAGCCAGAATCTGTGCGACTTCTTCAACTTGTTCTTCTCGATAAAGCACGTCTTCCGGTAAATAAGAAGAAGAAAGCACTGCTTTATCGAGAAATACTGATTCCTTTTTTAAATATTGTTCGAAAAAATTATTGATTTTCATCTCCCACCCCTTTACTTCCCATGGAACACGTTTCCCTCTGATAACATCATCAAAAGCAAATGTTATGACTTTTTTATCTTTGTAATAATCTGTCGATTTAATGGAGTAACTGATGATTATATAAACTATTCGAAAACATAATATATATCATTAGAACATGTCGTTTGTAGTACCGTGATTACTGATGGAAAACGTTCGTTTTTTTAGCGGTCATGAAAAATCAAGAATCATCTATCAATAGTAAGAAATTAACAGAAAAAACAGAGTGTATAACTTAATTATATCACTTATATTATTATATTATTATATTACTTATATTATTATATTTATATCATTTCTATATAGAAAACATATTAAACATAAAAGAAAAAAGTTTGCACATGAAATGTTAAATTAATCTTATTTATTATTATTTATATCATTAAAAGATTAATAATGTTGTATCTTTCTAAATATGTATATTTTTTTAACATACAGCACTTCTTTATTTTTTGTAATTTAACAATATTCATTTCAATATAATTTTTCCATCAGAAATAGAGGGGTATGTCTCTTCATATTCATTGTTGTAAGCCTATTTTTTATCAGGCAGAAACGTTTAAATAGGTAAAGCCATCTATTCAATGAATGGTTTTAGAATCTCTCTTCAATCCGTTTAAAGTCAAAAGCAATCCTTGGGAAATGTTTATTGCCGGATTTATGTATGCTATTATCGGTTTAATGTTATCGTATTTGGTCTTTCGGGAAGTATCAGGAATTTTAACAGTCTTTTTGATTGTTATCGCTTCTTTGCCAATGCTCTTTACAACTGTTCAAAATGAGGAACAGTTAGATTTGAAAACGAACGGGGAATGGGCTTTGCTTAAAGAGCACACTCAAGTGCTTGTTTTCTTAATTTTCTTGTTTTTTGGCATCACGGCAGCTTTATTGTTAGTGTATACTGTTTTTCCATCAGAGATAACTACATCAATCTTTAATTTACAGGAAAGGGCAATTTTAAATGTTAATCAGAATATTCAAAGCAATATTACTGCCGGCGTGGCTAAATTTGATGTGTTCATTCGTATTTTTACCAACAATCTTAAAGTGCTCTTTTTTTGCTTGATTTTTTCATTTTTATATGGAACCGGTTCAATCTTTATTCTTACCTGGAATGCTTCCGTGATTGCAGTGGCCATGGGCAATTTAATCAAAACCGAATTTGCTAAAACCGCTTCTTTGGTAGGCTTTAATTCTTTAGCAGCATATTTTGGCGTGACCACATTTAGTTTCTTTCGTTACATGACGCACGGGATTTTTGAGATTGCGGCTTATTTTGTGATGGGATTGGCAGGGGGCATTATTTCGATCGCCATCATTCGCCATGATTTACGTGAAGAAAAAGTATTGATTGATACCTTAGATTTAGTATTGATTAGCTTTGGCTTGTTGATTGTGGCGGCAATATTGGAAGTGTATATAACTCCCCTCATTTTTCAGACTGGCTTATAATCAATCTTAAATATACATTTAAATTAAATAAACTTTAAATGCCTCGTTTACTTTTAATCTTTATCGTATCGCTTTTCATAATACTTTGACTCTGCCAGGAAGGTTTTGAAAAATTTCTCCTTCTTCCAGCATCTTCTTCAGCCGTGCTTCTGTCTCGGGAAGCACTGATCGTTCCAGAAGATCTTCCACCAAAGCTCCCTGTCCCCCATCCAACTTTTTAATCAACTGTTTGATTTTATCCTCCGGAAAGTCATGAGAAACGTTTTCGAATTCACTGTTTTTATCTGAAAAAGTTATTTTCATTTCCTCAACAATTTCTGGCGAAATTTCCGATGAAAGTTTTTTTTTGAATAATTCCGGCAATTCACGTTTACGCACTTTTAACCACACGGGAGACACTTTTCGTATCATCTCGGCGGAAAGATATTTCTGTTGGTTGTATGTCCTCACTTTTCCAAAAACCATCAGCACATCACCAGCCTGCACGGCAGCAATATTTTTATTTTCTTCAAAAGAACGCAGTGGTATCTGGCCGGTTCCATCATCCAACAAGATGGTCCTGATCGTACCCAATTCTTCTTTTTCTATGACAATAGCTAAAACATTTACCCTTACTAATTTTTCCTGCCTTGCTGTTAAGACATAATTTTGATTTTCTTCCTGAATATAGGTACCATTATTAATTTCACTGATTGAAGTTCTTACCGCTGTCAGGCGCGGCTGTCGTATCGTTTCATTCATAATTTTTGCACAAAGCCTCGTTTTGGTTCAAAGATGTCGCCAGAACGCCGCAACTTTTCAAGAATCTCTTCGGCCTGGTCTTTCGAAATGTTTTTGGTCAACGCGGCTTCCATGATCGCTTCCACCGGCAGAACTTTATTTCCCATTTGCTCTTCCAGTATTCCGATAATTTCTTTAATGATGCTGATACCGCTACGCTGTGTTGCGGTAATCGTGCCACCTAGGCGATCAATGTCAATTTTACCCGTTTGTGGATCCATCGCCACCTGATTCAGGCAGTAATCAACCAATTCAATCGCTTTCTGGGCATCTTTCTTGCTGACGGTCTTTGCTAACCGTATTTTAGCTGCTGCTTCCGATAAGCGAACTAACGCTTCCAGTTGTCTGGCAGTAATGGGGATACTTTTTCTCCCTCCGCCATCAGCAGTTCCTGAATTGCGCATCGTAATATAATATTCTTTTAATTCCTCAATGGCAGCATCGCTCATTTTTGGAACAACTTTTTGACGAATGTATGAAAAATATTTTCGTAATAGGTCGGGGGGAATTTCCGCCACAGCCTGTTCCGGATTTTGATGTAATTTTAGGATGAACGAGGCCATTTGCTCATCCCGTTCCCGGCTAGGAAGATCTTTAATGGGAAAAATCAGGTCAAAACGATTGATTAATGTGGGAGGAAGATCAATTTGTTCGGCCACTAACGCATAAGGATCAAATCGCCCAAATTTAGGATTGGCGGCAGCAATGATCGTGGTCTCACACCGTAACGTCGCTTGAATATTGGCTTTACTGATGCTCACTTGTTGCTGTTCCATGGCTTCATGCAACGCGGAGCGATCATCTTTCCCCATTTTATCCATTTCATCAATCAGGGCAAAACCGCGGTTTGCTAACACCAATGTTCCGGCTTCTAAACTCCAACCACCTAAAAATTCATCTTTCACGACAC
>JAHFNV010000014.1:9039-11921 GCA_023267115.1 Candidatus Nomurabacteria bacterium | reverse complement strand
GATTCTCGTTATGGCGGAGCGGTTTACGGCGCGATTTTCTTGTATCAGTTTATCAAAGGCTATAAATGGGCCCATTTAGATATTGCTCCAAGAATGACTTCCATGCCCGGCGAATACTTAGCCCCAGGCGCTTTAGGCACAACAGTTCGACTTTTGTTTAAGATGATTGAGGAGTATAAATAAGAAAAATGCCAACTGAAGCCTTGGAAAATTCATATCGAATAAAAACTACTGGATTTGAAGGGCCGTTTGGTTTGCTTCTTCGTCTAGTGGAAGAGCGTAAACTTTTTATCAATGATTTGTCGCTGGCTCAAGTAACAGAAGATTATTTGAATTATATCAACAAGTTTGAGAGATTACAACCCGGGGAGATTTCTAGTTTTGTTGTGATAGCGGCCACTCTAATTTTAATAAAATCGAAATCACTTTTGCCAAATTTAAGCTTAACCGACGAGGAAAAAATAGATATCCAGAATCTAGAAGAACGATTACGTTTGTATAAACTTTTTACTCAGCTTGGAGGAAATATAAAAGTCATGTTTGGTAAAAAAATAATTTTTGGGCCAGAGGAACGAAAGAGAGATAACTTGATATTTTTGCCGGATAATCAAATTACTAAAAACTCGATGATGATTTTGGTGCGCCAGGTGCTTGGCACTATGCCTCAAAAAATAAGTTTGCCGGAAATTGAAGTGAGAAAAGTGATAAGTATCGAAGAAATGATAGAAAAATTAATCAAAAGGATTCAGAATTCAATAGGGTTGAATTTCAAAGATTTTGCCGGAAAGTCGAGGACTAGAGAAGAAAAAATGTTTGCCATTGTCTCCTTTCTTGCTATCTTAGAGCTTATCAGAAACGGGGTACTGAATGCGGTTCAAGAGAATTATAGTCAAGATATTTTTATTGAAAAACAATCATGAATTTGGAAACAAAAATTGAAGCAATATTGTTTTGGAAGGGAGAACCAATATCACGAAAAAAACTTTCGGAAATTTTGAAAGTGAATATTGGCGAAATAAATGATGGC
This sequence comes from Candidatus Nomurabacteria bacterium, assembly GCA_023267115.1. GTDB lineage: Bacteria > Patescibacteriota > Minisyncoccia > Phycocordibacterales > UBA9973 > UBA9973. The sequence goes on along the minus strand of JAHFNV010000014.1, from coordinate 10,894 downwards.
CTGGAAAAATTAAAAGAAAATTTAAAAAATAAGGGAGTAGTGTTACAAGAAAAAGAAAACGAAATTACATTGGGCACAGCGCCTGAATTAACTGGTCTGATTGAAAATTTACAAAAAGAAGAATTAAACAAAGAACTTTCCAAAGCTAGCTTAGAAGCTCTTTCCGTCATTCTTTATAAGAATGGCGCCAGCCGGGCGGAGATTGATTACATTAGGGGAGTAAATTCTAGTTTTACTTTACGAGCATTGTCAGTCCGTGGACTTATAGAAAAAATCACCGATCCAAAGGACAATAGGCGCAATATTTACAAACCAAGTTTTGCACTGCTGTCTTTCATGGGCATAAAATCCATTGATGAATTGCCAGATTTTGCAGAAGTGAATAATTTAATTGAAACAGCTTCAAGAAATTTTAGAGAGGAATCAAAAAATGGATCCCGAGAAGATTAAAAATCGTCTATTGGTTTTTCTTTTGACCGTTTTTGTTTTAGAGGCAATTTTATCTTCGATTGGAAATTTTAAATTAAATGAATATAGCAGACTAGAAAATGAAAAAATAAAAAAAATACAAACTATCCTGGATAATGCACCCATCTTAGCCAAAGCTATTTCTGTCTACGATATAGATCAAAATAAAATAATTTATGGGAAGAATGACCAGACTGCGATACCCATAGCCTCCCTGGCTAAAACCATGACCGTTGTTACTGCCCTAAATAAGCATGGGGCAGACTCGGTGGTATCAATTTCGAGCAATGCCATAAAACAAAGTGGAGATGATGGATTTTTTATTAACGAAAGATGGAAAATAGGAGATCTGGCCAGACTCACCTTGATTGGTTCCTTAAATGACGGAGCCTATTTGCTTACCGAAAACATCAGTGATTTTCTAGAAACTATGAACAATAAGGCGCGAAAAATCGGTATGCAAAATGTTTTATTTTTAAACCCTACCGGACTTGATATTGATGAAAATGAGCCGGGCCTGTCTGCAACGCTTCGCGTAGCGATGCGGGCAGGTGCTTATTCATCAGCTTATGACGCCAATATATTGGCTATATACGCGCTTAAGGATTACCCAGCAATTTTTAGCTCAACTGTTTTATCTGAAATAAATTTAAAATCTGAATCCGGATTCAATCACGAGATAAAAAATACTAATATTATTTTAGCTAAAATTCCCAATCTTTTGTTTTCTAAGACTGGTTTTACTGAATTGGCTGGAGGCAGTTTGACAGTAATTTTTAAGAACCAAGAGGGTAAAAAAATTGCCATTACTATTTTGGGTTCGACCCTTGAAGGGCGTTTTTCTGATATGGAAAAGATTGTGGACGTATTACACTAAATAAATATTAAACCAAATTAAACCAATTTAGCAATAAGAAGCGGTCGCATACTATTGCTAAATTTACTTTTACGAACAACAATTATATAATTAAATATATAAAATGAACAATCAAAACGAAAACCGAATATGCCAAAATTGTAAAAAAGATTTTATCATCGAGCCGGACGATTTTGGGTTTTATGAAAAAATAAAAGTCCCGCCGCCGACTTTTTGTCCGGAGTGCCGCTGTCAGCGCCGGAATGCTTGGAGAAATAATATGTCCCTTTATTCCCGCAAATGCGAACTGTGCGGTAAATCTGTTATCTCTCTTTATGCTCCAGACTCTAGAATAATTGTTTACTGCAACAAATGTTGGTGGAGCGATAAATGGGATCCAAAAAGTTACGGAGTGGATTATGATTTCTCCAAGCCATTCTTTGCTCAATTTCGCGAGCTTGTAAGTAAAGTGCCGCATATTGCTATGGTCAACGATGATGGCATTGCTAGTTTGAATTGTGAATATACTAA
>JAHFNV010000014.1:0-8939 GCA_023267115.1 Candidatus Nomurabacteria bacterium | reverse complement strand
AAGTATGGAGAATACTATCCGATAGAACTCTCACCTTTTGGTTATAACGAAACTTGCGCCATTGAGCAATTTCCGCTTTCGAAAGAGCAAGCCCTAAAGAGGGGATATAATTGGCAAGACAATATCCAGCGCACCACCGGCAAAGAGACTATCCTGCCAGAAAATATTCCTGATTCTATAAATGATGTGACAGATAAAATTCTTGAAGAAGTTTTGGTGTGTATAAATTGCCAGAGAAATTACAAAATTGTGCCGAATGAACTTATTTTTTACCGAAAAATGCAAATCCCGATCCCGCGAAGGTGTTTTCATTGCCGGCACGCGGCTAGAGTGGCACGCAGGAATCCGTTTAAGCTCTGGCATAGGCAATGCATGTGCGTAAATACTGACCACCCTCATCATGACAAGGTTAAACCTTGTCCAGTGGAATTCGAAACCAGCTACGCTCCGAAGAGGCCGGAGATAGTTTACTGCGAGAAATGTTATCAGCAGGAGGTTTATTAAACCAATTTAGCAATAAGAAGCGGTCGCATACTATTGCTAAATTTACTTTAATCAGCTCTGCGAACGATGGTGCTTACGCTCTGGCCTTAAATTACAGCGATCAAAATCTTTTAGAAAAAATGAATGGCAAAACGCAGAAAATAGGTATGACCCATGCTGTGTTTTTTAATTTTACCGGCCTATTTAGGTTCGACTTTTGACGGACGTTTTTCTGATATGGAAAAAGTTCTAGATATATTATATTGACAATTGTTTTTTCGTTTGGTTTGCATTTCATTTTTTTTTATGTAGAATATTTAGATGTTTGCCATTAAAGCCAAAAAGAGAGATTTGAAGGATAAATTATACGCCTTGAGAAAAAAAGGAGAAATACCGTCCGTATTTTATGGTGCTGGCAGAACCTCTACCCCTATTTCTATTAGCAGTATTGAATTTAAGAAAATTTGGCGAGAAGCGGGAGAGTCTTCGGCCGTTAAGATTTTCATGCCTGATAGCGAGACAAAAATGCCCGAAACGGAGAAGGCTGACATTGACGTGCTAATCCATGAAGTGCAATTGGATCCAGTGACTGAAGAGCCGATTCATGTGGATTTTTTGGCCATAGATATGAAAAAGCAAATACGAGTCAAAGTGCCACTTGATTTTGTCGGCATATCGGGCGCAGTTAAAGCGGGCATTGGCAATCTTGTCAAAGTTTTGCATGAAGTTGAAGTTGAAGCATTGCCAAAAAATCTTCCTCACAGCTTGGCAGTGGATATTTCCAAGCTTGAAAGGTTGGAGGATAGTATTATCGTTTCCGACATAAAACTGCCGGACGGAGTTGTCGCTATAACCAATCAACGAGATATCGTAGCTTCCATTATTCTACAAAAAGAAGAAAAAGAAGAAGCCATTCCGGCGGTTGATTTGTCTCAAATTGAAGTTGAAAAGAAAGGAAAGAAAGAGGAGGAAACAGTTGAAGAGACAAAAGAGACTGTGGAAAAAACTGTCGAAGAAAAATAATAAAAAATGTGCTAAAATAAAAACCATGGCGAAGAAAACCATGGTCTTTATTTTTGTCTCGTGCTTAACACTTGGCAGTTTGGCTTCCAAATGGCCGTTCGGCTTTCAGGCATACGCCGCCTTTGATTGTTTGACTTTGACTATTACTTCTAGTCAAACAGATAAAGACTATTGTCGCCAGGAACTGGTTCAGATAGAGGCAGAGCTGACCGATTTGTTGAACAAACAAAAAGAACAACAAAAACAGACTGGCACGCTCAAAGGCGATATTAATTACTTAACCGGCCAGATTAATGCTTTAAAAACTAAAATACAGGCAAGATTATTAGTCATTGCCCAATTGAAGGTTTCTATAACAGAGAAAGTTAGTAAAATAGAATCACTTTCTGAAAAAATAGCTCGCGAGCATGAATCTCTAGCTCAACTTTTGCGTAATACAAATGAATTTGACAACGAAAATATTATTCATCTGATTCTTTCCGATAAAAGTATCTCTAACTTTTATAGTGATTTAGAATCTTATACTTCCATTAAGAAAGCGGTTAAAGCGTCAGTGGATCAAATTAATGGTATAAAAAATGAAACCGAAATACAAAAAAAGGACCTGGAAATAAAGCAAAATGCCGAGATCGACGCCAAAGTTGAATTAGAAAACGCTCGGAAAAAAACCGCCCAAAGCGAGGCAGAAAAGAAAGTTCTTCTTTCTTTGAGCCAGCAAAAAGAGTTTGAATATCAAAAACTAGCCGTCGAAAAAAAAGCTCAAGCTGATAAGATTCGCGCCGCTTTGTTCCCACTTAGAGACAGTGAAGCGATTCCTTTTGGTGTGGCTTTGCAATATGCCGAGCAGGCGAGTCTTAAAACTGGCGTCCGCTCGGCATTTATTTTGGCTATCTTAAAACAAGAATCCAACATGGGGGCGAATGTCGGTTCTTGTGTTATTACCAATTTATCAACCGGCCAGACAAAAAGTATCAATGCTGGAACAATTTTTAATAACGGTATTCATCCCACTCGCGATTTACCTATTTTGCGATCCATAGTCCAAAGTCTTGACAGAAATCCCTTGACGACGCGAGTTTCTTGTCCGTATATGGGTGGATATGGCGGGGCCATGGGACCGGCCCAATTTATACCTTCTACTTGGGATCTTATTAAATCGCAAATATCGAGTGCTGTTGACAAAGCGATTCCAGATCCATGGCATCCACTCGACGCGATTACGGCATCTTCTATTTTACTCAGAGATAATGGCGCCGCCGCTAGAACTTTCACTGCTGAACGGGAAGCGGCTTGTCGATATTATTCTGGCAAAAAGTGTTCCGACCCAACAGTAAAAAACATTTTTTATGGCAACGCCGTAATGGAATATACTCAAAAGATTCAGACTGATATTGATTTGCTTTATAATCAGTAGTGTGTTAGAATTAGCGGCATGAAGAAAGAAATACATCCACCATATAATATGCAGACTAAAGCCACTTGTGTTTGTGGGGCGGTTTTTTTGGTTGGTTCCACAGAGCCATCCATTAAAGTGGAAATCTGTAGTCAGTGTCACCCCTTTTATACCGGTAATGAAAAAATTGTGGATACCGCCGGGCGAGTAGAACGATTTAATAGACGCAGGGCTGCTTCTGTTAAAACAAAGAAATAAGCAAGATTACTAAATGTGCTTTTTGGAGCACGAATAATTTTTTGCTAAAAATTTTCTCCTGCTTGGCTCGTCAGCCTGCGCAAGTCTCCAAAAAGCACATTTAGTAATCAATTCATATGTTAAATTTAGACGAATTAAAAAAAGATCATCGGACAAATTATTTAGTCAGTATTTTGGAGCGTCTTATTAAACAAGAAACAGAAGTGCGTGAAATGCTAGCTGGAGATGAAACCCTGCATGAAATGGCAACTAATGAACTTAAATCCATACAGGAGGAAAGAGAAAGAGTAGAAAAACAAATACAAGAAATTTTAGAAAAAGACAAAAGAGAGGACGAATTTCTAAATGAAATAGTGTTGGAACTAAGAGCCGGAGCAGGAGGTGATGAAGCTTCGCTTTTTGCTTGGGAGTTGGCGCATATGTATGAAAAATTTGCCGAGATGCAAAATTGGCAATGGAAAACTAATTACGAATCAAAAAGTGATTTGAATGGTTATAAAGAAGCCAGTTTTGAAATAAAAGGCAAGAAGAATGAAAATGTTTATAAAAAAATGCGCTATGAACAAGGCGTGCATAGAGTCCAGAGAATACCAGCCACCGAAAAAAATGGACGAGTGCACACCTCTACTGCTTCAGTGGCTATACTTCCGATTAGGAAAAAAGTAAATCTTGAAATAAATCCGGCTGATATTGAAATGGAATATTCTCGTTCCGGTGGCAAGGGTGGACAAAATGTGAATAAAGTTGAGACAGCTGTGCGGCTGGTGCACAAGCCTACGGGGATAGATGTGCGTTCCACTAATGAGCGAAGTCAGCTAGCCAATCGTGAGAAAGCCATGACTATTCTTTATGCCAAACTTCAACAATTAGAAGAAGAAAAAGAAGCCAAGAAATATTCCGGTGAGCGCAAAAATCAAATAGGCACTGGTGATAGGAGTGAGAAAATCCGCACCTATAACTTCCCGCAAGATCGCCTGACTGACCATCGGATTAAAAAATCCTGGCATAACTTGCCCAAAATAATGGAAGGGGGGATCAGTGAAGTTATTTCTGATTTAGAATCTGGGGCGGTGGGAGATGAAGAAGAATAAAAACCCCATCCTTTTTACGCACTTTTTGTTTTACTTTCATTTTTCTTTGTGTTATGCTTAGTCTCGTAGTTTCTCGTAAGTAGTTTTTGAGTTTCTACGCATTATAAATAGTTTTTACCCGATTTTTTCAAAAACGGGGGAAATAAAAATATGGCTACAAAGCTATATGTAGGGGGACTCCCTTACAGCACCCAAGAGGATGCTCTAAAAGAGCTCTTCGCACAAGCTGGTAATGTTACTTCAGCTGTGATTATTATGGACAAAATGTCCGGTCGTTCAAAAGGTTTCGGATTCGTAGAAATGGCAACAGCCGAAGAAGCGCAAAATGCTATTTCTATGTTTAATGAACAAGAATTTGAAGGACGTAAACTGACTGTCAATGAAGCTCGTCCGATGGAAGCTAGGCCACCCAAAACTGGCGGCAACGGCGGCTATGGCGGGGGGAATGGCGGGTATAGTGGCGGTAATCGCGGTGGACGAAGAGAATATTAATTTAAGTTTAACTTTACGAGGTTGACAACATCGCGAAATAAAACAAAAACTGCCCCTCAGGCAGTTTTTGTTTTATTTTACCGCCTGGCAACACTTAGTGGTTTTCTTTTGTTTTTGTTTTAAAAAATGTTATAATACAATAAATGATAATAACATATTTTGGTAAGCAGTTTTTTAAAATTCAACAAGGAGAAATGGTCCTGGCTTTTAATCCGGTTGGCAAAAATTCCAAGTCAAATGCCACCGCTCGTTTTGGCGCCGATATTGCTCTGATCACAACCAATTACCCGGATTATAATGGCATAGAGCAACTTTCTTTTGGCGAACGGGTGCCTTTCGTTATTTCCGGCCCCGGAGATTACGAAGTAAAAGAAATTTTTATTAAAGGATTAATGTCAGATACCCTCCTTGAGGGCAAAAAATATATTAATACGATTTATTTACTTTCTTTGGATAATATAAACATGGCATTTTTAGGCGCCTTGTCTGATCTGGAAATCTCAAAAGAAGCGCGTGAAGCTATTGATAGTCCTGATGTTCTTTTTATTCCGATTGGAGGCAAGAGCAAGAACGATGGTTTGCTTGATGCTAAAGCTGCAGCCGAGTTGGCGTCGATGTTAGAGCCGAAAATAATAATCCCAATGGATTTCGATGATGTTTCGCTTAAGTTATTTCTAAAAGAAATGGGAGAGGAAAAAATTGAAACGCTGGAAAAACTGACGCTTAAACGAAAAGATCTTGAAGGAAAGGAGGGAGAAGTGGTCGTTTTAACAGCAAACTAAGTACTGCCAGAGAAAATAATGAAGAAAATAATTTATCATTTGAGAAAACAACCAGAATACATTAGAATAAAAATTCTGCATGTCCTTACTATATTGGCGACTGTTATCCTATTAATTCTTTGGGTTTATAGTTTGGGAAAAAACTTAACGAATCAAGACACGCAAGTAAAAGTAAAAGAAGACCTCAAACCTTTTTCAGTACTAAAAAATAACCTTATGTCGTTATGGTAAAAAAGCCTACACCATTTGAAGAAAAACGTCCCGACGGAGTTGTTCAAGTTGACGTTGTCTCTGAAATGAAAGAGTCTTATCTGGCTTATGCTATGTCGGTTATTACAGCCAGAGCTTTGCCGGATGTAAGAGACGGATTAAAGCCGGTGCATCGCCGAATTCTTTTTGCTATGCAAGAAATGGGATTGACCGCCTCGTCTCATTTTCGAAAATCAGCCGCTGTAGTCGGAGATGTACTCGGAAAGTATCATCCGCACGGAGACGTGGCAGTTTATGATTCTATGGTTGGCATGGCGCAAGAATTTTCTTATCGTTATCCGCTTATTTTAGGACAGGGGAATTTTGGCTCAATCGATGGAGATAATCCAGCAGCTATGCGTTACACCGAAGTGAAGATGTCTAAAATTTCCGCCGAACTTTTGCGCGATTTAGAAAAAGAAACAGTTGATTTTCGGCCAAATTACGATCAAACGCGAAAAGAGCCAACCGTTTTTCCTTCTAGTGTGCCGGCTATCCTTTTGAATGGCACTTTGGGTATCGCAGTTGGTATGGCCACAAACATCCCGCCTCACAACTTAGCCGAAGTGTTGGATGCCACTAACTACCTGATTGAGAATGCCGATGCCACTACCGAAGATTTAATGCAATTTATTAAGGGGCCAGATTTTCCCATTGGTGGTTTAGTATACGGTTATAAGGATATGTTACATGCTTATTCTTCCGGTCGGGGTGGAGTAGTTTGTCGAGGCCAGGCGGAAATATCGGAAACTAAAGACGGATTTCAGATTATCATAAATTCCATTCCTTTTCGAGTGAACAAATCGAGTTTAATAATGGCCATTGCCGAACTAGTACAAGAAAAAAAATTGGAAGGCATTAAAGGGTTGCGAGATGAGTCCACTAAAGATATAAGAATTGTTATTGATTTAAAACAAAGCGCTTTTCCTGAAAAAGTTTTAAATTATATTTATAAAAATACCCAACTTGAATCGAATTTCAATTTCAATATGGTGGCGCTTTCGGATGGCGTGCCGCAAACTCTTTCACTTAAGTCAATTTTGTCTCAGTTTATTTCACACCGGCAGGAAGTCGTTAAACGAAGAAGTGAATACGATTTGCATAAGGCGCAAGAACGCGAGCATATATTACTTGGCTTAAAAAAAGCACTTGATGATATAGATAAAATAATAAAAACAATTCGGGCTGCCAAAGACGCCACCACGGCTAAAGCGTCTTTAATCAAAGAATTTAAATTTTCTGATCTACAAGCGGCGGCTATTTTAGAAATGAAGCTGGTTAAACTGGCCGGGCTGGAAAGAAAGGCGATCGAAAATGAATTGACAGAAAAACAAAAATTTATCAAAGAAATGAAAGAGCTTCTGGCTAGTCCACAGAAAATGCTTCAAAACATCTCTCTTGGATTGAAGGAAATTCGTGAAAAATATGCAGACGAGCGAAGAACTAAAATCATTAAAGGTGGCATTAAAGAAATTTCGGATGAGGATTTGATACCAGAAAAAGAAAGAATGCTGGTTTTTACAGCCGGTGGATACGTTAAAACTAGCGACCCGACGGAATATCGTTCGCAAAAGCGGGGTGGAATTGGGGTAGTTGATTTAGAAACTAAAGAAGAAGATTTTGTCACTATGCTTATATCTGCGTCTACGCATAGCGAATTGCTTTTCTTCACCAATTTAGGCAAAGTTTATCAGTTGAAAATGTATGATATTCCGGAAGGCCGTCGAGCTACTCGTGGTAAATCAATTATGAACTTCTTACCACTTGACGCTTCAGAAAAAGTTACTTCAATTTTACCAATGCCTAAAGAAGTAAAAAAATTTTCAACTTCATTGATGTTAATTACCAAAAATGGCACAGTCAAAAAAATGAGAAGCGAGAATTTTAGAGATGTGCGACGTAGCGGTATCATTGCCATTAGTTTAGATAAAGGTGATAGCTTGATTTCGGCTCTTCTTACCGAGAAAGGAGATGAAGTTATGTTGGCTACGGCGGGTGGTCAGGCTATCAGATTTAAGGAAGGAGACATAAGAGAAATGGGGAGAACAGCTGGTGGCGTTCGGGGTATAAAACTTAAGAAGGATGATGAAGTTGTCGGGGTGGACGTGATACTTGCCTCTGTTAAAGACAGATCCGCTTCGGATGGCAAAAACGAAAGCGCGTTTTTAACCATGAGCGCCAATGGTTTTGGTAAAAAGACTGTCTTAAAAGAATATAAAGTTCAAAAACGCGGTGGCTCTGGTATCAGAACGGCTAAGGTGACGCTAAAAACGGGCAAATTAATAGTAGCCAAGGTTTTGGCCGGAGAAGAACAAGAATTAATTGCCATGTCCAAGAAAGGTCAAGTTATCAGAACTGCTTTGAAAGATATATCTTCGCTTGGTCGCCAAACACAAGGTGTGACTATTATGCGTTTGCGAACCGGCGACAGCATCGCCTCGCTCGCTTGTTTGTAATAATGAGCATTGACTTTGTTTTTATCTTAAGATACACTCTGTTTAGACGTCTCATCTTTTTGGATATGACGTTCTGATTATATGAAACATTCTTTGACAACAGAAATAAAAAGAGAACCCTCTGCCTTTGGCAGAGGACGCAAGTCTCTAAGTGTTTTTTTGAGTAAGTATAAATAATTTTTAGAGCAAAGATAACAAACTCAAGTGCAAACACAAAAACAGTGCTGTTTTTTGTTTTGTTTCGTTCTAAATAACTTTTAGTTAGAGTTTGATCCTAGCTCAGGATGAACGCTGGCGGCGTGGATAAGGCATGCAAGTCGAACGAATCAGTCCCATGAATATTTAATAGACTTCTTGTAGCAATACTGGAGGAATTGATGATTGGATTGGGTTTGCTGATTAGTGGCGAACGAGGTAGTAATACATAGGTACTTACCCTTTAGTCGTGAATAATTTGTCGAAAGATGAACTAATACACGATGGTATTTGACTTTGGTTAAATTAAAGAATTTTGCTAAAGGAAAGGCCTGTGCGATATCAGCTAGTTGGTAGGGTAACGGCCTACCAAGGCTATGACGTCTAGGGGAGGTGAGAGCCTGACCCCCACCGAGGATACTGAGACACGGATCCTACACCTACGGGTGGCTGCAGTCGAGAATCTTCCACAATGGACGAAAGTCTGATGGAGCGACGCCGCGTGATTGATGAAGTC
>JAHFNV010000002.1:12135-12381 GCA_023267115.1 Candidatus Nomurabacteria bacterium | reverse complement strand
TTTCAAACACATTGAATCCAGGAAGATACAAACTAATGATTATCGACCGGCTTACTGGTAATAGTGACACCAGCGACGCGCCGTTTAGTATTGCTGTTGCCACAATTATTCTAAATCATCCCATCGCTCCCACCACCTCTCTTACCATTTCTCCTCTAGCTGTCACTGCCGGTCAAAATCTCGCCTACTCATGGTCGTCATCGGATAACGCTACCTCTTGGTCTTGGTCCATGTACATTCAGCGAA
>JAHFNV010000002.1:0-12125 GCA_023267115.1 Candidatus Nomurabacteria bacterium | reverse complement strand
GCTCCCACCACCTCTCTTACCATTTCTCCTCTAGCTGTCACTGCCGGTCAAAATCTCGCCTACTCATGGTCGTCATCGGATAACGCTACCTCTTGGTCTTGGTCCATGTACATTCAGCGAAATAGCGATGGTGCTCTAATAACTTCCGATGGCTGTGGCACCACCACCACTAATTGGCAAGGACCTCCCGGAGGAAATTCTCGTATCGGATCTTGGAGCGGAGCAACTTCCCTTTGCCAAGCCGGATACACCTATTACATTACTTACAGGGCAACTAACGCCAATGGACAGAGTGGGCAGAGTCAGCAGATTCTCACAATCACCTCTCCAACTACCACCGGGACAACTTCCACCCAATCTGTCACCCCCACTGCTCCCACCACCTCTCTTACCATTTCTCCTCTAGCTGTCACTGCCGGTCAAAATCTCGCCTACTCATGGTCGTCATCGGATAACGCTACCTCTTGGTCTTGGTCCATGTACATTCAGCGAAATAGCGATGGTGCTCTAATAACTTCCGATGGCTGTGGCACCACCACCACTAATTGGCAAGGACCTCCCGGAGGAAATTCTCGTATCGGATCTTGGAGCGGAGCAACTTCCCTTTGCCAAGCCGGATACACCTATTACATTACTTACAGGGCAACTAACGCCAATGGACAGAGTGGGCAGAGCCAGCAGATTCTGAGGGTGGATGGAGCAAACTAGTTAAATAATTAGCCCAAGATTGACTTCTAACTTGCAATAAGCTATATTTTTGACACTAATGAATTCATTGGAAAACCATAGATAAACTTGCGTGAAAGAATAAACAATCAAATACGCGCTCAAGAACTTCGGGTAATAGACCAGGAAAATCAAAATCTTGGCGTTCTGTCCATTAAAGATGCTCTTGAACTAGCGCAAAGTAAGGGTTTAGACTTAATTGAGATATCTCCCAATGCCAATCCGCCGGTGGCCAAAATAATGGATTTCGGCAAGTACCAGTACGAAGCTAATAAGAAATTTAAAAAAGCTAAAGCCGGCGCCAGAATGACTGTTGTCAAATCAATCCAGATAAAAATAGGCACCGGAACGCATGATTTGGAACTTAAAGCAAAAATGGCCTCGGGATGGCTGAGGGAAGGACATCGGATTAAAGTTGAACTTTTCTTGGCTGGGCGAGCCAAGTATATGGACGAGAAATTCTTGAAGGAGCGCTTGGATAGGCTACTTCATTTAATCACTGAAAATTATAAAATATCGGATTCATATAAAAGAGGTCCGAAGGGTTTGTTTATAACAATCGAGAGAGCAAAGTAAAAAAAATGTACGGGATGAAAACCAATAAATCATATTCGAAGAGACTGAAGATTACTAAGACTGGAAAAATAATTTCTCGCCAGCCGGGTTTTAATCATTTTAACGCCAAACAATCCCGCACCAAGCAGTTGGCTGGCCGCAAAGGCAGAAATTTTATAATCAAAAATAAACCAAAAAGCCACTTGTTGCCATTTAGTTACTAAAAAACAACCATGACCAGAGTAAAAAAAGGAGTACACGCGCTAAAGCGAAGAAGGAGCGTCTTGAAACAAACCAAGGGGTTTCGCCACGGCCGAAGCACAAAAGAACGTCAAGCCAAAGAAGCGTTGCTCCATGCTGGAGCTTATGCTTTCGCTCACCGGAAAGATAAAAAGTCTCACAATCGAAAACTTTGGAATATTAAAATCAACGCCGGAGCGCGTGAGCTCGGCATGTCTTACTCTAAACTAATTGACACGTTGAAGAAAAAAAATGTACTGCTGGATCGCAAAATCCTCTCGGATCTGGCCGAACATCATACCGCAACTTTTGCCAGAGTTGTGGAAAGTGTGAAATAAAATAATCTAATATTTAAGAATACAACTCACTATGAGTTCCTATAGCGACAAATTCAATATGATTATTAGAAACTTCTTCAAAAACTGCACGAACTGTGACTGATAGTCATAATGGTATCTATTTACGAGCGCAGTGATTTCATTAAATCCTGCACATTGGAAAATGGACCATAAGACTTACCCTTTGCTCTATCCCTACGCGCGGATTCGATAGCTTTTTTTAGCATCGGTGAAGGCTCAAGAAGCGAATAAGTAACAGTCTTCTCGCGCATCAAATTTTTAAGTGATGCGTTTATAATCGCCGAAAGAGAAAAACCAAGCTCATCTGCCACTTTTTGAGCTCCATGCTTAACCTTTGGATCTATTTTTATGCTTAACATGCTTGTTTTCATATATCCTAAAGTATATACAAAGTAATACTTATGTCAAGGGTTTACTTCACTATATTTTTTTACTTTTTTTCTAACCTGGTCATAGCGTATTCTGCTATGATTTCAGGAGTTAACCAGTCATAATTTATGTATCCTTCGGTTAGATATTGTTGGTCCAGATAATAACTGCCGCCGGCGCTGGCTCGAATTTCTTCGGGAATGGATATTAGAGACATTCTAATAAATTCAAAACCTCTGTAGTGATTAAGACCGGTAACAAAATTTATAGCTCCTGCTCTTTTTTGAGTGGTGAACCATCTTACGGTCGATCTAATCGGTTTATTCTCCGGCTTGGCGGCAAAAATGGCTCCGGCTGGAATCAATACTCTATTTATTCTTACCGGTTTAAGAGATATACAGCTATGCGAATTACCTAAATCTATTTTCTCTAACATTAAAGGAGAACCTTTATTATCAAGGATTAAATTGACATAACCATGTCTTGGATTAGGGTGTCTGCCTGAAATGTAAGACAACATATGCCTTTCTGCTTTTGAACAATCGCCAACATAAGGTACCCCATACGCCATTTTTATCTTAACTTCGTTTTCTGTTTTTGGTATAGCGTTGGGATTTATAATTTGTATTATCAGCAACAAAAGATTTTTCTTAACTTGATCTGTTTCTACTTCCATTAAAGAAATCAGTTTCTTTATATCAACTTTTTTCAAATAGGCCTTAGTTATAATTTCATCCAATCTCGCTATTTCATCTGTGGACATCTTGAGATGATATCCTTCAAATTCTTCTTCTAGCTTTTCATCCAATACTAATCTCTGGCTTGGGTTACTTGATGTCAACGCGCGAGATAAATAAGAAGTTGAGTCCAAATATGCACTTCCATTTTCGTAATCTCTAAATTGGAAATAACTTTTTAAGTTATTCGATGCATCTATATTCACTTTTTTAAAAAGACTAAGGAAAAAATCTGTGAACTTTTTTGGGTATTCTAAATCAAATTTTTTTATCTGAAGCGATTTCTCGTGCTCTTGATCCGAATGTTTTATGAATTTATGTTCTGGACTAAACATATTTTCATCTAAGATGTTTTATATTCCTCTAACTTATCTTTTTTAACCAGATTTATAATATCAGCGACAAGTTTTTTGGGATCATCGCCGGTAACAATTTTATGATTTGGGCGATGGGCTTTTTTTATGATTTCTTTCAACTCGCCACCCATTTCCCAGGGTCCTTCAAAAATACCGATTGGTTTTCCATCTTCAAAGGCGATAGTGAATTCGTGAATGGTGCCAATCCGTCCGCAACCGGTAATGACTGCGTCGGCCGAACGAGTAAGCAGTATATCTCGCCCCGAATAGCCAAAACCGGTGTAGATAATCAAATCCAAATAATCAAGCGGGAGTTTGTAAACCATCGCGTGTTCTTTCTCTGAAACAGCTGGGGATATGCCAACGACCATTCCGCCAACTTCCTTGGCTCCCATTGATACCCAGAGCGGAAAACCAGTCGTCGCGCCAGTAATCAAAACCGCCCCTTGGCGAGCAACTTCTCGCCCGAGTTCTTTGGCTTTCTCCAGCGCGTTCGGTCCGCAATGACCGGTTTCGGCCGCGCCGGAAACACAGATTTTTATCTGACCATGCCCATGCTTGCTAAGAATATCTGGATTCATGTTTTCATAATGTAACATTTTTAGCAAATAAATGAAATACTTTCTTCCTGCTCTGGCGCATAGGCTTCAATTCCCAAATTATCTCGAAGTTTCTGCACTAAAAACATAGTTGATTTTGGCTCACCCATCACTACGAAAACTTTTTTAACTTGTTCCTGCATATCACCGACAAAACTAAGCAGACCATCGGAATCTTTGTGCCCTGAATATCCGGAGATGGTCACGACATGTGCTCGCACTTCCACATACTCGCCCGAAATACGCACCGTTTTTACACCTTCTTGAATCAAACGCCCGGGAGTACCGGCTGATTGATAACCAGTAAGCAAGATAGTATTATTTGGATCCGGCAAATAATGTCTCTCATGATGCACGATACGCCCACCCAAAGACATGCCTGAACCAGCGATAACTACTTTGGGGTTGGGCACAGTAGCAATCATTTTTGACTCCCTTGAATGCAAAGTGGAATGAAGTCCCGGAAAATCAAATAAATGTTTATCTTGCGATAATGCTTTCTGCGCTGATTCATTAAAGTAGTTTTTAAATTGCTTAAAAATTTCAGTCAAGTGAATGGCCAACGGCGAATCAAAAAAAATAGGCATGATTGGTATACGATTATTTTCCACTAAATCGTTAAGCTCAAATAAAAGTTCCTGTGAACGTTCCAGTGAAAAAGTCGGTATAATTAGCGTCCCTTTTCTTTTATAATTGTCTTCAATCGTTGCCTCTAAAAATTTTCGCCGATCATTTCTAGATTCATGATTTCGGTCGCCGTAGACGGATTCCATTATCAAATAATCCACATCGGTAATTCTTTCAGCATCAGGCAGGAGTGGCGAGGGGGAATTACCTAAATCTCCGGTGAAAAGAATTTTCTTGCCCTGATAAATAAATAGAATCATAGCCGAGCCTAAGATGTGCCCGGCATTTAAAAAAGAGGCTTCCAGATTTTCAGTAATTTTTATTTTCTGGTGATAATCAAATGGAAGCCAAAGTGAAAGCGCCAACTTGACATTTTCTTCGCTATAAATTTTGTTCAGATTAAATTCTGCACTTTTGGACAAAATGCTCATGGTATCTTCAAGCATCGGGCCAGCAATCACTTCAGTAGGCGGAGTGGAGTAGATTTTTCCGCGGAAACCTTCTTCTATTAATTTTGGAATCCGGCCGATATGATCCACATGGGCATGAGTGGTAAAAAGTATATCTATTTCTTTCGGATTATAAACAAAAGGGGCCCAATTGATATCATCCGCCAATTTTATCCCTTGGGTTAGTCCGCAATCAACTAGAATTTTCTGACCATCAACTTCCAAAAGAAAATTCGCGCCCGTTACCGTGCCGACTCCGCCATAAAATGTTATTTTGACTTCCTTTCCCATTAGCTTAATTATATCGTATCTTTTTTAATGGGCATAATTTTTCTAAAAAAGTAGATCATGGCAAAAGTTCCGCCGACTAAATCAAAAAAAATATCAGAAACGGTATCGAGGGCATCAAAAGGGTTTTGCCCAAAATGATTGTAGGCAAAAAACTCAAAAACTTCCCAAAAAACTCCCACCACTAAAACTGGCAGGATAATTTTAAAAAAATACTTATAGGAAATATTTGAACTAGCACCCAAACGATGGAAAAAATAGATAAAAAAGAGCCCAAGCCAAAAGCCTCCCAGAAAATGCATTGGCATGTCAAACCACCAGATTGAATAGTACCAGTAAAAGGTATTGGCCAAATAATTTATCAAAAAAATGAAAAGGATCATGGACACCAAATGCATTGAAAGCTTTTTACTATCCATATCAATATTCTATCAGATTCTCAAGAAAAAATCTCCGTCTCAGACGGAGAGTCCTTCTTAGGGCTATTTTCGATTTATTACCATAGCTCATAGCTAGGTGGGTGCCAGACGCATAAAGCCAAAGCTAAAGGCGATCGAGACTCCCAAAAAATAGTGTTCTAGGTAATAATCGGAAATAACCCTACTTTCAGTCTATGCTTTTTAAAAAATATAGCAACATGGACAAGTGATTTTTTATGTTTCGGAATTTTCTCACTAACTTTTTCCAAAAACCTAAATTTAAAATTGTAAACAACTACGCTATAGCGTAACATTGCACAAAAATTATGACTAATATCGCATATCGCACCAGTTTAACTCATATTTATTTTCAATCAATGTGCGTTCTCCGTCATTCCATGTTTCTTTTCCAGCCAAATTTAATTTTTCTATCATATGAGTGATCTCTCTTTCGCCCGGACCTTCGATTTCAAGGTAACTTGGCATACCAGGATACGTATCGAGGTCAAACTGTACGTCACCAATCTTCCACGATTGACGCTTCTTCTCCTGATGTGCATAAACAACGAGACCAATCGCTTCAAAAAGGAGCTTCATTTTCTCATGACTCTCGACTGAGAGTTGAATTTCTTTTACTTTGCGCGAGACACCCAAAACTTCAAGATCCCCTTTCCATGTTACTTCTATTTTCCCTGTACTATACGAGCGCACGCGCAAAAACCATGGCTGTTTGTCTTTATCGACACCCAGAAGCGAAAACCAGTCTACTGTGAGCATTACATCCTGTATTTTTTCTGCTCCAAAACTCTTCAATTTTTTAACTATTGCTTTAACATCTACTTCTAAAACTTTTGTTTCAATTTCGTGCATAGGAAATAAAACTATTCATCCACGCCAAAACGTTTGTAGTTGTGTGTAGGATTCGCGCCAAACCAGTGTTTGATTTCGTGTTCCGCTTCTTCTGGAGTTTCGGAACAATGAATAACATTCATTACTGCGCGTTTTTCTTTATTGGCCAGAGCCGGAGAATCAATTGAAAAATCTCCGCGAATCGTGCCCATATCCGCTTTATACGGCATGGTGTCGCCAGCAATTTTACGAACTACATCCACCGCATGTATTCCTTGCACCACCATTTTTACCAACGGAGCAGACTTCATAAAATCAAGAAGCCACTTGCGAATCTCCGGACCAATAATGCTCGGGTCAATCGTGCCGAAATCCGTCATAGCGTCGTATCCATACTTTTCATAAGTAGTAAGGGTCTTATGACCAAGTCGCGTAATCCACTCTTCATTTTTCGGATAATGATTGTCCAGTTCTTCGTGCGTCGGCTGAAACATTTCCAGCGCCACGATTTTCAAATCGCGCTGTTCAAAACGTTTGATAATTTCTCCAATCAGACCTTTCCTCACTCCGTCCGGTTTGATCATCACATATGTCCTTTCCTCTTTTGGGTGTTTCATAGCTTCCATTCTAGCAGAAAAAAAATAATTTGCAAAATCATTTTACTTCTATCCATTTTACTCCGCTTTCAATTGCTTAAGAAATCCACCCCGTCTTTTGAGTACAAAAGCCACCCCTCAAGAGGGGAATTTTAATTCAATTTCTCTTTTTCTTACTACTTCAAGAACGAAAGTAAAAACACTTTGGATATTTTTCTTAATGTCTAGATCAAGAATTCTAATTACTTTTAGATTCAAATTCTCCATGAAGGCATCTCTTTCGGCGTCATATTCTACTTTATCATTATGACTTGAACCATCTATTTCAAAAACCAAACCTAGTTCAGGAATAAAAAAGTCTACTATATAATTGCCTACCACTACTTGCCTGTCTATATCAAAACCTAACTTCTTTTTATCTTTGAATGTTTGCCAAAATAAAACTTCGGATAAATTTCCGGCTTTTCTTAAACTTCTTGCTCTATCGACTAAAAGTTTATTTTTAGGAATTTCCCAGTATGGATATAAAGATTTTAGATTCCAAAATTCCCCTCTTGAGGGGTGCTCCGACTTTAGTCGGAGCGGGGTGGATAATTTTTTCTTAATCATTGCTAGTAAAAAAACTAGATTTTACTCCATCGTTTGATATCTCCCCATAATTTCGGCTTCTACTTCGGCCCGATCTCTGCCATATTTGACATAGGAAAGTTCTTTTAAGCTGTCCACAATCCCCGGATTGCCTTCATCTGGCGGGAGGGTTCTCAAATTAAAAGGCTTGGTTGGCTGACCGTTCACTAACATGCTGATATAGGCGTTGTAATTATCAAGCTTGGTTATATCTTGAGCGTTAAAAATCGGCTTGAATTTCTGCTCCAAAAAATTCGCGTCTTCGGTGCCTACCCGGAATACCGCCATCGAGCCAACGTTGCCGAAAACCGCATTTTTAATATTTTCCTCCAATTGAGTAATGTATTGATGAGCGATATTGAGCGACAATCTATACTTTCTAGCTTCAGATAAAATAGAAGAAATAGAGTCGGTGGTAACATTTTGGAATTCGTCAATGTACAGATAAAAATCATTCATTGGCTGGCCGAACATATCCACTCGCGAGAGAGCCGCCATCTGGATTTTGCCGACCAACACCAAGCCAATCAGATTCGCATTGATATCCCCCAGTCTGCCTTTAGAAAGATTCACCAGCAGAATTTTCTTCTCATCCATAATTTTGCGAAAATTAAAAACTGAATTTTGCTGGAGCACCACCGGGCGCATGATATCGTTTGAAATAAAGTTGTCGAATTTGGAAGAAATATACGGCACGAAATTTGCCAGTGATTGATCGCCGGTTGTCTGCTCGGCCGAAACCCAAAATTGCTTGATAATCGGATTTTTGCACCTTGCCAATTTCATATCGCGGAATTCCTTATCAGCCAAAACGCGGGTAATCTCAAGCAAGGTTGAACCGGATTCCGGATCTTCCATCACCAAAAAGGCGCTATTTCTGAAATATTGTTCAAACATCGCTCCGCCACCTATTTTCATATCGAACAGCTTATTAAAAATTCCCATCAGTTCATTCACCACAAAAGTTTTCTGTTCCGGATACTTTGGATCGTACTCCAACATATTCAGCCCCATCGGCCGGGCCGTATAAGCCGGATCAAAATAAATGACATCATCAATACGCTCTTTCGGAATGCGAGAAAGAATAGTTTGAACGTCAGTGCCATGTGGATCAATGAAACAACAACCATCGCCATTTTTTATATCTTGGGTAATCATATTAAGCATAATATTAGTTTTTCCGGTGCCTGTTTGACCAATGGCGTAGAAATGCCTCATGCGATCTTCACGGGCTAGATGAATCTGCGTATCTTTTCCACGATAACTATTGACTCCAAGAACTATACCCTCTTTGCCCATCTCTAGCGGTGCTGGGGCAATGCCAGCTCTAGCTTCTTTGAGCTGTGGCTGACTGCCAATGCCAACTGGAAAATGAAAAACCGAAGCCAGTTCTTTTAAATTCAAGGGCAAAACTTTGTCTGATGAAAAAACCCGATAAGAAAAATCGTGAAAAAGTTGTTTTAAGTCGTGGTCGCTTGCTTCCTGAAAAACAAAAGAATTACTGGCGGCTTCAGAAAATTGATTAAAGGAGGATTCTATCTCTTTGAGGATAGCCAAGGCTCGATCTTTTGTCCCCGCCGAGGCAATGACACGAATGTTTCCTTTCATGATAGTGCTTTTTATTTTGTTGCCTATTTTTTCAACTGCCCCCTGATCCACTGCTCGCCTGCCTTTCATGTATTTTTCTTTATTCTCATCTTCTGTTTTCGGTTTGATACCAAACAAAAGCTCTTTGCCCGCTTTCAAGAACGCTCGATTAAATTTGTAAAAATTATCTGCCGCATATTTTACGGACATGCCATCTTTGACGTCATCCAAAATCATATGAAATTCGTTGATAAACTTGTCTCCGGCCGGCGCCACCAAGAGTTGAATAGCCGCGCCCTCGCCCTCCGTTTTCAACTTGGAAAAGACATTCAGAATTGTGTTCATCGGATCATGTTCGATGTTGTCATAAGTTTTAATAGGCATAACACCCCGCTCAGAAAGTGTGGCGTAGGCGCCAACCGAACCGCCGTTTTCGTTAAAAATATTGTAATCATCGGTAACTTCATGAATTTTGGCATTGTGGTAGTAGGCCAGCACCTGTTTTTCAAAAAGCGAAATGTAGTCGTTGGAGATGGCGGCATACACTACCACCTCATCGCTCTGATTAGCAAGCGCTACTTCCAAAGTAAAATAATTTTCTTTTTCATTTTTTTTGCCCAAAGAGATGGAATTCATCCCGGCATAAAACTGCTCCATGGCTCCGATAAATTCCTTAAAACTTTTGGACTTGTCAGCTTCATCTTGCGGCGGTGGCAAAGTTATTTCAAAAAGGGTCATGTGTAAAGATTTGTAAAGAGGCGTATCTTCTCTTAAATCAGAAACTATTTGGCCCGCTTTGATATATTGGATCAAAACCCGGTGAAAATCATCATCAATATGGGGATTTTTCATAGCTTCAGCCACTGATAGCGCATTTTTAACTCCTTTAGTAATCACAAATCCTAAGAGCTCTTCCATAATACCATCGTGTGGTTCTGGCTTGAGTTTAAGCACAATGCCCTCGGCCTCTTTTTTCTTGATTATATTATCCTTATGAATCACCTGCTCTATCGGCACTTTCTTGTATTCTCCGATTACCTCTTTAATGGCACTTTCTTGCGCGCGTTCAAAATGTCCTAGACTGATAAGCTCTTCTTCTCGCCTCTTTACATGCGCTCGCAAATAAGCAAGCTCCTCTTCGGGAGTCTTAAACTTCGGCATTTCCTTAAAATAAGATTCAGGCATTATTTAATTATACAACAAAAAAGAGAAAAACTAAATTTTTCCTAAAATTCTTAAATATTCTTCGCGTGAAATGCCAGATGATTTAAGATTATTTTTTATGATAAAAACAGGAACTTCAGAATACATGGGGATAACGACGGGCCGTTTTATACTTTTCTTAACATAAATTAAATGATCTCCCTCCTGTCTGTCGCAGTAAAAACCCAAGTACTCAAAAACTTTAATGAGTTTCTTGTAACTGACAGGAATTAATCGTGGCATAATTTAAAGCGCCAAAGATAAACGATCCATAACTAAAAGTTCAGGAGCAGACCAGTGTTGTTTTTTGTAAATGAAGCCAGCCTCTTCTAAGATTTCTTGCAAAGTTCCCATCTTGCGCGCAGACTTCAAAAAACCGGAGATTGCGTCTCTTAAATTATTTTTTGCCTCTTCTATATCATTTCCACAACTAGCCACTTTCAGTTCGGGATTGTAAGAAACAAATTTATTACCTTCCTTAAAAACTTGAACAGTAAAGGTTAAATTTTGTATAACAGTTTTCATATATAGAATAATACTACAAACAAAAATTTAAGGCAAACTAGTCAAAATCTCTGGCTCTCCATTTTTGTTATATAAAACGAAAAAGTCTCACGGATGAATCTTGTGAAGACTTTTTCGCGTGAGACATAGCTCACTTTTTTAGAGAATCGAAATACTTCAGGTCGTCGGCAGCAGAAGCCGCCGGTTTTGTGCGAGAGCAGTGAGTTGTCACAAGTATAGTTTCCGCACCCAATGGGATAAGTTCTCCAAGAAAAACATTTCCCTTTGGCCGAGGTCCTTTGGACTGTCTTGCGTAAATGACCCAAGATACTCCCACTTTTGTGGTCTGCCATTCTTCAATTCCACATGCGGGACCGTAGTCAGTCGTCCTAACCGTTACGAAATCGTTGACTTTCATGCCACCTTTCAGCACCCTCGTGACCTTGAATGTGACGTCAATCGTTCCTTGGCCGGTGTCGTGTTTGGCCTCTTTGACCTCACCGACAAATACAGCGAAGGTTCCCGTGTATTCGTCTAATATTCGCTTTTCCAGGGATGTACCCAGTGGTGGTCCCGCACACGAGCAAGCAAAGGCGGATTGTGCGAAAAACAGAACGCAAACAAAAACAAACCAACCGAACAATATTTTTTTCATGGAACTCTCCCTTGTGCTAATCTTGTCTTAAAAGTACTCTCTCTCTCTGTACGTCAAGAGGATAAATAGAACGGGAAAAAACATCTGAATATTTCAGTTGCTGTAGTTGCTAGGCAAGACCTAGCAACTACAAAAAAGTTTACGTTCCCCCTGAAAAGGGGGATTTAGGGGGTTATTTTTATAACTCAATTTAAATTTTGGTCAAAATCTCTGGCTCGCCGAGAGTTATCAAAATAGTATGTTCAAAATGCGCACTGCGCTTGCCGTCGGCGGTGCGAAAAGTATATCCGTCTTTATCTAAAATTACATTTTTGGTTCCATTATTTAGCATTGGCTCTATGGCTATAACCATGCCGGGCACTAACTTCGCGCCAGTTCCA
>JAHFNV010000004.1:10725-36710 GCA_023267115.1 Candidatus Nomurabacteria bacterium | reverse complement strand
CAGCCAAGGTGTACGTGGACGGGATCGGAGAAGGCAGCGAAACGGGCTATGGCCAAAATATCTCCAACTCCGCAAATCTTCAAATCGGAAATAATACCTGTGGAACGGCGGCTGGTATTATCGACGAAGTCCGCGTATCCAATTCTGTCCGCACCGCCGGCTGGATTGGTACGGAGTACAACAACCAAAGCTCGCCGAGTGGTTTCTATGCTTACGGAACAGAGGAGTCTATAGTCTCCGGTACCATTCCTACCTTGCCGACAGTCAGTGGCTTGCGCGGTTACTACAGTAAAGGATCATGGGATGTTTCTGAATTAAAAACAGCAGTGAACGAAGAGGTAAACTTTCCACTTGCCGGCCCCAATAATTTTAACAGTATCCTTCAAAGTCGTCTTGGTCAGATCAGTAATGTTGTGGTACCTTGGTACGGCGCTATTTATGTATCACCTGAAAATGCTGGACCACACAAATTCATGTTTGATGTTAATAGTAACGAGGGAAGTTGGCTAGTGGTTGACCAAACTATGTTATGGGCCTGGCAATCGGGAGATCAAGTCAAAGCCGGTGTAAATTTAAGTGCGGGCTGGCACAACTTTTTGCTTTTTTATTACACTACCAGTGGTCAAACCGATGCTCAAGCGCAACTTTATTGGAAACACCCTGGTGATGCCTCTTGGGAAATTATTCCAGCCAGCGCCATGAGCCCGCAGATTTGGCCGGGAGCGGATGATATTATTACCATACCGGATCTAACTAGTCCGAAAGAACATTTGGATTATCTCACCGCTGGGGTAAATACCGAGTCGTCAAAAATATCGCAAATTAAAATGACTCTTCCCGGCAATGTCATTCTCAAAAATAATGTTTGGCTTACTTGGATGTCTGATGAAACAGCAACTATTCGTGTGCGTAATATCGCCACCGGCCAAAGCCAAGACATCAGCGGAACGCGGATGACGACTATCCCCGGTATTCCGCTTTCGTTTCTTTATGCCAAGGTGCCAAACGTTTTAATCCCGAATTCCGGTCAAGAGCTCAATTTCTCTTTTGAAGCGATTGGAGGAAAATTTAAAAACGCCGGCGTCGCTATCATTGTTCCCTACATTGATCCGAGCCACCCCCTGGGACGGCTCTCCATTCGTTCGTCTGGATTTGTTTATTACTCAATGAGCCAAGCGATGGTTTTTCCCATTGCTGGAACGGTTAATGCGGATATTCGCCCCATCTTTATTTTTAGTGATGGCGAAACAAAGATGACAGCCACAGAAGTTCCCCCAACTTATCGGCCGAATTACTTAGAAATGCTCTCTGGTACAGGTGATCCACCTTCAGAGTTTGCCATTTTGCAAGACATCGGCGGGCATAAAATAGTGCCTCAATCGGGACCGCTTAATCTTAATAATCCTGCCACTTGGTATCCTACTTATGGACGAGAGGGCACTGGGTTTGATGTTATTTCACCAAATTATGTTATCAATCAATGGTCTGGCGCGGAGAGTGGAGGAGGACAAATTCCTTCCATAACAGTTCCTGCCAATCATACCTGGATTGCCTTTCAGTACTATTCAACGAATTTTGCCGAAGATGGGGTGAACGGGTCTCCAGAATCAACTCTGGTGCTGGCCGGAGGTCTTTTCTCGGAGAAAGACATTCTATCGGAGGATTTGCTGTCGTCTCCGGATTCCGGCCCCTTAGCTACTCTTTCTGCCAATCCATCATCTATTCTCTCTGGCGGTTCGTCTACTCTCACTTGGTCTTCAACCAACGCGACTGCTTGTATAGGCACCAATTTCAACACCAATGGCGCTACCTCCGGCAGTATTTCAGTCAGACCAACTGTCAATACCACCTATTCAATACTGTGCGACGGAGCCAGCGCCTCGGTGACTGTTAGCGTCCAAAGAAAACCTTTCTTTAAAGAAAATTAAAGGCACATTTTGTTTTTTTATAGTACCCAGATTCATTGAAATCACAATCAGTGGTAGAATGTTTAAATATGCAAATCAATGAAGAACAGTTGAAGAAATTTATTTTAGACTCGGGACTTGTTTCTCGCTCGGATCTTGAAGCAATAATAAAAAAAGCTCAAACAAAAAAACAGAAGCTCGGCAATGTTCTGCTCTCCGAAGGCAAAATATCCGAGACTGATTTAAAACGGATGGAAGCGTTTGTTTTAGGTATACCCTTTGTCGGCCTAGTCGATCAGAAGATTGATTTCCCCGTGTTGTCTCTCATTCCCGAGTCGATCGCGCGCAACTACAATATTATTGCTTACAAAAAAAGCGAAGCCGGATTGGAGATAGCCATGCTCGATGTTGATGATCTGCCGGTGATTGATTTTATTAAGAAACGTTCCGGGTTTAAAATTTTACCTCGGCTAACCGACCCTGTTTCAATTAAATCAGCCCTGGTGCAGTATAGGAAAAGTTTGCAAGCCGAATTTACCAACATTATTCAGCAAAACTCATCTTCATTTAAGACGGTTGGGGCAGATGTTCCGGCCTCCGAAGGGTTTGGGATTTCGGCCACTAGTGCCGGAAGCGAAAAATCTGAAAAAGAGTTGAAAGCCATGGCGGAAGATTTGCCAATAGTGAAAATTGTTGACTCTCTGATTTTTCACGCAATTTTGCAAAACGCTTCGGACATCCATATTGAGCCCGGGGAACACGAATTAACAGTGCGTTATCGAATAGACGGCATTTTGCACGATGCCATGACTTTGGACAAGAATGCCACTCCGGGAATCACTGCTCGTGTCAAAATATTATCCAATTTGAAATTGGACGAAAAAAGACTTCCTCAAGACGGCCGGTTTAAAATAGATCAAAATGGAGAAAAAGTTTCTTTTCGGGTTTCCACCCTGCCGACTTTTTTCGGCGAAAAAACAGTTATCAGGATTCTTAAAGAAAATGCGCAAGGTTTTTCACTGGAAAAGCTTGGTTTTCATGGTGAAGGCTTGGAGCGAATCTACGATTCGCTCAAACAAAAGACGGGCATGGTGCTGGCTACCGGGCCTACCGGATCGGGGAAAACAACCACACTCTACACTATGATCGAGATTTTAAATAGGCCAGAAGTCAATATCTCCACCGTGGAAGATCCGATTGAATATCAAATGCCCAGAGTGAACCAGACACAAGTGAAACCGGAAATCGGCCTCTCTTTTGCCAATGGGCTGCGCAGTCTTTTGCGTCAAGATCCAGATATAATCATGGTGGGTGAAATTCGTGATGGCGAAACAGCCGGCCTGGCGATTAATGCCTCGCTTACCGGTCATTTGGTTCTTTCCACTATTCACACCAATTCAGCGGCGGGCGCCATTCCGAGACTGATTGATATGGGAGTAGAGCCCTTTTTGATAATTTCAACAGTCAAAACAATTATTGCCCAGAGATTGGTGCGACGGCTTACCGACAGCAAGGAAAAGTATTTTCTGTCCGCGGCTGAAATAAAAAATTTAGCCAAGTTGGTTAATTTGGACAAAATGCTTAGTCTGCTTCAAGGTGAAAATATTATAGCCGCCAAAAGTGTCTGGGAAAAAATTCCTTTTTATAAAGCGGTAAAGAGCGATGATTCCATCGATGGATATTCAGATCGTATCGGTATTCACGAAGTGTTGAAGGTTACTGGGAGTATCAAAGAACTGATTATTCGGGGGTCCTCGCAAGATGACCTGGAGGCCCAAGCGAAAAAAGAGGGGATGATAACGATTTTAGAAGATGGAATTTTCCAAGCGGTGCTCGGAGTGACTACTTTAGAAGAGGTGTTTAGAGTTGTTTCTGAATAGCGAATAATACAAATATGATCGAATTTATGAATAATACAAATATGATCGAATTTATGAATTTAATTATTCGATTCAATTGGTGATATTCACAGATGCTTTTTTCATACACCGCAAAATCAAAAAGTGGTGAAATGCTGGAGGGCGTAATGCAGGCGACCGACCGTTTTTCGCTTGCTAGCGAATTGCGATCTCGTGAGAATATTCCCGTATCCATAACAGAAAAAAAGGCAAGTTTGTTCAATGTCTCTTTTGTGTTTGCCAGTCTTTTAGGAAAAATCAAAACCGCTGAATTAATTATTTTAGCTAGAAATTTGAGTGGGATGTTGAAAGCCGGACTTTCGCTTTCTCGAGCGTTGTCCGTGTTGCGAAAGCAAACAAAAAATGTCGCCTTGGACAAAGTTATAGCTTCTATCAGCTCTGATATCAATGCCGGCGCGACCTTGTCTTCAGGACTGGCCAAATTCCCGAAAGTTTTTTCAAGACTTTTTGTCTCTATGGTCAAAGCCGGCGAGGAATCGGGCAACCTTGCTTCCACCTTGGCCGAGGTGGGGGAAAATTTAGAGAAGGCGCATTCTCTCTCCAGAAAAATCAAAGGGGCGCTCATTTATCCCGGAATAATTCTCTCCGTGATGGTAGTGATCGGGATTTTAATGTTTGCCTTCGTGGTGCCGACTCTAGCTTCCACCTTTCGAGAACTAGGCGTTGTTTTGCCTGTTTCCACCCGCATTATCATAGTCCTTGGCAATTTCTTTTCTCACAACTTGATTTTAACCTTTTTGATTATAGCCGGCGGGATTTTTGGCCTCCTTTCGCTTTTTCGCGCTAAATTTATGAGCAGGTATATTGATTTTGCCGTTATTCGATTGCCTCTTATTGGTAATTTAACTAAAGAGTTAAATACTGCGCGCACCACTCGCACCCTCTCTTCACTTTTAAGTTCTGGTGTTTCCATCACTCGCGCCCTGGAGATAACCGAAGAGGTAGTGCAGAATTTTTACTACAAAAAAATTTTAGAAGAGACCAAGACTGCTGTGGAGAAAGGTGTTGCCTTTTCCAAGATTTTTAAGGAAAACTCGAATTTCTATCCGACGATGATGTCGGAGATGACGGCAGTCGGAGAGGAAACTGGCAAATTATCTGACATGCTAATGCAAGTCACTCTGTTTTATGAAGAAGAAATTGAAAATAAAACCAGAAACCTCTCCGTTATTATTGAGCCGATACTGATGGTTTTAATTGGCGCCGGAGTCGGATTCTTTGCCATCTCCATGATCTCGCCGCTTTATTCTATCTTGAGCGAAATTAAATAGTTACTTTACTTCTTGCCAGGAGAGTATTTGATACTGGCTTGAAGTTATTGGGAAATCTGGCGGCGGGGCGTAAAGCAGATTTGCGTCATAGGTTATACTTCTGATTGTGTATCCGGTACCATCGGTATAAGCGAATCCGTAGCGAGAATACGAGGCAATCATGCCGTAAAGGGAAAGAACAGAACGATTTTTATAAGTGCAACTACTGCCGGAATAATAAAATCTGCCGACCCTATTATTTTGGGCTATTAACGCCGCGTCTATTTTTAAATTGTCCTCGCTTATCATGCCCACCATCACTCCATCTTGTCCGATTAGACCGATGGAATCAGAACCATCGTAGTTGGTATAAGATATGTCATTATTAATAATTATACTTTTATAATTAGCTGGGCTTGAGGGTACCGGTAAATCAACCGCGGCAATAGTTAAGCGAGCCCCGTTTATTTGTCCATCCACTACAACATGGTCTTCTAAAAATATTATGCCATTAGTGGGGAAAGGATAATTGCCTTGCAAAGTTTGTGATCCGATACTCCAGCTGTAAGAGGTTCCGCTGGTAGAGCAGTTCCCCAAACTGGCCCAAGAGTTTATTTTATACAAATCAAAAGTGTCGTTCGTTTTTAAAACTAGGTGATAGCCAGAGAAACCGCTTCCAGCGACATCTCGGTAAAAGCCGCTAGCTATGGCATTTGTTTTAAGTGTGGCTAAGTCGGTGGTGAAACCGGAGAAGTCGATTGTTGGTTGGCTAATTAGGCGTCCGGCTTCAAAAACATCAGGACGAGATGGAAGAGCAGCCGGTGATATCGGATCAGCGGGAGTGCGGCAAGTATGCACTCCATAGGAATTGCTCCCAGTGCAGGCATCACCATCTGTGTCAGTATAGGTTGTCGTTCCGCTGGTAATAATATTGTGAGCTAATCCGTCAAAACGGATGCCGCCATTTATATGAATGGGTCCGAAAATTTCTGTTCCAGTGCCGAAACGCATGGCGTTATTGCCGGTCACCGCATACTTGGCGATAGATGGCTTAGCCACATAGCTTTCTATTTTTCTTGGCAGTAATGCATCAAGCGATGATGTGCCGGTAGATTTTATCTTTACCAAAGTGGATCCCAGAGTCGGAGCGGTTATGTCCAGAGAAAATTGCCCGACAATATTTCCATTTCTATCCTTTAGAGAGTGAAGATAAGACCCCGTCACCCCAGTGCCATCTTGATAGTCGTTGGGCGCATGCGCCAGATGCCAACGATAATAGTCTATGCCCGCTTCGGCTGATTGAAATGCTTGTTCACGGTTGAAAGTTTCTCTGCCTGCCTTGAGGGTTGTAGCCGCCCAGCCAGCCAGAGCGCCTATTACGATTACCATAAGGGCCGAAAATACGATCGTTTGCACTATAATCACACCCCTGTTTCTTTTTATTTTATTTAGATGTATTTTTTCCTCTATCATAAATTGTCTTTTAAGTTTCTTATTGATACTTGAGTGGATAGCACTGTTGTGGCTGGCGCGCGATTCGGGTCACTGTCTAGATTTATGGTTATTTTAATCAAGCGTATTGATGGAATAGTTATTGGAGAAGGAAGGGCCGCTGTTGTCCCTTCATAATTTTTGTCGTAATAACTAAAAATGTTTGTATTTGTAACATTTGACAGAAATGTGGTGATAACTTCGTTTCCGGCATTATAGGAAAGCGGGCTACCGGTCGGCTTAATTACGCCTCTTTGCAGCAGGGATCCGTTTAAGAAGTATCTTACTTTTTCTTTTAATCCATCATCGTCTATGTCGGAATAGAAGGTAAAAGCGGTAGTATTAGCCAGCACAATAATATATGCTCCAGTATCGGCATTAGAAGCGGTACGTATTTCGGCCACCATTTTTTTCAGGGCCAGTCTGCCGTTGTTGGCATCATTTAATCCGCTTGAAACATAGGAACTATATATCCAAAGATTTCTGGAAAACAGGGTTAAGACACCCACGATCATAGTAAAAATGGCGATTCCAAATAAAACTTCAATTAAAGTAAACCCATTTTTGTTTTTTTTATAATAATGCATTTTTAAAAATAAAATTACGGATTCAAAATTACTATCTTATTTTGCCAATTAGCAGACATACTAATAGAACTTGCCGAGGTTTGATATCCGCTTTTAGAAACAGTCAAAGTATATGTACCGCTTTCCAGTCCGTTCCAAAAAACTTGCCCGGGGGTGCTACAGGTGTCAGTATTGGTGATCTTAGTTTGATCAAAGCCGCTTTTCTGCAAGCGAACAGTTGCCCCGTTTACAGCCACATCAGCGGAATCTTTGACTGAAACCAAAAAAGCCCGGTTGACATGTGGCACAACTATTATTTGCAGTGTTTTAGTCTCATTTGGATTAACCGCAAAAATTTGGAAAGGATTAACCCCTGCCAGGTCGTACGAGGTAGAAGCAAGTAAAGCGGAATAAGTATCCCATTCTACATTTGAAAGAGAGTAAGTGCCGGAAGCGTTGGTAGTAAAAGTGTGGGCAGAATATTTAAGCACTGCGGGGGTGCCAATAATCTTTGTTCCAGTGAGTGAAAAATTTATGTTCGGGAGCGCGGTGCAAGAATTATCAATAGTTGAAATGTTCAGAGAACCCAGTCTGTCTATTGAGAAGCCGAGTTGGGTTATTTGTTGTAGGACTACAGTGGCATCGGGTTTTACTGGATTTGCTCCGGCCGCTCCGTTTAGAGGATAAGTTTGATCTTGGCTGTAGCCGGATTTGGTTGCGGTGATATTGTAAGCATTGGTTCCGGGAGGCGCATCCACAATTTTTACCCATCCTGCATTGTCTGTTGTTTCATCTATAATGGTGTCAGGATTTGTTTGGGTGTTTACGATATGAACCGATGCGTTTTCTATTGGTATACCTCCAGCGTCAAAGATTTGGACGAAAAGCGCGCCATTGTTTACAGTTGTTTCTAGCGCCCGAGGAGAGACCAAGGTGGTGAACTTCAGTGGAGAGAAAATTTTACAGTTGGTGCAAGAGATGTCCAGATCTACCAATTTGTAATCAGCCGGTGAGCTGTCTGATGGATTTCCGCCGATGGTGCCGTCAAAAGGGTCGTCCACACTTCTTATTATTCTTTTTGTATTAAAGGAATATCCATCACGCACTATAGTTTGAGTTCTGGCTATTTTACCGACTGGCAATCCAGCTACGATTCCAACATCGGTGTAAGGTAAGTTTCTTACGATCTCAAATGTTTCATTGGCCACAGAGGTGGCGGAAATTTTTGCCTGGGAAGCAGACACCGCGTCCATCAACACTCCCAAAGCTCCATAGGCGGACAAGGCCACCAGTAAAAACACAAAACTGCCAACCAGTGTTTCAATAAGGGTAAACCCGGACACTAATTTTTTTCTGTTTGGCTTGCCAAGAGTCATAGCTTAACCATATTTTAACGCATTATGATATAATTTGCCATATGGCAAAGAAGAAAATTATCGTTGGCAATTGGAAAATGAATCCGCCCACTTTGGAAGAAGCGGAAAGGCTGTTTTCAGGCATAGTAGGACTAACTTCCAAAGTTAAAAAAACAGAAATAGTGATATGTCCACCATTTGTTTATTTAGCCAGACTCCAAAAGTTGTCCCGCAAAATATCGCTTGGCGCGCAAGATGATTTTTACGAAACAACGGGACCTTTTACGGGCGAGATTTCAGCGGAAATGCTCTATAATCTTGGAATCAAGTATGTAATTTTAGGTCATTCCGAAAGAAGATCTTTGGGAGAAAGTAATGCTGATATAAATAAAAAAATAAAAGCATCACTATCGGTTGGTCTTAGGCCAATAGTTTGTGTAGGAGAAAAGGAGCGAGATGAAAAGCACGGTTATTTTAATGTTGTCAAAGAGCAGATCAAGGAATGTTTGGTTGGCGTAAATAAAAATTTAATTTCCGAAATAATTTTCGCTTATGAGCCAGTTTGGGCGCTTTCAACTACCGCCAATCGTCATGATGCCACTTCGTCCGATTCCAATGAGATGACTATTTTTATTCGTAAGATACTTTCTGATATTTCTTCACCTAAAATAGCAGGTTCCGTGAGTATAATTTATGGCGGTTCGGTAACCGAAAAAGATGCGCGGGACTTTTTAGAAAATGGCGGGGTGAGCGGATTGCTTCCCGGCCGAGCTAGTTTAAACACGGAAAAGTTTGCGGAGATTATTAGTATCGCAGAACACAGCTCTTGAAAAGCAAATGAAACTTAAAACTTTACAAAGTATCGACCTTGCCGGGAAAACGGTTCTATATCGGGCTCCCTACGACATTGACACCAAAGAGATGAATGGCGCTCTTGAAGTTGTTGACGATCTTCGCATTCAAGCGACCTTGTCGACACTCCAATATCTCCTGAAGAGAAATTGCAAAATCGTTATCCTTACATATGTGGGGCGTCCAGATGGTCAAGTGGTGGAAAAACTTCGCACTAATCCTCACGCCAAAAGACTTTCCGAGCTCTTGCATCATCCGGTTGATAAAATAGATGATTGCATTGGTTCGGCCGTTGATGAAAAAATTTCCCACATGCGGCCCGGCGATATGCTGATGCTAGAGAATGTCCGTTTTTATAAAGAAGAGACCGTGGATGATGACGAGTTCGCAAAGAAGCTTTGCCACGGAAAAGACCTGATTGTTTTTGATGGTTTTCCTCAAGCTCACAGAATACACGCTTCAACCACTGGTATTTTACGCCACCTGCCGGCAGTGGTTGGGCTTTATCTAGAACATGAAGTGAATATGCTGTCTAATCTTTTAGAGAACCCAAAACGACCTTTTGCCGTAATTATCGGCGGAGCTAAAATTTCCGATAAAGTTGATGCTATTGCAAATTTATTGCCCATCGCGGATATCGTTCTGTTGGGAGGTGCGGTGGCCGATGTTTTCTTAAAAGCACAAGGTAGGTCAATGGGGGGTTCTTTTATTGAAGATATTTTTGTCGACAAAGTTAAACGTGAAAAAAGAGACTGGGTGCAGGACGCCAAGGATATTTTAAAGCAAGCGCAATCTCTAGACAAAAAGATTATATGCCCTAAAGATCTTATAATTTCCGACGGTCTTTCAATCAAAGTTATTGATATAAATATGGAAGAAGTGCCAGAAGGATGGATGGTGCTTGATATTGGACCCCGTACCCAGCAGGATTTTGTGGAGGTTATAGGTCAGTCCAAAACTGTTTTTTTAAATGGCCCAATGGGTAAATTTGAAGATAAAAAATTTACCCAAGGCTCGCAAGCTATATTGGATGCCATGTGCCACGGGTCAGCCGAAACCATTATTGCCGGAGGGGATACCAT
This sequence comes from Candidatus Nomurabacteria bacterium, assembly GCA_023267115.1. Classification (GTDB taxonomy): domain Bacteria; phylum Patescibacteriota; class Minisyncoccia; order Phycocordibacterales; family UBA9973; genus UBA9973. Next base: position 26,288 of record JAHFNV010000004.1, on the reverse strand, counting down.
CGATTTTGTCCGCGCCTATGGAAATTTAGACAACTATTCTCATATCAGTCTGGCCGGCGGCGCCACCTTGGAATTTTTAGCCGGCAAAGAACTTCCAGCTCTTGCGCCACTCATGGAATAAGGGCCTACAACAGGCCTTATGCCTGTTGGACTAAAGCGAGGAAATAATTTTTTTAGCTACTTCGCTTGGTTCTCCATCTTTGTATTTTTTAGTGCGAAAGTTTTTTAGGCCATCATTAAAATAGCGTGGTATTAAATGTACATGAAAATGTGGAATATCTGTTCCTCCGACTGAAATCTGCACATAATCGCATTTTGTGCCTAGCTTAACAGCCAGCATTAATTTTTTAGACAATTTGAAAATTTCTGAGATTATTTGATCATCTGCCTGCTGCATCCAAATCACATGTTTTTTCGGAACTATCAAAATATGACCACTGGAAACCGGCTGGATGTCCAGAAAAGCCAAGAAGTTTCGATTTTTATAAATTTTATGGCAAGCTATTTCTCCTTTTATAATTTTGCAAAACACGCAGTCATTTTGCCTCATATATATATTCTAACATATATGCTAAAATTTGCTCTATGCAAAAGTACAGCGAATTGTTGCGAGCACTATTAGAAAAAAGAGGAATCACCAACGAAACCGAAGCCGAGCTTTTTTTAAATCCGGATTATAGACGAGATCTGCATGATCCATTTTTGATGAAAGACATGGAAAAAGCCTGCGTCAGAATTTTTGAGGTAATCAAAAACAAAGAAAAAATAGTTATTTACGCGGATTATGATTGCGACGGAATTCCCGGGGCGGTAATTTTACAAGATTTATTCAAAAAAATAGACTATACCAACTATGAAGTTTATATTCCGCAAAGAAATTCTGAAGGGTACGGTTTAAACCTTGAAGCTATAAAAAAATTTGCTAAAAATAAAGTACGACTTTTGATAACAGTCGATTTAGGCATTACGGCAGTGGCAGAAGTAAAACAAGCAAAGAAAGATAATATTGATGTGATAATTACGGATCATCACTTACCTCAGTCCGTTCTGCCAAAAGCTTATGCCATTCTAAATCCCAAAGTGGACGAATATCCTGAAAAAATGCTGTGTGGGGCAGGAGTTGCTTTTAAGTTAGTCCAAGCCTTCATAAAAAAATATGGCCAGTTTTTTAAAATAAAAGATGGCGCCGAAAAGTGGCTGTTGGATATGGCTGGCTTAGCTACTCTATCGGATATGGTTCCATTATTAGGTGAGAATAGAGCCATTGCTTCTTTTGGCATTAAAGTTTTAAGAAAATCTCCTCGCCCGGGTCTGCAAAAGCTTTTAGCCAAAATGAATATTGATCAAAAATATCTTACCGAAGATGATATAGGTTTTATGGTTACACCCAGGCTCAATGCTGCTTCCAGAATGGATGACCCTCTTAGAGCTTATGAGCTTCTTTCTACCGAAGATGAAACTAGAGCAGATATATTGACACATCATTTATCGCAGATAAATGATCAAAGAAAAAATATTGTTACGGTTATTATGCGCGATGTGCACAAGAAACTAGACAAACGTGAGGGTTTAGATAAAACAAATGTGATTGTTATCGGTAGTCCAGAGTGGAGAGTGGGTATTTTAGGACTAGTGGCGGCAAAGATCTTGGATCAATATCATAAGCCTGTTTTTGTTTGGGGTAAAGATGAGAATGATTATATCAAAGGTTCTTGTCGATCGGACGGATCAGTGTCGGTGGTTGAACTTATGGCTATAGCCAGCGAATCTTTTATGGATTTCGGCGGCCATGAATTGGCGGGCGGGTTTACCGTTCATAAAGAAAAAATTCATTTTTTAGAGGAAATTCTATGTCTGTCTTATACTAAAGTAAGGCGTCAGAAAACCGTAGATGAAGTAGTTTATGATATCAAGTGCGATTTGAGCACAGTCAATATAAAAAACTGGCGTGAGATAGAGCGTCTTGCGCCCTTCGGATTGGCCAATCCGAAACCAGTTTTTATGTTTGAAAAATTAAAAATAGAAAACATTAAAAAATTTGGCAAAAATGGTTCAGGGGAACACTTAGAAATTATTTTTTCTGATAAAAGTGAAAATAAAACTAAAGCTATTTCTTTTTTTTCTAATGATGATTCGTTTGGAGTTAGGCTAGCTCCAGGAATTAGTATAAACTTGCTCGCTACTTTTGACTTATCTCGTTTTCGCGGTCGGGAAGAGCTTAGATTAAGGATTGTTGATATACTATAAAAATGAAAAATAAAATTATCATATACACTGACGGGGCAGCCAGAGGAAATCCTGGTAAAGCTGGATGGGCCGCCGTCATTTTGCTTCCGCAAAATTATGGCGGCCCAGGGTGTATTGAAATAGGAGGAAGGATTCCTCATGCGACCAATAATCAAATGGAATTGACTGCGCCAATTGAAGCGATAAAATATCTGCGCAAAAAAATATCAAGGGTAGCCCTTGATATTGAGATTTTTTCTGATTCAAAGTATGTAATTTTAGGGATTACAAAGTGGATTTTAAATTGGATGCAAAATAATTGGCGTAATGCTGCCAAGAAGTTGGTACTGAATCGTGAGCTTTGGGAAGAGCTTTATGGACTGACCAAAGATTTAAAAATAAAGTGGATTTACGTAAAAGGACATAATGGCGACAAGTGGAACGACCGAGCGGACGAAATAGCCACCAGTTTTGCCGATGGCGAGCCGGTGAAACTGAATTAAAGTTATCCACTTTTTATCTTTCCATATATTTTTACAAATATTATAATTTAGGTATTAAAGAAGTAGGTCGCCAAGTAATTTTTTGATTAATTATATGGATAAAATGTCATCTAGTAAAATTGTAAAATGGCTAGTGGTGGTAGTGTTGGTCGTAGGTATTGGTTATCTTGCTTACTCCAGCGGATTTAGAGTTGGATATAAACAAGCTCAAGCCGATATTAAAATGTCGCAGGATGAATTGGCCAAAAAAGCCGGGGAACAAGCTGCTAAAGCAGCCAATCCTTTTCAGGCGTCATCTAATCCTCTGGAGGGTGTAGCTGATCCGCTAGCTAAGACTAAGAGTATCTTGAATCCCTTCAAGTAATCTTTTTATTGAAAACATATGAAAACCAAATCATTTAGTTCAAAGTTCTTGGTTACCGTTCTGCTTGGTTCTGCTTTTCTCTTCGCGCTGACTGCTATGGCCCAGACAGACAGTGTAGCCACTCAAAATAATGAAACCAAAATAACCTTAGCCTTGCAAGACTTAGGCGTGATTTATGGAGAACCAGTAGAGACTGTGGTTGAGGCTAAGAAAATTTGCGATCTAGAAAAATTTCTATCTGATTGCGCCGAGATTGGCAAGAGGTACGTTCTCTTTTCACCAGAGGAAGAGAAAAAAGTAGATGCTGTCCTTGAAAGTATTAAAACAAGTGTAGTCAATGATCTAAAACAATGCGCCACGGACCAATGTCTGATTGGCGTCGCCAAAAAATTATCTGCCGAGATTTCAAGAAAAAATCCAACCTTGGCTATTCAGCTTGATCTAACCACCAAAAAAGTTGCTGAAATTGAAAAAATCACCACAGCTTCCAAGGATGTTGGGATAGATTTTAAGACCTGTCGAGAAATGGATCCCGATACCGCCCCCATCGATACCTTGCGTTTGTGCGCCAAATTGACCAAGAATCAGGCAGTTCAAAAATTTGTTTCCCCTGAGGCAAAAAACAGCGCTGACAATCTTGATAAAATTACTAATTTACGCGCCGCTCTTTCCGCTGGGGATTTTCAGTGCGGAGACAATACACCAGAAGGTTGCGGAAATTTCTGTCTGAATGCCAATGCTGATAATAGATTCGGATCGAGCGATGCTATACCGCTGGTCTGTCGTCAAATTGCCGAAAAGTTTTTTGGTCAAGAAGGCGTGAAACAGCTTGAGAGCAAATATAAAGCTGTATCGGAAGTCGCGGACTTTTATCAAAAAAAGGCTGAGAATGTGAGCTTTACCACTTTAGATGGCAAAATACTGACCAGCCCCGAGGCAATCGGAGATTATATGGAAGAGCAAGGCAGACTTGGCAATGTCCCGGCTATTAGTAAAGGAATGGATTTTATGGTGGCCCACGGTTTTGTTAGTCCAGAAGAAAAAGATTTTGCTTTGAAGATGGTTAAAAATATAGGAGACAAAGGCGGTATTCAAAACTTTGATATTTGTCAGAGCGATCCATCCCAATGCGAACAATATATTCCTGAAGATCAGCATGGAGAATTCCGAGCTGCTCGCCAAATACAGAATTTCATGGTTCAGGAAACTGGTTTTGATCCAAGGCGTTGTGAACGAGCTCAATTTGATACAACTATTCGTGACCAGTGCTTAGATGCTACCCAGAAAATATTGCCCAAACTTGAAGCTCTGTCTGGAGAGTCGCAGTACGCTAAGAAATTTGTGGATGAGATCAAGCGCAATACTAGCCGGGGAGAAATGGTCAGAAACGTCAGTGAGAATATAGGAACTCAAGGCGGCCCGGGTGGCTGTAAAAGTGGTCAGGAGTGCTCCCAATATTGTTCTGATCCGACTCATGGTCCAGAATGTATCGCTTTTGGCGCTAAGAATCAAGTCTTTCGAGGTGATGAGGTTACTCAACGTTTCCAAGAATTCCAAACTCGTTTTGAATCCCCAAGTTTCAATAGCGGTTTTTCCCAAAATAATCTAAATAACGATCCTTATCCCAATTTCAATTCTAACAATTACCCTTCTCCATATCCTCCTTCTCAATATCCAAGCTACTCTTATCCTCACCCATACAGTAGTGACCAGTTTGGAGGTCCACAAGGTCAAAATTTTAGTGGTCCCAGCCCAGAATGTTTAAGAGCAATTCAAGCGGGTGACTTTGAAAGAGCTAAAGCTGCTTGCGCCTCTTCAATACCGACCCAACCTCCTCAGTCTCAAATTGTAGGTCAACGGTATGACAATACTCTGGATAGAAATAATCAGAACCAATTAAATACCACCAATAATCCCTATCTCCACTGTCCGACTTTTGCCGTAGCGCCGTGTCCGGGTGGCCAGTATCGAATGGAATCGTTTGAAAATGGTTGCCCAATGTATAAGGAATGCATACCAATTCCCGACTATCGACCCCCCTTCCCCGTCGAAAAAACTGGTGTTTGCCCGACTTTACCTTCGGTCAGTTCTTGTCCAGCTGGTCAGCAGAGAGTAGTCTCTTTTTCGTCAACTGAATGTGGCATTTACTATAGTTGTGCTGGTATTGGTGAAATGCCACAACCAATTTCACCGATCAGCGTCAGTTGTCCTGAAGGTCAAACCTGGATTCAGACTGGCACTACTGCCAGCTCTGGTTATTGCCGATCAACCGATGCGATCCAAACTGGATCGTGCAGTGCCATTCTCAAGAGTCTCTTGGGTGACGGTTGTCATCAGATGGAATCCGCTTACTTTAATGGTCCAATGGATAAATATGTTCTTCCGAGTACCACCACCATCAAAAGTTGTTCGGCTAATTATGTTTCTGGTTGCGCTGGTGGTAATCAAACCACTACCAATTGTCTTGCCGGTCAATATTGGTACTTACCGCCTAGTGGAGGAACGGGTTATTGTAAAGATTCCACTACTAATGATTCAGCCATCGGCGGCTGTACTCAAGCTGGCGGTAGCTGGAATGCTTCAACTAATTACTGTCAAATGCCGAATGTGACTACCGCTGGGCAATGCGATTGGACTGTAAACTATTGGAAAACTTCCACTAAGACTTGTGTGGCGCGCTCGACTTGTTACATAACGACCAATCCTGATTATAGTAGTTCTGAATGTATGGGCGTGCGAAGTTCGTCAGTAAATACGGTAGGTAATTGTGGTACTTATACTACCCAAAGTGGCTGTCAAAATGTTACAGGATGTTCTTGGCAAAATAATGTTTGCACCCTAAGCACTACTCCTGTTGTCGGTGGGAATTGCCCCACTGGACAGTATTGGTACGCGCCACCGTCCGGCGGAGCAGGCTATTGTCAGAACTCCAATACCTCAAACGATCCTGGTACTGCTTGTAGGCAAGCTGGCGGTACCTGGAATTCTACAAATAGTTCTTGCACTATGCCGACCGGCCCTGGTACCGGGGGACAGTCTTGCCCTGGTGGCCAGTATTGGAACGGCACGGCTTGCGTAACAACTACAAACACTTCTTGTCTTTCTAATCAATACTGGAATGGTAGTGCTTGTGTTACTTCCACTCAGCCGACCAGCAACACTTGCTCTTCTGGCCAGTACTGGAATGGTTCAGCTTGTGTCAGTTCTACTCCAGCTTACACCGATCCGTCGGCAGGTTGCGCTTCGGCCGGCGGCTCTTGGAATGGTTCTAGTTGTGTTATGCCAAATAATACTACCCCTGGTTCCGGTTCATATACTCCTCCGGCAGGAGATTCAGGCTCATATACTCCACCTGCTGGTTCCGGTTCATATACTCCTCCAGCAGGAGGTTCAGGTTCATATACCCCACCTGCTGGAGGAGGTTCATACACACCTCCAGCAGAGGGTTCTATGTCTCCTATGCCTATGCAATCTCCATCTGCTAGAAGAAACAGCACTTCGCTTACGGCTAATGCCCTTTTTGCTATTGATTGGTTTTTCGAAAGTGTTTTTGGAAGTCCAAAATAGAGTTATGTTATATGGAGAAAGAAGTCACCATAATGATTGATGAATTTTTTGGGTTAAGCATTTTTAAAATTTTCTTCCGCAACTTCCCAATTTAGGTTTATGAAAAAATCATCCACGTAATCTTTTTTTCCGCCTGGCTGATAGTCGGCAATATATGCATGCTCCCACATATCAAGACATAAAATGGGAGTGCAACCAGCCAGTTGTCCCATCTGATGATCTTCCACATAGGCATTCAGCAAAAATTTTTCTTTTTTATCCAAATACAAAATTGCCCAACCTATGCCACGACTCATGGCTATAGTTTTAAATCGAGCAAGCCACTTGTCAAAAGAACCCCAAGTTTTTTCTATCTCCTGGTAAAGTTTTTCGTCGGGCGACGGAGAATGCGCTCCATTTGATAGAGCTTCAAAATAAATTTCATGATTGCGCATGCCATCATATTCAAAACCAAAGCGTCTTTGCACTTCGGCCAGCTCGTAAGCATTTTTTTCAGAATCAACTGAGAGCTCTTCTATCTTCTGCAGTATTAAGTTCGTATTTTTTACATAACCCGCGTAGAGTTTCAAGTGGTCTTCAATAGTTTGCTCAGAGATGCCTTTTAATTTTGCAATATTGAAAGTTTTTGGGGTGAATATATGCACACTGAAATTGTAACATATTTTCAAATTGCAAGGAAAGCCGGTTGTTGATAGAATGTTCAAATGAAAGATAAACAAATAGAGAGGCTTATAAAAGCTGAAGCAAAAAGGCAGAGAGACGGACTGGAATTAATACCCTCTGAAAATTATGTATCGAAAGATGTTTTAGAAGCCAATGGTTCTATTTTTACCAATAAATACTCCGAAGGTTATCCTGGCCGGCGTTATTATGGCGGACAGGAGTTTACTGATCAGTTAGAAACTTTAGCTATAGAGCGAGCTTGTAAACTTTTCAAATGTAAATTTGCAAATGTTCAACCACATTCGGGCGCTCCGGCAAATTTAGCCGTCTATGCCGCCTTAATGGAACCAGGGGATACAATTTTAGGCATGGATCTTTCGCATGGTGGACATTTGACGCACGGACACCCGATGACCCTTCCATCAAAGATTTATAATTTCGTCAGATACAAAATGAAAGATACCAAGACAGGAGAAATTGATTATGTGGATCTTCGTAGAGTAGCTCAAGAAACTAAACCAAAAATAATTTTGGCCGGGTTCTCGGCTTACTCGCGTAATCTTGATTACAAAAAGTTTGTGGATATTGCCCGTGAAGTTGGCGCTATAACCGTCGCGGATATGGCGCACATTGCTGGTCTTATCGCGGCTGGGGCACTTCGCAATCCATTTGATGATGGCTTTGATATTATTACCTCAACTACTCACAAAACGCTTCGGGGTCCGCGTGGAGGCATAATTCTTACTCGAGAGAATGAAGAAATTGCCAAGAAAATTGATAAATCAGTTTTCCCTGGCATACAAGGCGGTCCGCATATGCATACCATTGCGGCTAAGGCCGTGGCTTTTGGAGAAGTGATGATCCCAAAATTTAAAAAATACGCGCAGCAAATTTTGAAAAATGCCAAAGCGATGGAAAAAGTTCTGCACAAGCATAAAATTCGCATGATTGGCGGTGGCACGGACAACCACCTTATTCTGGCGGATGTGTTCGGGTCTATGGGAATTAGCGGCAAAGAAGCCCAGACGGTACTCGACGAAGTCGGCATAACCCTTAATATGAATGTGATTGCCGACGACCCCAGAAAACCACTTGACCCTTCTGGTATTCGCTTTGGCACGCCGGCCATCACCACCAGAGGATTTAAAGAGAAAGATTGTGCGCTGGTAGCCGAACTGATGCTAGAAACGCTTCGCAATAAAGACAATCCAAAAAAGAAAATAGAAATTAAAAATAAAATTAAAGCCCTAGCCAGAAAATTCCCGATTCCTAAGAGTTTTGTATAAAATATGGTCACATTAGTTAAGTAAAGTTGATAATGAAGAAAGGCAAATTGATAGTCATAGATGGTACAGATGGAAGCGGGAAGGCAACCCAGGTGAACCTTTTGCGCGAAAGACTTTCAAGAGAAGGTCATACTGTCAAAGTTCTGGATTTCCCAGAATACTACAAGAATTTTTTCGGAGCTTTTATCGGACATTGCCTTTCGGAACAATATTATAACTGGATAAATGTGCATCCGAAGATCGCTTCCATCGCTTATGCCGCCGATCGCTGGGAGTCTTCGGCGGAAATACAAAACTGGCTGAAGAAGGGCTACATTGTTTTGGCCAACAGATATGTGAGCGCTAACCAAATCCACCAAGGCGGAAAAATTGCAAATGCCACGAAGCGCGCCAATTTTATAAAATGGCTGGATAAAATGGAATACGGAGTTTTTAAAATTCCAAGGCCGGATGTGGTGTTTTATTTGAATATGCCCATGAAAAATATTTTGAAATTAATTCGTGAAAGAAATAAAAAGACTGCTCGTGTCTACATGGGCAAAAAAAAAGATATCGTGGAAGGGAATATACCGTATCTGACTAATTCTAATAAAAGCGGACTGTGGTTAGCGAAAATGGAGAAGGGTTGGGTGAAAATAGAATGTGTCAAAAATGGCGCATTACGAACTCGTGAAGATATTCATCAAGAAATTTATGAAAAAATCAGAAAAGTTATTAAAAAGTAAAAAGTCAGCTATTGTTTTTATCTATGGTCCAATTGCTGTAGGTAAATTTACTGTGGCAGAAATTTTAAGTAAGAAACTTGGATATAAACTGGCGCACAATCATCACGTTAACGATTTTATCAATGAGATTTTTGATCGCGGATCTCATATAAGCCATGTTATGAAAGAGGATTTAAGATATTATTTACTTGAGAATGTAGCTAGGGCGAAAATTAGTATCGTGGCTACTCATTGTTATTCGGATAATTTTATTTCTACAACTGGTCTTTCAGACCCAGAATATATAGAGACTTTGGAGAAAAAACTGACAAAACTTGGCGCAAAGTTTTACCCAGTTCACCTAACGGCTAGTAATGAAGAATTATATCGCAGGGTAAGTATGAATTCACGCAAAAAATTTAGAAAATTAACTAGCGTAAAAATGATGAAACAGTATTTAACAAGGTCCGGAAATGACCACCAAACTTCACCAAAATTAAAAAATAATTTTGTTATAGACAACACAAACCTTTCTCCGCAAAAAGTTGCCGACATGGTTATTAAACACTTTAAAATAAAATAAAAATTCGATAGTGGTCTATTTAGCAATAAGAAACGGTCGTACACTATTGCTACTTAGGGTAGATTGAATTTATGTTGCAAATGCAATTCATTGTCTATTTTATCTGCTAAAATAAAACGCACGTGTTTTCTAGTGTTATAAAATTCCAAAATAAACTCAATTTCTTTTTCGCATGGATACGGGTACACAAATACAGACTTTTGTAACTCAAGCAAACCTATCTCTTTGAAATGCATACGCAGAGAATCTCGCAGCCTTCTTAATTTTTCAGGAACATCGAACATAACTACTCGCCACTTTCCATCCCAATGTTTAGGTTTTATTATTTCCATTTTATCAATATTAAAACGCAAGGCTTTTTGTTTGCCGTTGTCACTTAGAGTGAGAGTGGTTGTGCCGTCCCGGTTATGTTTTTCTTCAATCAAATGAGATGCATACAACGAGTGTATAGCCCTTCTTAGTGCCTGCTGGTTTATCTTTCTAAGTTCTTCTGGTATTTTCTTCAAAATCCATTTCTGTTTTTTGTATGATCTTGTAAGGCCAAACGCTAAGCCAGCCAGCAACAACAAAAGCACTTTCTTTTTCAAAGACCCCATTCTGGGTAAGTTATTTTTCATACTTGTATTATAGCATTAAGAAACGGTCGTATGCTAATACTGAATTTGTTTTTACAGTCAAAAGATATATAATTAGAAGTAGTTGTATGAAAATCCTAATTAAGGAACACATAGATAATTTTCTAAAATGATCCTCAAAGTTAAAAAATTGAATAAAGATGCGAAATTGCCGAAGTATCATCATCCCGGGGATGTGGGTATGGATTTGTATTCGATGGAGACAGTGACAGTGAAGCCCGGTCAGCATTACCGTTTCTGGCATGGGTTTGCCCTAGAATTCCCCAAAGGTTATGTTGCACTTGTTATGGACAAAGGAAGTATTTCAAAAGCCGGATTTGTGCACCTAGGTGGAGTGTATGATGCAGGGTACAGAGGTGAATACAATACTCTGCTGGTCAATCTCTCGGACAAGCCTTATACTTTTGAGGCGGGGGATAAGGTTGCACAACTTGTCATCATGCCTGTGGTTATTGGGAAGCTTAAGGAAGCTAAGAAGTTAAGCGAGTCGGCGAGGGGTGAAGGTAAATTTGGTAGTACGGGTAGAAAATAATATGATCCAAGAAAAAATTAAAAATTTAATAGAAAAATCATTAAAAAATCTTGAGATAGAGACAGAAAATATTGCGCTTGAACACCCGAGCGATTTGAAGATGGGCGACTATTCTACCAATATTGCTTTAGCCTTGGCAAAAAAATCAAAGACTAACCCTAAAGAGCTGGCAGAAAAAATTGTCAGTGAAATCTCAAGGTTGAACCTTGAGATTGGTGTACAAAAAATAGAAGTCGCTGGCGCGGGCTTCATCAATTTTTATTTATCACCTCAGTTTTTTGCCGAAAGTCTGAAAGAAATTATTGAGGAAGGAGACAAATTTGGAAAAAATAATTCTTTAGAGGGTAAAAGGATAATGGTTGAACACACAGACGCGAATCCTTTCAAGAAATTTCATATTGGACATCTTAAGAGCAATACTACGGGTGAAGCTATTTCACGAATTTTAGAATGGAATGGCGCTGAGGTCAAAAGAGCATGTTATCAAGGAGATGTGGGTATGCATATCGCTAAAGCGGTTTGGGCTTTACAAAGCGGTACCAGTTTCGAGGAAGCATATGCTGTCGGCGCAAAAGCGTTTGATGAAGACGAAAAGGCTAAGAAAGAGATAAAAGAGATAAATAAAAAAATATATGAAAAGTCAGATGAAAAAATAAATGAAATTTATAATTCTGGTAGAAGAGAAAGTCTCGAATCCTTTGATTCTGTTTATAAGAGGCTTGATAGCCATTTTGATTACCACTTTTTTGAATCAGAGGTAGAACAAACAGGAAAAGAAGTAGTAAAGAAAAATATTGGCAAAATTTTCGAGAGAGGAGATATGGGGGCCATTATATTTAAAGGAGAAAATTTCGATAAGCATTTGCATACCAGAGTTTTTGTAAATTCTGAAGATCAGTCAACCTACGAAGCTAAAGAACTTGGTTTGAATAAAAAGAAATTTGAAGTCGAACCAGACCTTGCGCAATCCATCATTGTCACTGGCAACGAAATAAGGGATTATTTTAAAGTTTTGCTCAAGGTGTTATTTTTGGTTTTCCCTGATATTGCTAGTAAAACAAGGCACATACCCCACGGCATACTGAAATTGCCAACTGGTAAGATGTCTTCCCGCACAGGCTCAATAATTTCTGCGGAGAATTTAATTGATGAAGTTAAAGAAAAAACGAAGGGCAATGAAATAGTCGCAATAGCTGCTATAAAATACATGATTCTACGTAAAGCTATAGGTGGAGATATCATTTTTGACATAGAAAAGTCAGTCTCAATAGAAGGTGATTCCGGTCCATATCTACAATATTCTTATGCTCGGGCGAGGTCGGTTTTAGAAAAAGCCGTGGCGGAAAATATTTACCCTGACATCAAGCGTCCAAATGATTTGGAAATTATAGAAATTGAAAAAATTTTATATAAATTTCCGGAGATAGTTTTGCGCGCAGCGGAAGAGTTTGAACCGCACTATATTGCTAATTATTTGATAGAGCTGGCGCGCGCCTTCAATGGCTTTTATGGCAATAATAAAATTGTAGATAAAAATGATCCTTCTTCGCCATATAAAATTGCTCTGACTGAAGCTTTTTCTTTGGTCATGAAAAATGGTCTGTATCTCTTGGGCATCAAAGCACCAGAGAGGATGTAGTCAGCTGTCAAATGGTAGATTTTATGCTAAAATCATAAAATTGTGACTTCTGAAGAGGAAAAGAATCCCGTGCGAAATGACGGCTCTCAAGGAGAGCCTGTTTCTAACGGGACAGGTAAGTCTGAAACAGCTCTGCGCCCCGCCGACGCAAAATCCGCTATGGCGGACAGGGAAGAGCGGGTTTTGGAGTTTTGGAAAGAGAATAAAATTTTTGAGAAATCTTTAGAGAAATCTGCGCCAAAGGGTCATTATGTTTTCTACGACGGACCGCCCTTTGCAACGGGATTGATGCATGTGGGGCATGTTTTGGGTAGTACTGCTAAAGATGTGATTGGGCGTTACCAAACAATGCAAGGTTTTTATGTGCCCAGAAAATGGGGTTGGGATTGTCATGGTTTGCCAATTGAGAACATTGTTGAGAAAGATTTAGGAGTTTCTGGACACAAAGAAATTGAAGCGCTGGGTATTGAAAGATTTGTTGAATACGCGCGCAGTAAAGTTTTAACTTACGACCATGAATGGAAAAAATCTGTTGAGAGAATGGGGCGCTGGGTGGACTTTGATGGCGGATATAAAACGATGGACAACACTTTTATTGAGTCTGTCTGGTGGGCGCTTTCAGAACTAAATAAAAAAGATCTTATTTATGAGGGAATTAAAGTGCTTGCTTATTGTTCTCGATGTGAGACACCCATTGCCAAGTCTGAAATTGCTATGGACGATTCCTATAAAGACATTAGTGATATTTCCGTTTATGTTAAATTTAAATTAGAAAATGAGCCCAATACTTATTTACTTGCTTGGACAACTACACCATGGTCCCTGCCCGGAGATGTTGCTGTCGCAGTAAATTCGGAAGCCGTATATGTAAAAGTTGTCATAGAAGGCATATATTATATTCTTGCCAAAGATAGAGTTGTGGCAGTTTTAAAGGATAAGAAATTTGAAATTGTTGAAGAATTTAAAGGTTCCGAACTCATCGGTAAAAAGTATATTCCTCCCTTTGATTACTACACCCATAATAAAGAAATTTCCAGAAACCCAAAATCGTGGACAGTTCTTTCTGGTTCGTTTGTGACCACTTTTGACGGAACAGGTCTTGCCCACGAAGCGCCTGCTTTTGGCGAGGATGATATGGAATTGGCAAAAAAAGAAAATTTACCATGGATTATTCATGTTGATTCCTCGGGTAAATTTAAAAAAGAGGTAACGGATTTTGCGGGTCTTTCGGTAAAACCAAAATCCAGCGAAAAAGATGGTCACCAGTCGAGTGACATTGAAATTATAAAATATTTAGCCAAGAAAAATCTTCTTTTTGCTAAAGAGAAAATAATACACCCATACCCGCATTGTATGCGTTGTGATACACCAATTATTTACTATGCTTTACCGTCATGGTTTATAAATATCGCCAAAGTCAAGGAAGATATAATGAAAAAAGCTGAAACTATGGATTGGATTCCAGCGCATTTAAAGGAGGGTAGATTTAAAAATATAGTTGAAAGTGCGCCGGATTGGAATATTTCTAGAAATCGCTATTGGGCTTCCCCTCTGCCTATTTGGAAATGTTCTAAATGTGAAAATAAAAAGTTCATTAGTTCTCTCGCCGATCTTAAAGAAAAAACAAAAAAATCCGGCAATAAATATTTTGTGATGCGACATGGTGAAGCCATAGACAATGCAAAGCATATCGACGATCCGAAGGGTGATCCCAATAATCATTTAACGGACTTAGGTGAACAGGAAGTTGTAGCCACATCTAAAAGATTAAAAAATAAAAAAATCAATCTCATTTTATCGTCGCCTTTTTTGCGCACCCAAGAAACTGCGGAAATTGTAAGACGCGAGCTTGGTTTGGAGAGTAAACAAGTAGTGGTTGATGAGAGACTGCACGAATACAATGAAGGAGATCAGAATTTAGTTGCTGAAAGAGTGGGTGATTTTCTTTATGATGTGGAAAATAAATATAAGGACAAAAATATTATCATAATTTCACATGGCAACCCTATTTGGACATTACAAACCATTGTCTCTGGCATACCACATGCCAATTTTACTGAAAGACAAATACTTAACACAGGAGAGGAGAAGGAGTTCACTTTTATTCCTCTGCCGCATAATGCAAATTACGAATTAGATTATCATCGGCCGTACATAGATGAAATAAAATTTATTTGTGAATGTGGCGGAGAGATGAATAGAATTTCAGAAGTTCTTGATTGCTGGTTTGAATCCGGTTCAATGCCTTTTGCTCAAGATCATTTTCCATTTGAAAATCTAAATTGGCAAAAGAATAATTTTCCGGCTGGTTTTGTGGCTGAATACATTGCTCAGACCAGAACTTGGTTTTATTATACCCATGTTGTTTCGACAATTCTTTTTAACCATGCGCCCTTTAACCATGTTGTGACAACCGGCACATTACGAGCGGAAGACGGTCAAAAAATGTCAAAATCAAAAGGCAATTATCCCGATACTTTGACTTTGTTTGATAAATATGGAGTGGATGCTTTGCGTCTTTATCTTATGTCCAGTCCTTTAATGAAGGGCGAAGATGCAAATTTTTCGGAACAATCTGTTCAGGAAATTTCAAACAAAATAATCGGCAGACTCTTTAATGTTTTTGCTTTTTATGAACTTTACCCCGCACCAGAGCAAGCCCGCCTGTCGGACGGGCAGGCTCGGTACGGGGCAAGTAGAGATAAACTTGAATCGCAACATATTTTAGATCAATGGATTTTATCGCGTTTAAATCAAGTAATACAAGAAGTTACTACTGGAATGGAAGCATACGACATGGTACTAGCCACTCGCCCACTAGATGGATTTGTAGAAGATCTTTCCACTTGGTATCTGCGCCG
>JAHFNV010000004.1:0-10625 GCA_023267115.1 Candidatus Nomurabacteria bacterium | reverse complement strand
ATGAGCCCGAGATAAAAATTGATGAGCTAGTATTTAAAATAAAAATTGAAAAATAAATCATGAAGCTAGTAATTTTTGATTTTGACGGAGTATTGAATACCTCTCCAGAAATAAAGAAAGTTCTCATAGAACTCCACTCTAAATATACGCTAGCGATAGTTTCTTCCACATCTACTAGATCAATCCAAAATTATCTAGAAGAGGAAAAATTGGCTGGTGTTTTTAGCGATATTGCTGGCGCAGATGTCTATGGCAGTAAAACCAGTAAAATCAAGGCTCTTTTGGGAAAATACAAAGTCGTTCCAGGGGAAGCTGTTTACATTACTGATACCGTAGGTGATATACTTGAAGCCCAGGAAGGTGAAGTCAAATCAATCGCCATTACTTGGGGCTACCAAGATGAGCAAACCTTACTCAAAGCTAAGCCCGATAAAATTATCAGCAATCCAGAGGATTTAATAAATGCGATAGAGACAATCTAGCCAGCAAATGAATTTTTTAAAAAAGGAAAGGTAACTTCTTCTGCTATCGCAAAATTTGTTACTTTATGGTATGATAATTTTATGAGGATCATAAAACAAAGTAAATCCATCGTTTGGCAAATTCTTGAGGAGCTTTGGCAAACCGAATTAAACTACAAAGGAATGCGGGTAAATCTTTTCGGTATACCGAAATTTAATTATAACAAGAAATCTTCTTTTAAAGCCAGTGTTTATCGCATGAAAAGAGATGGTTTTATTTTAGGAAACACATCAGGATTCTATTTGACACCTAAAGGTAAAAAATACTTAGAGAAAAAATATGATTCACTCAAACAATTTAGTTCTTCATTTTCAAAAGATTCCAAAAAGGATTTGATTGTTATGTTTGATGTTCCCGAAAGTAAAAAAGCTGAAAGAGAATGGCTTAGATGGCATCTAAAAAAATTTGGCTATAACATGATCCAGAAGAGTGTTTGGGTTGGGCCATCACCATTGCCAGTTGATTTTATGTCTTATCTTAAAGAAATTAAAATCGATAAAACACTAAAAACTTTTAAATTACCCAAAGCATATTTTGTGAAATAGATAATAGAGGGTAACAAACTATGCTATAGCAGAATTTTATACCAGTAATTGTATTAAACTGTTGTTTTTAAAATAGCAATTTCGTGATAAAATAAAAGGATGGAAATAACCAGACCTAAATCAAAACAACCTTTACCAAAAAACGCTAAACTCGTTTTCAAGGGTATTATGTTTGATACCTATCAATGGGAAGTGGATGGTTATGATGGTAGTAAAAAAGTATTTGAAAAATTAAGGCGTCCTGATACAGTAGCAATTATTCCTGTTACAGAAGACGGTAGAATTATAGTTCTTCTACAAGAACAGCCACACCATTTGCCATTCCTAGGAACTCCCGGCGGGAGAGTAGATGAAGGGGAAAATGTTTTAGAGGCCGCCAAGCGAGAACTTTTAGAAGAAACAGGTTACGAAGCAAAAGAATGGATACTTTTTGACGCAGTTCAACCTGTCAGCAAGATTGAATGGGTAATTTATACTTTTATTGCCAAAGGATGCAAGAAAGTTGCAGAACAGAATCTAGATGGCGCAGAAAAGATTGAACTAAAATTTGTGAGTTTTGAGGAGTTTATTGATCTTGCTGTAAATGATGATAAATTTGGAGATGAGTTTAGAATAAAAATTTTAGAAGCCAAGCTTTACCCAGAAAAAATGGACGAGCTTAAAAAATTATTTAATCCCAAATTTTAACAAACATGAAAATAAAAAAACTCGGACATAGTTGTATGGTTATAGAAGTAAATGGTAAAAAGGTGATGACAGACCCAGGTTCTTATACGGTACAAGAACAATCGAAAGAAAAAAATATTGATGTTATTTTAATAACGCATGAGCATCCGGATCACCTAGATATTGAGTCTTTAAAAATCATTGTTACCAATAATCCAAACGTTACAATAGTCACGAATAGTAGTGTAGGGAAGTTACTTACTGAAGCCGGAATAAAATACGAAGTTTTAGAAAATAAAACCCCAAAAAAATTTCTCGGCGTGGAAGTTGAAGCTCGTGATTGTAAACACGCAGAAATTTTTGAAGAGATAGGACAAGTTCAAAATACCGCTTATTTTATTGGCAAGAGGTTGTTTTATCCTGGCGACTCACTTTATAATCCTGGCAAAGCCGTTGAAATCTTAGCGCTTCCTGTTGCTGGTCCATGGAACAATGTAAAAGATTCAATGAAATATGTCTTGGATGTAAAACCAAAAATTTGTTTTCCTGTACATGACGGAATGCTCAAATCATTTGGCAGTGCTCACAGAGTACCCAGTTTAGTTTTACCAAAATTTGGCATAATATTTAAAAGTTTTGAAGAACATAAAGAAGAAGAATTTTAAATGCATCACATACACCACACCGAAGGAATAATATTGGGAAGCAGGAATTTTGGCGAGGCGGGGAAGCATTATTCCATTTTTACCCGCGAGCTGGGAATGGTTTTGGCTTCGGCCCAGGGGGTCCGCAAAATGTCTTCTAAGTTACGTTTCATCTTGCAAGATTTCTCTTATCTTAAAATTGATTTAGTGCAAGGCAAAGATTTTTGGCGAGTAACCAATGTCTCGAAGAGCAACATGTTTGAACAAGTTATAAAAGATCCGAGAACTTTTAAAGTTTTAGCAAATATTTCACACCTATTAAAAAGATTACTGGCCGGTATCGAACCCAATGTTATTTTATTTGATGATCTTTTAAATGGATTATCTATACTAGAAAAATCTGCAACAAAAGAAGAATTATCAAATATTGAAGCGATCATGGTTTTGCGTATCCTTAATAATTTAGGATATATTGGTGAAGAAGAAAGCATTAAAACCTTTATCAAATCACCATTTGAGAAAAACTTGGTATTTGAGATTTCAAAAAATAGAACGAAAATATTATCTCAAATCAATCAAGCGCTCAAAGAAACGCATTTATAAATTTATGCTACAATTAGCTGATGTCTCTAAATGATAGGGAGAAATTAAACAGACTCGAAGAGTTGAAGAACAAGCTTTGGAGCCGGAGTTACAAAACTAAGATAGAACACCGGGATAATTTTTCGCGTCTGGATGAAAAAAATGTGCAAGATTCCTGGATAAAAGAAGAAAACCAGTTTGATTCCAAAGAAAAATTTTTTATGCAAACATCCATGTTTAAAAAATTTTTTGTGTTCTCAGTAATTTTTTTTATTTTAGCCTTAAGTTATGCCGCTTATGTCTTTTTTGCTGGGGGCAATACTGTTTCTAAAGAAAATATTGATATTTCAGTGTTGGGCAATGCCTTTGTAGCTGGCGGAGAGGAGCTCTCACTTGTTATCAGCATAACGAACAAAAATAGTTCCCCGCTCGATTTAGTGGATCTAGTGGTGGAATATCCGAAAGGTTCCTCCAGTGATTTATCAGAGAGTACCGAACGGCAACGTGTATCGTTGGGTACCATTCCCGCCGGAGCGATACATAATGAGAATATCAAAGTTGTGCTTTTTGGCGAGCAGGGTGGTGTTCGTGTTATAAAAATTTCCCTGGAGTACAGGGTAGAAGGCTCAAACGCAATTTTTGTGAAAGAAAAATTATATCAGGTGAACATAAATTCAACACCGATAAATCTTTTGGTTAATGCTCCTTTTGAGGTTAGTCCGAATCAAGATATTAAGCTTGATGTAAAAACTTTGTTAAATGCGACTAAATCAACCTCGAAAGTGCTTCTCCGACTTGATTATCCGATTGGATTCCAATTTATTTCCGCTAAGCCAGCGCCTTCCTTTGGTGATAATGTCTGGGACTTGGGGGATCTTTCTCCGGGTGCAGAGCGAAGCATTTCTATTCTTGGTAAAATGGTCGATGTTTTTGATGGAGAGGAAAAAACATTTCGCATTTGGAGTGGTTCACAATCTAATGGAGACAAATCTGCTATCGGGTTGGTTTTTAATTCTATGGAGCATACTGTTATGGTCAAGAAATCTCTAATTGAAGCGACGCTTTTTATAAACGGCGTTTACCAGCGAGAGTATGCAAGTTACAGCAGAACTCCAATTCAAGGCGAAATTCGTTGGCTCAACAATCTGGAAACCAAGATAAGTGATTTAGAAATTCACGCTAAAATTTTTGGTAATGCAGTCGATCGCAAGACAATAACGGCCGCCCAAGGCTTTTATGATTCTTCAAGAGATTTAATTGTTTGGGATAAAAATTCGCAAAATAGATTTTTGGAGGTAAATCCAGGTGATTCCGGGTCTGTCACTTTTTCTATTTCCCCGCTTTCTTTGTATTCGACCACAGGTGCTATACTCTCTTCTCCATCGATTAATATAGAAATTAGTATTGACGGCAAACAATCGCTTCAAGGTTACGCCTTGAAAGAGTTAAACAGCAAATATTCCACTAGCATAAAAATTGTTTCTGATGTTGGATTGGCAACTAAAGCGCTTTACTATTCGGGACCTTTTTCAAATAAGGGTCCTGTGCCTCCAAAAGTCGGAGAAGAGAGCACTTTTACGATCATTTGGACTCTTTCCAATACTACCAATAACATTTCAAAAAGCATTGTAAGCTCCACTCTTCCGCCGTGGATCCGTTTTGTGGGTTCTGTTTCACCCATGACCCAAGATTTAACTTATAACCCTTCCACCAAAGAAATAATTTGGAATGTGGGTACAATTCCAAAAGGTACTGGTATCAGTCAAGCGGGGCTGGAAGTTGCTTTTCAAGTGGCATTTACCCCATCACTTTCTCAGGTTGGCACTTCGCCCATTGTTATCAACGACGCGATTTTGACTGGTTACGATGATTTTGCTAAAGTGGATGTGCGGGTCAATAAAACATCACTGACTACTCGGCTGGCCAATGATTCTGTTTTTCCAGTCAATGGAGACAGGGTGGTAGAGTAAAAATTAGTTTTTAGTTTTTAGTTTTTTAAAAAAATATGAAAGGGAAAAAAGAAGAAAATAACCTGATGGAGAAAATAGTTTCGCTGTGTAAGAGGCGAGGTTTTGTCTTTCCGAGCTCGGAGATTTATGGTGGATTTGCCGGCTTTTATGATTATGCTCATTACGGATTGGCCTTACAAAACAATATAAAAAATTCCTGGTGGAAAAAATTTGTGGACAATCGGCGCGATATGTATGGGATAAATTCAGCCATTATTCTAAATCCAAAAGTCTGGGAAGCAACGGGGCATGTGGCCAATTTCGCGGATCCGCTTGATGGTAAACAATTTAATACCATGCTTCAAACACAGGTCGGTGCTAAAGCTGACGAAGTGGCTGTTTCGTATCTTCGGCCGGAGACCGCCCAAGGTATATTTATTAATTTCAAAAATATAATTGATGCTTTTCATCCCAAATTGCCTTTCGGCGTTGCTCAGATAGGTAAGGCTTTTCGTAATGAAATCGCCCCGCGCGATTTTCTTTTTCGTCAGCGGGAGTTTGAACAGATGGAGATAGAATATTTTGTGCGGGCAGAAGATTGGGAAAAATATTTTGAATATTGGAGAGGTGAAATGCTTGAGTGGATGGAAGAGGTCGGTATTGATATGAATAAAGTGCATGAACTAGAAGTGGAGCATGGAGATCGGGCGCATTATTCTAAAAAAACAATTGATTTTGAATTTGATTTTCCTTTTGGCAGGAAGGAACTTTACGGTCTTGCTTATAGAACCGATTTTGATTTAAAGAATCACAAACTTGAATACATTGACGAAGAACAAGGAGAAAAAATAACTCCGCATGTTATAGAGCCCTCTATGGGAGTAGATAGGTCTGTATTGGCGCTTTTACTTTCCGCATATACCGAAGATGAGAGGGATGAGGAAGTGAGGGAGTATTTGAAATTAAAACCAAATATTGCCCCAGTCATTTGCGCTGTTTCGCCTTTACTGAAAAACAAATCAGAACTGGTAGAATATGCCAATGTGAAAGTTTTTGCTCCATTGAAGGCAGAATTCGGGCGCGTTATTTGGGACGATAACGGCAACATCGGCAAGCGCTATCGCCGGCAAGATGAAATCGGCACCCCGTTTTGCATCGTGGTTGATTTTGATACGCTTGCGGATGACACCGTGACAGTGCGCGATAGGGATACAGGAAGCCAAGAGAGAATAAAAGTCGCAGATTTAGAAAAATATATAAAAGAAAGAATAAAGTAAAATGGTATTTACTACAAGTTCTTTTAATGCAGTCACTATAAATAGTTAATCATGGCAGGAAACTGATTACTCTGAAATCGGAGCAAACTGTGGCAAAAGCTGTTTTTCTGGAAGTAATTTAACCGAACTGATTTTTTACATAATTGTATTAAGAAACGCTATAGCGTAACAGTTAACAATCTTGTATAATGTAAAAGTTATGGGTAGTTTGGAAAAAAACTTTAAAATAAGACAAAGAAGGAAAAATGTGCAAAGAGCCATTCTTACAGGAATCGCAGTCGCCGGCCTTTTGAGTATGGCGGTGGTTGCCCCAAACGCAATCCAAGCTTTGAAATTTTTTGGAATTGAACCAAAAAATAAATGGCAGAAATATAATATTAATCACAGCTTTAAACGGCTTAAAGATCAGGGACTGATTTGTTTGAAGGAAACAAGTAGGGGAACATTTGCACGTATTACACAAAAAGGAAAAGAAAAACTAAGACAGCTTGAAATTTTAGACTACAAGCTCAAGAAACCAAAAAAATGGGATAAAAAATGGCGGATGCTTATTTTTGATATCAAAGAAGAAAGAAAGGGAACCAGAGACAAAATTCGCTTTACCCTTAAAAGAATAGGTTTTCTGCGACTCCAAGATAGCGTGTGGGTGTATCCTTATGATTGCGAAGATTTGGTGACTCTGATGAAAGCGGATTTTAAGATCGGCTTGGATTTACTTTATCTCATAGTTGATACTATAGAAGGAGATCAACGAATAAGGAATTTCTTTGGGTTGTACTAAATTACGCTATAGCGTGATTATATACAACTTTTTTTACGGATTTGGTCTGTGTTTTAGTCTGTTAAATTTTACTTATTCTCAATTATGAATATTTGTGATATATTCTAAGAATGCAAAAAGGAGTAGATTGTATTGGGGTTTCTGTAATATATTTTTGCCACGATGGCAAGGGTAATATTTTATTTGCTAAAAGGGGAAAGAGTTGCAGAGACGAACAAGGAAAATGGGATATAGGAGGCGGGGCGGTAGAATTTGGAGATACAATTGAAACTACGTTAAAAAAAGAAATTGCTGAAGAATATTGCACAGATGTTTTAGATTACGAATTTTTAGGACATAGAGATGTACATCGTGAGATTGATGGCAAGAAAACACATTGGGTTACTTTGGACTTCAAAGTTTTAGTTGATAGAGCAAAAGTTAAAAACGGAGAACCGCACAAACTTGATTTTATTGAATGGGTCACAATGGATACTATGCCCTTGCCACTACATTCTCAGTTCCCAATTTTTTTAGAAAAATATAAAGATAAATTAAAAAATTAAAATGAAATTCTCAAAAAAGGTTTTAAAAAATGGGTTGCGGGTCATTACTATACCGATGAAAGACAACCCCACGGCGACGGTTTTGGTTTTAGTGGAAGCGGGATCAAAATATGAAACAAAAAAGATAAATGGACTATCTCATTTTTTAGAGCACATGTGTTTTAAAGGTACCACTAAAAGACCTAAAGCCACCGATATTTCTAAAGAACTAGACGCCCTTGGCAGCCAATACAATGCTTTCACCGCCCAAGAATATACCGGCTATTACGCCAAGTCTGACGCGCGACACTTCCGGCAGATTTTTGATATCGTATCCGATATTTATTTGAACTCCACTTTTCCGGACACCGAAATGCAAAAAGAAAAAGGGGTGATTATTGAAGAGATAAATATGTATGAAGACATGCCGAACCGACATGTGCAGGATTTAATAATGAAACTTTTGTACGGAGACCAGCCAGCCGGCTGGAACGTGGCTGGCGAGAAAAAAAATATTTTAAGCATGAAACACGGTGATTTTGTGACCTATAAAAAGAAACACTATTTGCCCGAAGCCACAGTCTTAATAGTGGCCGGGCAGGTAACCGAGCAAGAAGTTTTAAAAGAAGTGAATAAAGTTTTTGGCAAAGTTCCCCGTGGCAAAAAAGTTGGCAAGATAAAAGTTTGGGAAATACAAAAAAAGCCGCAAGCCTTGGTTGCTTTTAAGAAAACAGATCAGACCCATTTTGTGTTGGGAGTGCGGTCTTATGATTTATTCAACAAGAAAAATACGGTGCTGACGATGCTGGCTGGGGTTTTGGGAGCGGGGATGAGTTCTCGGCTTTTCGTTAAACTTCGCGAAGAGATGGGTGTCGGCTATTATGTTCGCGCCTACAATGATGCTTATACTGACCACGGATTTTTCCAAATTTCTGCCGGTGTAGATAATAAAAGAATTAAGGAAGTAATTAAAGCAGTGCTCTTGGAATGCAGAAAACTAAAAGAAGCATTGATATCCAAAGAAGAATTAAATAAAGTAAAAGAGTGTTTGATCGGCAATATGAAGCTCTCCCTAGAGTCCACCGATGACATTGCCAATTTTTATGGTGGACAAGAGCTCTTGAAAAGGGAAATAAAAAATGCCGAAGAAAAAGCGCAAAAGATTAGAAAAGTTTCAGCCAAGCAAATTAAAACTTTAGCCAACGAAATTTTTAAAGACAAGAAGCTCAATCTAGCTCTGATCGGGCCCTTTAAACAAAAATCTGAGTTTCTGAAGATACTCAAATTTTAAATAGTTCCAAATTCAGCATTTTTGTGCTACAATGTTCGGATGTTTGAGAAGGATAATATTACTACTATTTCCATATCCACTGGTACGATGCTCCGGGCCGTCTTGGTCGGGCTCGGTGTTTTTATGTTTTGGTTCTTACGAGATTTAGCGATGATTGTTCTAACTTCCATTGTCATCGCTTCTTTCGTGGAATCAGCTGTTCCTTATTTCGGGAAAGTAAAAATTGGTCGTGTTTTTGGAGTAATAATTTTATATAGCATATCGATTCTTATCTTGGCCGGAGCGTTTTATCTCTTTGCTCCGCTTTTGATAACCGAAGTTTATAATTTTTCTTCGTTCGTCTCTACTTATATTCCGGGCATCGACTTTTTGAATTATTTCCGAAATGAAGCGTTCTCCGGCGCTAAAGATATAGTTAGCAATCTTTCCAATAATTTTTCGTTGACCACCCTTCTTTCGGTCTCTAAGGTTTTTGTGGAGAATCTTTCCGGTGGTTTTTTCCAAACGCTTTCTGTCGCCTTTGGCGGGATTTTCAATGTCGTTTTAATCATTGTTATTTCCTTTTATCTTTCAATTCAAGAAAAAGGAATGGAAAATTTTATAAGAATTATTTTGCCAGCCCAATACGAATATTATGCAGTAGATTTGTGGGAGCGTTCGCGCCGAAAAATTGCTCTTTGGGTAAAAGGACAGATGCTTTTAGGTTTTCTGGTTGCCGTTTTGATTTACTTACTACTTTCCCTTTTGGGTATAGGATACGCGCTACTTTTGGCTATTATTGCCGGAATTATGGAATTGGTGCCTTATGGTGTTTTTATTGCTCTCATCCCGGCAGCTTCTTTTTCTTATATTTCCGGAGGGATTTCAAGCGCCTTGATGGTTGCTGGAGCCTATTTAATCATCCATCAGTTTGAAGTTTTTCTTTTTTCTCCTTTGGTTATAAACAAGGTAGTGGGTCTCTCGCCGATTGTCATTATTTTGGCCGCCTTGATTGGTTTTGAATTGGCTGGATTGTGGGGATTGGTGTTAGCTATTCCGGTGTCTGTTTTTGTGGTGGAAATCATGAATGACGTTGAAAAGCATAAATCTTTAACCCGGCTAAAAGATGGAAGAAAATAAAAAAAATAGTTTTTACATTACGACTACTATTCCATACGTAAATGCAGAACCACACATTGGTTTTGCATTGGAGTTGGTGCAAGCTGATGCTATGGCGAGATATCAGCGCCTTCTAGGGAGAGATGTTTTTTTTAGCACGGGTACGGACGAATATGGGCAAAAGATTTTGGAAGCTAGCCAGCAAGAGGGCAAAGATGTTCAGGACTACGCGGATCATTACGCCCAGAAATTTATAGATTTAAAAGAAATCTTGAATCTTTCAAATGATAACTTTGTAAGAACCACTAGTAAGGAACACGTTAAAGCGGCCCAAGAATTCTGGCGTCTTTGTGATAAAAGAGGAGATATTTATAAAAAAATTTATCGAGGTCTTTATTGCGTTGGTTGCGAAAAATTTATTACCGAGAAAGATTTAATGGATGGAAAATGTTCTCTGCACCCGAACAAGGTGCCTGAGATGGTTGAAGAAGAAAATTATTTTTTTAGACTAAGCAAATACAAAGAGGGCTTGCTTAAGTATCTCTCGCAAGAGAAAGTAATAATTCCAGAGTGGCGTAGAATTGAAGCTCTTGATTTTGTGAAAGAAGACATGGAAGACTTTTCAATTTCTCGTGACAAAAAACGCTTTTCTTGGGGTATACCCATACCAGGAGATGATACACAAGTGATGTATGTATGGTTTGGCGCTTTTGTAAATTATATTTCAACCCTAGGTTGGCCACAAA
>JAHFNV010000013.1 GCA_023267115.1 Candidatus Nomurabacteria bacterium | reverse complement strand
TCTGCGCTCTGCGCCTGTGCATTTAACACAGGGCTAAAAAACCCCGCTAGGATGACCAGTATTAGAATGTATGGTAAATTTTTTTTCATAATGACTTATTAATAAACTAATTGGCTGGAGCCGGACATTGAGCACTGGGGGTCCCTAGTGGCACAAATCTATTGCTAAGCAAGCATACCAGGCCGGCATTATAGGCAAATTGAAGGGAATTTAACAAGGAAGCGAATTCACCCCCCAGGCCGGATGCGTAGTCAGCCGATGTCCAGTCTCCGCCCGGCCTGGAGCTCCGAATGATCAACAATTCGTTGTAGCGATCAAACATACGTTGTAGTTCTGGAGTCCAGACTATTGGCGGAGACGTTTGTCCGTCCGGGGAAGGAGAATTGCTATTTGTTTGGTTTTCCGTGTCATCCGAATTGGTCATTTCTCCAGTATCGTCTGGCAGAGGCGGCGGTTCGACCACTGTGGTCGGACCGGGCAAGTTCTTTTTGTACTCTGTCACGTTGGTTCTATATATAATGTTACAGCTCATTTTTATGTTTACTTGATGTCCAATTAACCCCAAGGCTCCCTTATAAGTAAAAACCTTGTTTGCATTTACCATCGGCAAGTCTTTGTATTCAGGTAGCACCGGGTTCGGATTGATAAAACTATCATGTGAATATCCGTGATTAATCGGCCAGTCGCAGAATATATTTTGTTCCGTGCCCGCTATGGTCGGCGTGATGGCCAATTTGCTGTCTCGTCCGCCGGGGTTGCTCCACTTGTAGACAGTTCTTTCGGCTACGCATTTCTGCAAAAGCCCCTGATGATCCGGGTCTTTGTTATCAATAGTTAATAGTTTTTCTTTGGAAATGGCTAATTCGTTGCGCGCATCTTCAATACTGGCGGTGTTAGAAACTGAATTCTTGACTGCTTGGTATTGTTTATTTATAGTTATTAAATCTTTTTCTTTTTGTGTTCCTGCAGTTGGTTGTACGGTAAAGGTAGTCAAAGCTGTTTGAATTGCCTCCAACCTAGCCAAGGCTTGAGCTTTTGTTCTTTTTTTGCTAGTCAGTTCATCGGATTGTTGATACAGAGTGTCAATTCCTTTTACCTCATCCATATAAATGATGGCGCTTGGCAAGGAAGCCATCATTTTTGTATTTACCCAGTCCTTAAACAAATCCACCGCAAATTTCAGAGCATTCAAAGTTAATTGAGCGGCGGCGGCCTTTTCTCCGTCGCTGTCGTTTAATTTTCCTTGAAGTTTTTGGCTGTTGCGGTTCATTTCGTTGTCCGTTCTTTCTTCCCAGTTGATATCCGGCCCCGGCAAGCACATATCTAGCTCTCTTATTTTTGGCCAAGTCTGGCTGATGGTTTGAGCAATGTTGCCCATTAAGGCAAGCTCTAAAGTTGTATTGGCTATGCCATCTGCCACTTCTGTTTTAAAGTCACTCAATATAATTTCTTGATCTGGTCCGCTCCAGATATCGTTGCTATTTGCATTAGTTGGACTGCCAAGCGTATTGCCATAATAATCCCAGTTGTCTTTTGGGGCTTGCGGGTTTATCTTGCTGGCCAGCGCGTTCAAACCTTTTTCCATAAAGTGATTTATCAAAGCGTCAAAAACAGCTGAAAGGCTGTTGCCCAAGGCTGCAGCTAGTGAAGCCTGATCTTGAGCTCCCCCGAGCGCTTTTGTTATCTGCGCTCCCACCACCGAGCCTGGGGTGGTATTTACTAAACCTGGACTTCCATCAGGTTTTGGTGGGCAGACATTTGTTTTTTCCCACTCAGTTTTCGCACTAGCTTGTGCTGCATCGTAGCGAGTTTCATAGTCTATTCGTGACCTTTCGGCTCCATTCCAAGCCACTTGCCATGCTTCAGTAGATAAGTTGTCTGGGTTGTTGTAAAGATCATTTACCGCATTTTGGTAGGCATCATCACGGGGAACTTTATAAACAAAACTTGGTTTGTTAAATTGGTTGTAGGTTTCGTTGGCTTTACTATATGCAGGATTTGTAGAACATGTTTGTGGCGACAAAAACCCCATGCCTTGTTGTAGGGTTTCTCTGACTCCCTGGGCCGCAGTTTGGGTGGTGCCCTGAAGGGCTTGGGCCAGTCGGTCGGTCGCCATTAGTTGATATCCTAGATAATTATTTTGCGGGTATTGGGTATTTATCAGAAAACCGTTCCACCCCCCGAAATTAAAGTCGTTTCGGTAGCGATTTAGCAGATAAGGATCATTTATTACTCTGCTTAAAGTGTATTCTTCGTTGATTAACGCTTGTGTTTTGTAACTATTTATTACGTTCAAAGCCACTTGTTTTCCAAAGGGAAATCTTAAGCTGTTATAACCTATTTCGTTCACGAAATTTTTTACTTCGGATTTGGCGATGTCTTTGAAAAAAGATTTTGGATTTTCCAAGAAAAGCGGCGAACCGTGAAAGCCGCTATTGATCCAGTTCACGGTGCTTTTAGTCATTTCTTTTAAGAGCCTGCGGGCGACAGTCATCAATATCTGTTTGGCAATTTCCTGCGCCACATTTTTTACAGAAATAACTGTACTTGTGGTCGTATTAACTGCCGTTGTGCCACTAAAAGCAGAATTTATAGCCGAAATGGCTGTGTGGGGGATATCAAAGACGGGAATAGCCTGTGCTTTTTGGGGCGCAGACAATAAAAAAATAGCTGGAACGAACATAGAAATAACTATTATGGAAGAGATAAATTTTTGAATTGTCTTATTTTTGAAAGTCATTTCTCTTTTCATTATATAACTTCTCACTTAACTACTCAATTTCTTATCGATGGCGTTGGTAAGCTTAGCAACAGCTGTTTGCAGTAAATTAGTATTTTTTTCATATTGGCTCATAGCGCTAAGCGCTACTACCACATCAGTGTCAAAAAGTTTTATATCATTTAAATTTTCTATCAGTCTTTGGAGCGAGTTTATAATCTCTAGGTGGAGATTGGACAATGAAATCGGAACATCCATTTTCACCATTCCGCTTATAATCATGTTGGTTTGTTTTATGATTGGATCAAGTTTGGACAATACACTGACATCAATATTTTCTTGGTCAACCATAGATTCTTTCAGCACTTGAATTGCATTGCCCTTTATTGGATATTTTTTATAAAGGTTTTCAATGTCGTCGTTATATTTTTGCGTAGCTTTGACGCTATCATCATTTATTATTTTAATCTCCGAAATCGTATATATTTTTCTAGCCGAGGCATTTTTAATTTGTTCGCTTAAAGAACTGCTTAATTTGTCTATGGTGGCTTGATCTATTGGGCCAGTTTGGTTTAGGGTGGCAATGGTGGAAAAAAGTTCTCTGGAAAACTTGTCGGTTTGAGTTAGGTTTTCTTGATTTGGGGCCGCTAAATCACCAAGTTCATTTAACGGCCTAGTAGCCAACTTTATTTTTTCTATTTCTGCTTTATCTCCCAACCCTTTGCCAAAAGTGTCAGGGTTGTGCGGATCAGTTTCCCATAAGCCTTCTTCCCAATCCAGCACCCCGTCTTTATCTCTGTCTCTATTAACTAAATCGGCTAATGTCGCATTGTCATTGTAAACTAATCCGACATTTTGAACAGCTTGATTTTTATATTCCGTTTTTGTTTTCAAGAAAAAAAGCGAGAGAAGAAAAACCATCGCTAAAACGATTAAAAGAGTTCTTTTATTTTTTAACCAATTTATGGTGATAACATTATTATTGTATCATATTTGTGCCAATGTAATCCAATCTTTTAGCGTTAAATCTTGAGCTCTTTTATCTCCAAAGTCTAAAGTTACTAGGTCTTGCCTAGTAACTACACTCTTCAAGTTACCAGAGAGCTTTTTTCTTTTGTGCGCAAAGCCTTTTTTGACTATTTCCCAAAATTTGTTTTCGTCTACTTTACTATCTTCGAAAATTTTTCGAGAAATATTTTTTATAGCAATGACTGCTGAATCCACTTTAGGTGCCGGTGAAAAATACCGCGCCGGCACCTTCATAATCATTTTCGGCTCCCCATAAGCCTTGACTGAAATTGAAAGCAAGCTCTCTTTCTTGTCAGAAGCGATTATTCTTTGAGCTACTTCTTTCTGCACCATCAATATTATGCCCCCTGGCTGGCATTTTGTGGTTAAAAATTTTTTTAAAATTGCTCCAGTGATGTTGTAGGGAATGTTAGCGATTAGTTTATAGATTCCAGGTTCCAGGTTATAGGCTCTAAAGTCAAAATCTAAAATGTCACCGTGTACTAGTACAAGAGAACCAAATTTTATTTGCTCGGCGAATTTATTTTTTAAAAATTCAACCAGCTCGCGATCTTTTTCTACCGCTATTACTTGTTTGGATTTTTCCAAAAGTTTTTCAGTCAGCGCGCCTTTACCCGGTCCTATTTCTAATATTATATCTTCCGGTTTTATCTCTCCCGCCTCCACTATTTTTCTAAGTGCAATTTCCGACTTTAAAAAATTTTGCCCCAGTGATTTTTTTACTCGCATGTTTTTAGTTTATCACATAAAACTCGTCGCAGGGACACTTTTTATATGTAAATAGTTTTTATTTTATTTTTTCCGCTCTCCCCTTCCAATAATTCTGCTGGAATATCCGATATGAATTCCGATGGAGCATTCATAACCCGTGCACCGAAAATGGTACGAAAATTAGCAAAACTCAAGAACAGTTTTTCTTTGGCCCGAGTGACGGCCACATAAAAAAGTCTACGCTCTTCTTCTTGTGCCTCGTCGAAACCTTCAGCAAAAGTGGGTGCGCTACTTCTTTCATGAGGGAAAAGCCCATCCTCCAGTCCGGTGATAAAAACATATTTGAATTCAAGTCCTTTGGCTGCATGCACCGTCATTAACTTGACAGCATCTTTTTTCTCCTTTTTTTCTTGATTGATTGTTATGCTGTCCTGATCTGATGCCAGAGCCGCGTCTTCCAAAAGTTTTTCAATGCCCAGACTATTTTCGAAGTGGTCGTACTTCAACGCCAGAGTGGCCAATTCTTTTATATTCTCCAGTCTTTCCATATCTTCTTCCGTTCCAGCCGAAAGTTCGTTTTCAATGCCGGACTTTTTCACTGTGAATTTTATAACCTCCGACGGTTTTGCATTTTCTATTTTTTCTTTTATTTCTTCCAATGTTTTGTAAAAATTATCAACTTTAATTTTGATTTTTATCGGCAAACTACTTTTTTCTCCGGCAAAAATTTTAGCCAAAGTAACTTTGCCGATGCCACGGGCCGGGAAATTTATGATTCTTTTTATGTCAGAGAGGCTTTCAGGATTCAGAGCCGCGCGTAAATAGGCCAAAGTATCTTTGATTTCTTTTCTCTCAAAGAATTTAACACCCAATACTTGGTATGGAATGTTGTATCTCAACATCGCTTCTTCCAGCGCTCGAGATTGGAAATTGGCGCGGTAGAGAATAGCAACTCCAGAGAAGATATTCTCGGACTCACCACGAAAATTTTCTGCTGAAAATTTTCTCTGTCCGTCGTCGCCACTCCTACCAAGGGTTCGCTCGAGAATATCTTCTCTTCCACTGACAATCCCCAAGATTTTTCTGGCTACGAAATCCGCTTCATCATTTTCGTCCAACGCTTTATATACAGAAATTTTCTCACCGACTTGATTTTTGGTAAATAAATTTTTCTCCGGCCGATATTTATTTTTTTTTATTATTTCGTTGGCCGCTGACAGGATATTTTGACTGGATCGGTAATTTTCTTCCAGCAGGACTATTTTGGCATCCGGATAATTTTTTTCAAAACTTAAAATATTTTTCAAATTGGCTCCCCTAAACGAATATATATTTTGATCGGCATCCCCCACCACGCAAATATTTTTATTATTCTCCGCAAGTAGACGAGACATTAAATATTGCACTTCATTGGTGTCCTGATACTCGTCGATATGAATGTATTCCCATTTTGCTTGATAAAATTTTCTAATTTCTTCGTTTTCTTTTAGCAGTTTAGTCGCTTTTAGAAGCAAGTCGTCAAAGTCCAGTGAATTTTCTTTTGATTTTTTCTTTTCATACAAAGTCCACACTTGCGCCACTATTTTAGCAAACATGCCGAATCCGTCCTCTCCAGCGTCGTTGGCTCTTTGCTGATAATCCGCCAGATTCGTGAACTTTCCCTTTTCTCGAGAGATGATATTTTTTATTTTTCTGGAGTCATATTGCTTTGGGTCAAAACCCAGCTCTTTCAATGCTTCTTTTATTAAGGAAGTGGAATCTTGCTCGTCTAGAATGGTGAAATACTTAGTTAATCCCAAAATTCTGGCATTTTCTTTTATAATATAAACTCCTAAAGAATGAAAAGTTGAAACGAACGGTTCGCAATCTTGCTCCCAAAGGCTTCCATAGCGCAAGATTGCTTCCCTTATTCTTTCGCGCATTTCTTTGGCTGCTTTATTAGTGAAAGTAACAGCTAAAATTCGCTCCGGGGCGACCCCGTTTTTTATCAGATTCACAATCCGATGGGTTATCGTTTTGGTTTTACCGGCTCCTGCCCCAGCCACGATTAAAAGCGGACCTTTTGTATGAATTGCCGCCTCTTTCTGCTTTGGATTTAGACCTGCCAAGTGTTGCATTTTTTAAAGTTTTTCAATGCTCAACAGCCATTTCTGCCCTTAAATTTTCTATTTCCTCGTCAATAATTTTATTCAAGTCGAAAATTTTTTCACTTAAGAATTTAAAAAGTATCTCCCCATTTTCTTGCGCATAAACAATCCTTTCATACTCGCTCAAATCTTCTTTTTTTAATAGTGGTAATGCACGCACTAATACTTCTTGGAATACCAATCTACTAAGCCTTTCCAACATTTCTGTCGCTTTCTTCGGCACCATTTTATCCAGTCCAAATAAATCTATTAGTTTTTGTTTTATGGTATTCATTATTATTTCTTTTCTTCTATTTGCTTTTCAATTTTTCTTTTTAGTTCTTCAGCCCTTTTTTCTTCCTCGGCTTTTAATAATTTTTTTTCTAATTCAAGAAAGTCTTTATATGGACGGATTGTGTTTGGGTCAAGCTCATTTTCAACTTTTCCGTCCTGTTTTTCTGTGCCGGATTTTACAGGATTTACGGTAGGCGCAGATTTAACTTGTTCACTTGGTTTTGGTGTGGAGCTGGGAATGGGCTCTGTTGGACTGGCCTTTTTTGTTTCGACCCCTTCTTTTTTTTCCTGCTCCTCCGCTTCTTTTCTTACCCCCTCTTTTTTTTCAGGTTGAATTGTTGGCGTTACAGGGCGCTCTACCAGCTCAATCTTGCTTTTTTCCGGAGCCCTACTTTTATCATATTCGTATCGAATAAGACTACCAATTGCAAAAGTCAGTATCGCGGTACCAACCAGGATGACTTTTTTTACTCTCGGCGACAATTTCCTTTTTTCAAACTTTCTGGTTCTTCTGGCTTCAGTTTTTTTAAGTATGCGTTCTTTCTCTACCTCTTCTTTCGCTTCTCGTCTCACCCTATCGGCGTTTTCCTTTTTTCTTCTTCGTGCTTCCTGTTTTTCTTTTTTCTTTGAAATTTTATTTCTTGGGTTTTTGTCTGACAAGTTAAACTGCAGACTGGGTGGTCGCGCATCCTTGGGAATAGGCATTGTGTTTTTAGAAGCGCTAGAAACAGGTTCAGATTTCTGTGATGTGGTTTTCTGTGTCTCCAGTTCTTTTATCTCTATGATTGCCAATGCCTGATTGTCCGCTTTTGGTTCTGATTTGTATCCATCAGAATATATGCCATCTCTTTCTCTATTTGAATTTTCCTTGATTTCTTTGGCATTTTTCATTCTATTATCTGTCTCCATGGATAACCAAGCGAACAATTGGTTAGCGGTCAACCCTTTCCTTTTTTTCTCC
Organism: Candidatus Nomurabacteria bacterium; assembly: GCA_023267115.1. Taxonomy (GTDB): domain Bacteria; phylum Patescibacteriota; class Minisyncoccia; order Phycocordibacterales; family UBA9973; genus UBA9973. Next base: position 4,950 of record JAHFNV010000013.1, on the reverse strand, counting down.
CGAGCCATTTCTTCCGGTGTAAAATTGTCCGACACGCCGTCTGACATTAAAAGCACTAAATCTCCTTCATCAACACCGACCCCGGCATAGTTCTTTGGTTCTTCTGTTTCCCCAGCCATAACCGCGTACGTAATCATATTTCGTTGAGGATGATATAAAGCTTCATCGGTGGTGATTTTATCAACATCGACAAGATCTTGGACATAAGATTGATCTTTTGATGTAAATTTTATCGTTCCATCTTTTCCTATGACCGCCAACTTGGCGTCTCCCAATTGTGAGATGGCCAAAAATTTGCCTATTTGCCCGTCGGGTTTATTTTTTGTAAATATATAGGTGGAAATGAAAACCGCTCCAGCCTCGCCAAGCTTATTGGTTCGTATTTTTTCTTCTGTTTTCTCTGCCGCCAATCTCGCATTATTCGGCCAAAGTAAGAGTTCATTAGCCAGTATATCTGCCGCTGCGGCTCCATTTTCATATCCCCCCATGCCATCAACAACCGCTACCATGTTTTTCGATGGCACGACAACGATTCTGTCTTCATTATGATCTTTATAATTTATACCTCTATAAGTTCCGGCGATCAATGTGTCTCCACTGGCCAATTCGTAGCGATGCATGGATTCCATTAAACTTCCAGCCTCTTCTCCAGTGATGATTTCGGTGCGATCGTCTAGGGTTTCCTCATTCTCCCCCGTCAAGCCTTGAGTGTCAGGTTTTAGTTCAACTATGCCAAACTTTTTCATGATTTCCGTCCGCCTTTCTCTCAATGGTTCTTCAGTGAGTTTTAATTTCAAATTTTCGATTTCTTGTTCTATCGCTTGGAGTTTTTTCTTAGTTTCTATAATCATCTCCTCCTTTGACTCTCCTATCCATTCACATTCGGATAGCATATTTTCAAATCGTTCTTTTTCGTACATTAAAAAATCCATCTGTTTTTCTTTGTCCTCTAATTCATTTATCAATTTTTGACAAAGTTTTGTATTTTTTTCGTTCGTGCTCTCATTCAGCCATTTTCTAAGGTCACTTCTCCTTTTTTCAATCGTAGGCAATGTCTTCACAAGCGCAATTTCCACCAGCCTAGCGTCAATTTCCACCAGTTCTTCTTTTATCTTAGCTGTCTTTTCTTTATGAGCCTTATCTATAAGATTGATTGGTTCTATTGGCGATTGAGGATCCATATATTTCGATTTATAATAAAATTATTGGCTAATTTTATAGTTGCTATTGTATTATATACCATTTTCATTCCAGTGGAGTTATCCACAAGGGGTGGCGTGCCGATTGACTTTTGGCCCCTTTTTAGCTATCCTGTTATAGTAGCTCTGAATGGATGCCCAGGATAAATGGTTGGAAGACTGGATGATCTACAATTATGGGAAATTTATCTAAAATTTTATTGCTCTTTTTGTTGCCCCACCTTGTGTTTATGGGGCTCTTTGTACCACTATCGGCTCAAGCCGGATTCTTTTCTGTGTTATTGGGGGATAAAGCTTCAGCTAGCACAAGCCTGGAAATTGCTTCTCAAACTAACGATAATTCGCAAAGCATGGCTCTACTCGAGACAAACTCTTCTTTTGCTCCTATTTTTGATAAAAAAAGTAAAGAGAACGGAGAGATTGGCTTGAAAGAAGACACGAATAATATTTCCGGTAATGCGTTATTGCCGATAAGTGATCCCCTTAGTGTAGGAGAAGGAATCGGAGCTTCGGATTCTTCTTATGATCAAGTGAGTGTTTATGTGGTAAGAAAAGGAGATACCCTATTTGCCATAGCCGATATGTTTGGTGTTTCAGTCAATACAATTCTTTGGGCTAATGACATGAAGAAGGGCGACAAACTTACTCCAGGCAGTACGCTTTTTATTTTACCAGTTTCGGGTATTGAGCATGAGGTGGTCAAAGGGCAAACCCTAAAGAGCATTGCTAAGCTTTATAAAGTAGAGGTGGTTGATATTGTTTTCTACAACAACATTGCTGAAGATGCTAAATTAGCTATAGGCGACAAACTAATGATTCCCGGGGCTGAAATGGCTGACGAAGGCGGCGACAAGCCTGCCCCAAATTTAGGAGCGACTTTGGCAAAAGATAAAAACTATTATGAAACTCATCCCATTCAGAGCATTCTTGGATACTTTATAAATCCAGTACCCGTCGGACGGAAAACTCAAGGTTTGCATGGTCCTGGACATCGAGGCATAGATATCGGCGCGCCCAAAGGTACTCCGATTTATGCATCGGCTAGTGGAACAGTGCTTATAGCCAAGATTGGCTGGAGTGGTGGTTATGGCAACATGGCTATCGTTCAACATTTAAACGGAACAAAAACTCTCTACGCGCATATGACCAAAATTGCCACTCATACTGCAGATGAAGTTGTTCAAGGCGAAGTGATTGGTTATGTAGGGTCAACTGGCCATTCCACCGGTCCGCATCTTCACTTTGAAGTTTTCAACGCCAAAAATCCGGGTGCCGATTGGTCCTGGAAAAATTAAATAAAAAAAACTCTTTCTTGGCGCAACTTTTTATAAAACACACATAATTTTCTGCTGAAAATTTGCTCTGCTCGGCCCAGTCGGCCTGCGCAAGGCTTTCTAAAAAGTGCGCCTGCGACAAGTTTTTTTAAACTCCAGCCAGACTTATGGCTCCATATAAAATTGCCATACCTAAGATTGTGGCAAAAGTGGTCCAAACGGTTGGATGGTTATGGTGGCTTTCGGGTAGCAAGTCCGATGCGCCAATATACAAGAAAAAACCGGCAAATACGGCTAGAATTATGCCCAAGACAGATTCAGAAACCGAAAAGAAAAGTGTCGAAACCACTCCTAAAACTGGAGCAATCGCATCAATCAAGAGCCATTTGAATGCTTGGCTGTGGTTGCCGAAATTTTTTAAAATAAGGTTCACCGTATTTATACCATCGGAAAAATCATGCACCAATACCGCTATGGCCACAATCACTCCCACAGCAGTAGAGACTTGAAATGCCAATCCGATAGCTACTCCATCTAAGAAACTGTGGATAGACAAAGACCCTGCCCCCAACATTCCCCTTCGGCTGAGGCGTGACTGTTTTTCTTTGTCCTCTTTTTCATGTGAATGAAAGAAAACAAATCTGTCTAAAATGGTGTATATAATAAATCCCAGCGCGGTGACGGAAGTGATAAATGCAATATCATAATTTTTGCCACCCAAGGCTATCGCTTCCGGTAACAAATCAAAAAATGCCACCCCGATAATTGCTCCGGCGGAGAACCCTAAAATCAAATGTAGTTTATCTCTGAACCGCAAAGCGAACATGCCACCCAAAAGGGTGGAAATCAAAGTGGCGATACTTATCCATATAATCATGTGTCTATTATACAATTATTTCTAATGAAATGGTGCAGTATTCTTGAATTAGTCCGAACGCATTTTTCCGAAAAAATCCCCTCGCTTGCCCGTCCGAAGCCGATAGGCGAAGGAGGGCGAAAATCCAGAAAGGCGGCGCCTGCCCGCCGAAGGCTCGGCGCAGGCGGGGAGCCGCACCGCTGACAACCTGCCCGCAATGCCTTCAGCATAGCTGATGCAGGCGGGTTTCAAGTTTTTCTTTGGCGGCAAAATTCAGAGTTCGCGAAGCGGATACAACTGTTCTTTAAAAAATCACGGGAAGATTTTCTATCAAGCCCGACTTTAATCACTTATTCCTGATAGGGCTCAATAATCTTGGTTACAATGTTATTGGCGATATCTATTGTGATAAAGGTCTTGGGTTCTTTGAATGGAGGATTATAGGGAAGATAAGATTTCATTTTTGAAACGGTATCTTCAAATTGTTTGAATGAAATTGACAAATTCTGCCCCAGAGCATTGAATGCAAATGCGATATTTCCGCTCACACTAATGGGTGCCGACGAAGATACCTCGAATGTCCTAATTTTGGGGTTTTGATTTCGCTTATATCCATTTGGATAATCATAACAATCATTTGCACTGGCACATTTTCCGTCTTCAACTTGCGCTTTTATAGAAGCTTCTCCATGTAGCCATTCTACATAATCAACATCAATATAATTTTTTCCGTTTTTCGAGTATACAGAGATGAGATATGCTGGTTGATTTAAAACATTTTTTTCGACTACCGGTGTTTCAGTGTTGAGTCGTGTCGTTGAAGATGCAGGAGTTTTTATTGGGTTATTTGTTTGGGTCGGAGTAGGAGTTGGCTGTTGATCAATTGGTTCCGACTTTTTTACGAAAGCAAAATATCCAACTGCGCCTAAGATTATGACCACTACAACGATCAAAATTATATTAGCAAATTCTTTTTGGTTCATATTCTTAATCATAACATATTTTGTGCAGTATTCTTAATTAGTCCGCTGACAACCTGCCCGAATGAATTCGTTCAGGCGGGTTTCAAGTTTTTCTTTGGCGGCAAGTTCTTTAAAAACTATCTGGTAAATTTGAAGGTGGAAGCAACTTGGGTTAATAAGTATTTTAGTTTTTCTATTTCTGTTTGAGATTGATCATTCCCTCCAAAAGTATACAAACCCAAAACAAAGATTTCATTAGTTTTATCATTAATAAATCCTACCCATTTACCTGTTCCAAAATCTCGCAATATTACTGTATGGCCATTTATGATTGACATCTTATCGTCTAGATAATTTCCCGGAGAATATACTTTAGGTTGAGATAAATAAAATTGCCATTTATTATTTATTCCGTTACGTAAATCCGCGGGAGTAAAGGATACTAATGGTGGGCAACCCTCGATACACGCGAGGCTACTTGGTATAATCGGATTATTAAGAGTGTCCGGATATTTAAACTCAAACCCATATTGACTGTTTGTGTAAGTTTTCCAGTTAACAGTTTCGTTTGCTGGTGTTGGAGATACAGGAGTTTCTGTTGAATTAGTGGTTTTGGTAGGAAAGGGCTGTTGGGCAACTGGTTGCGATTTTTTAACAAA
>JAHFNV010000012.1 GCA_023267115.1 Candidatus Nomurabacteria bacterium | reverse complement strand
AAATACATAGATATCCATGCGCATGTTAATTTTAAGGCCTTTGATGCTGATAGGGATGAAGTTATCGGGCGCACGCTAGAGAATGACACCTGGATAATAAATGTTGGTACGCAAATAGATACTTCAAGGAAGGCAGTTGAATTGGCGAATAAATACAAAGAAGGCGTGTATGCCATTATTGGTTTGCATCCCATTCACACTGGCGCTTCATATCACGATGAAAAAGAATTGGGCATTGGTGGCCAAGAGTTCACTTCGCGCGGAGAAGTTTTTGATAAAAATGCCTATCGAGCACTCTTGAAAAATCCTAAAGTTGTCGGAATAGGGGAATGTGGCTTGGATTATTACAGATGCGACCAAGAATCTATTGCAAAACAAAAAGAAGCTTTTATGGAGCAAATAGAATTAGTAAATGAATTTAATAAACCATTAATGTTGCACATTAGAAATAATCCTAAAGATAAAACACGAAGTGCTTACATGGATGCTCTAGATTTATTGAAAAAGCATTTAAAATTAAAGGGCCTGCCCGCCATGCCTGCTCAAGCAATGCAGGCGGCGGGGGACGTGCATTTTTTTGCCGGCAACTGGGAAGAAGCAAAAGCCTTTTTAGATTTTGGTTTCACTCTTTCTTTTACGGGAGTAATAACCTTCACCCATGATTATGATGAAGTTATCAGGAACACTCCACTTAATATGATTATGTCGGAGACAGATTGCCCATATGTTTCTCCGGTGCCGTATCGCGGCAAGCGCAACGAACCCATATATGTGAGTGAAGTCGTAAAAAGAATCGCAGAAATTAAAAATCTGCCGGAACCCGAAGTTGCCGAAGCCATTGTCGTCAATGCCAAGCGAGTTTTTAGGATTTAAAATTACCTTACCCCGCCCCCTAGTGGCGGGGTTTACTTTCCGAATCTTTTTTGCTACCATACAATTTATGTCAGAGTTGGAAAATAAAAAAGATGAAAACCAAGAGGTAGGCCATAAAGTTTATGAAGTGGGGTATCTTTTAGTGCCTACTATTTCTCCAGAGAATGCGCCAGCCATTTATGGCAATTTGAAAGAGCTTGTTTTGAGCCTGAAAGGAGAAATAATTTCTGATGAAATGCCAAAAATGATAACCCTGGCTTACTCCATGCAAAAAATAACAACTAGCGCACGCAATAAATTTAATACGGCCTACTTGGGTTGGATTAAATTTTCAATGGATCCGGAGGAAGTTTTGGAACTGAAAAAGAAGCTTGATCTAGATTCTAATTTTCTTCGTTTTTTAATTTTAAAAACAGTCAGAGAAAATACAATTGCCGCCAAAAGGTTTGTGCATAGGGATACTCGCCGAAGCCAATTGCACACAAGAAAGGAAGGAGAAGGTGAAAATGTTGTGCCAATTAACAAAGAAGAAATAGACAAAGAAATAGAGGCGATGGTCGCCAATTAAGTAATTATTAGTTAACTAGTCACTAACAACTAGAACCTAAAACTCAACTTATATGTATTTAAACAAAGCAATTGTCATAGGAAATCTTACTCGCGACCCAGAGCTTCGCTCTTTGCCTTCGGGCATAAAAGTTTGTTCATTTTCTCTAGCCACTAATCGTGTTTGGAAAGATAAGAATGGCGTGCGTCAAGAATCGGCTGATTATCATAATGTGGTGGTTTTCGGACGCCAAGCCGAGACAGTGGCGCAGTATATGAAAAAAGGAAGCTCCATATTGGTTGAAGGTAGGATACAAACTAGGAGTTGGGAAGATAAAACCAGCGGAGAAAAAAAATATCGCACCGAAATAGTGGCTGATCGTACTCAGTTTGGGCCTAAGCCTGCCGGTTCTGGATTTACTTCCAGTAAAACTGAGGGACAGGTGATCGGAAAAGCCGAAGAAGCGGATGCCATAGAATACCCGGAGGAAGACATTAATCCAGAGGATATACCATTTTAATATGAAACAAGATTACTTTTCAGCCAACAATATAAAACACATAGATTACAAAGACATTGAAATTTTAAAAAAATTTCTAAATCCTAATGGTAAAATCATGAATCATAGAAGAACTGGCGTTACGGCGGGAAATCAGCGGAAGCTTTCGGCGGCAGTTAAACACGCTCGATTTTTAGGGCTCTTGCCTTTTGTTGCCAAGTAAGAACTTTCTTTTGGTAATTTTTTTACCAAGCTTTTGCTTCTTTGAGTGATCTAGACACGACCAGCAGTATTTTGTATGGGTCTCCGTTAGCTGCTGGTCGGCGATCTTCTAAATATCCCTTTTGATCTTTGTCGGTGGATAGAGGAATGCGAATTGAAGCGCCACGATCCGAAACACCAGTGGAGAATCTATGAATAGATTGAGTTTCGTGCTTACCGGTTAGCCGTAGGTGATTGTCAGAGCCGTAATGGGTCACATGTAATTTGTGGTTTTTTTTAAAAGTTTTATAGATTTTAGCTAAAAGTTCTTTCCCTCCAGTCTTTCCTCCTTGGCGCATTTTGGAGGTTGAAAAATTAGTGTGAAGACCAGAACCATTCCAATCGCCGCGAGTCAAGGGTTTTGGATGGAAACTCACTGAAATTCCATACGACTCAGCTGTTCGGATAAGTAAGTATCGAGTAAGCCATAAAAAGTCGGCAGTATCTACCGCCCCATGTTGGCCAAAAAGTTGGAATTCCCACTGGCCGAGCAGTACTTCAGCATTAGTGCCAGAGAGTGGAATGCCTGCCTGTAGACATAACTCGGTGTGCTTTTCCATAATATCTCTTCCGGCGATATTTTCCGCACCGACACCACAATAATATTCACCTTGCGGCTTTGGAAATTTATTTTTCTCGAGTGGAAAACCAAACGGTCGCCCATTTTTTATGAATACATATTCTTGTTCTAGTCCGAACCAATTATTTTTATTATCTTGTTTAGCAAGAAGCACCCGAGTGTTTGAAAGATGTGGTGTGCCGTCAGGATTTAACACTTCGCAAAAAACTAGGAAAGTTCTTTTACGAGCGGGGTCTGGAATTATTTTTACTGGTCGTAAAAGACAATCAGAGAAATGTCCTTTAGCTTGACGAGTGGAAGACCCATCAAAAGCCCACATCGGTAGCTCTTTCAGTGTTTTCTCTCCTTTGATAATTTTGTCCTTACCTCTTAGGTTCGGCTCGGGCGTATAACCATCAAGCCAGATATAGGTATAAATAAAATAATCTCGATTCATATTTTTATATTTTATTTACCCCGACGCTCCGACTTATCGTCAGAGGTCGGGGTCCCGACTTTACGTCGGGATTAATAATAAACTCATTATAGATTATTTTATTATCTTGGCAATTACTTATTGAATGTGGGTTGAGTGTGGGAGACCAAAATTTCCCATTCTTGGTTTTTTGTGCTATCATACATGTATGACCACAATAACATTACCAAGAACCAAATACATTGATTTAAAGACTCGGGCAGAGGCTTTTGATATCATTATCTCTAACATAAATCCGGACCTTTTTGTCGTGTCTACAGTTAAAAGCCGAAAGACCATTATGAAAGAATTCTCTCAAACAAAATTATACAACGCAAAGTTTCTTTCTAGTTTAGGAAAAGGATTAAAAAGGTCAAACTTTTTCTCCGCCTAATTTATGTTTATCTTGCCGATACATGCAGAAATTGTCGCCTATCTAAAAACCCGCAATTTAAGCAATAAATTTTCAGAAAAAATTAAATTTTTGGAAAATGATTTTAGGCACCCGAGCTTGAATGTGGAAATTTTAGAACCCAAGCATCTACGCATTTATAGTTTTCGGATTGATAAAAAGTACCGCGCGATTTTTATTTTCCGTGATAGCCAAACGATAGAAATTTTAGACGCGAATAATCATTATAAATAGGAAATACGGAGGTAACGCCTCCGTATATATTGCAACATGCCTAGTTCCTTCTCGCAACAAAAACCATTTCTAGGCTGTCCGTCCGTATGGGTCTATTATCCCAATCCCCATATATATTCTCTAGAGAGAAATTAGCATCTGATAGTGATTGTGTAATTTCTTCCCGTGAGCGATATATAAGTTCATTGTTTGAAATTAGTTCTTCTCCAGAATCTATAAAGAGATAATGTATTTCGTAAAGCACGCGGTTACCTCTAACTTCAGACAGTTGGTACCACATTTCAACTTTTCCGTTTGGAGTATCAACTTTTTTGGTTGATGTTTCTCGTGTCCACCTTTCCCATGGTTTTGTAATAGGGTTTCGGCTATCAAAAACTAGATGGCCATTTGCCTTGAGTGCCTTATGCGCGGATTTGAGCATTGCTCGCCACTCTTCATCATTAAGAAAGAATTGAGCCACATGGCTTGTCATAAATATTAAATCTACTTGAAGATTCTTTAATTGTTCTGAGCTACCTTTTATCCATTTAACCTTGTCACCGTGAGTTTTGTGTATAGCAACATCAAGCATTGCGCTAGATGGTTCCATTCCTATTACTTGATAACCACGTTTGGTCAATTCACAGGTTAGCATTCCAGTACCACAACCTAGGTCAATGATTGATGTTGCCGAAAATCTTTTTGCTATTTGACACATGAACTCGCTGTCGTTTCCTAATGCATTTAGGTTGTCATATAGAGCGACCAAACGAGGGTCGGAGAATTCACTATAACTAGATATTTCACTTGCTGGGATATTGTTTTCCATCAGAAAATTATAGCATTTTTGTGATATAAAAAATGGACTTTACAGGAGTGTTGCATCCTTCTCTACACCCTCTCCACATATTCTCCAGTTTCAGTATTTACTCTTATGACATCTCCTTTGTTTATAAACATCGGGGCGTTTAGGGTGGTGCCGTTTTCTAGAGTGATTATTTTCATCCCACCCTTAGAAGTATCTCCCCGGATGGCCGGTGGAGCTTCTTTGACTTTGAACTCAATTTTGATCGGCAGGGTAACTTTTATAATTTTCTTTTCATCGTTGTTTTCCCAAACCAAAGCTATTACATTTCCATTTTCTTTTAAAAATTTTCCGGCATCACCTATCAGAGTTGAATCTAATTTGAATCTATTTTTCGGGTTATTCATATCGCAGAACCAATATTCACCTCTATTGTGATACAAAAATTTTATCTCGCGTTTTTCTACTTCTGCTTCCTCGGCTGATTCCGAAACATGAAAAGTGGCGGCCATAGTCTTGCCGGAAATCAAACTTTTTAATTTCACCTGATTTTGCGGTTTTCGCTGTTGAGTTCTGGCCACATGAGACTCCACCACTTCACACGGCTCATCATCATAAATTATTATCTTCTTTTCCCGGATTTGGTTGTATTCCAGCTGTGCCATGAGGTTATACTAGCAGAAAATTTTGTAAAATCAAAATTCTCCTCTTGAGGAGTACCCTTTAGGGGGAGGTGGACTGAATTTATCCACCCCGTCTCTACGAGCTACCCCTCAAGAGGGGAATTATACTTGCAATTTAACTTTCCTCCGCAAATTTTTTGCGAATCTCTTTTAGTATTTGGTCCGAGATTTTTTTATTTTCTTTCAAAAAGGTGCGAGTGGAGTCATAGCCTACACCTAATTTTATTTTTTCTTTTTGTTCTCCACTTGGTATATAAAAGTATGAGTTACCGGATTTTTCCAAGATTTTAAATTTCTCGCCCAAGGCAATAATTTCTCCTTCTTTAGAAATTCCTTCATTATAAATAATGTCAAACTCCGTTTGTTTGAATGGAGCGGCTACTTTATTTTTTACTATTTTCACCCGAGTGCGGCTACCGACCACTTCTTCTCCTTTTTTAATTTGAGCGATTCTTCTGATATCAATTCTTACCGAAGTGTAAAACTTTAGGGCTTTGCCTCCGGGAGTGGTTTCTGGATTCCCGAACATAATTCCTATTTGCATTCTGATTTGGTTTATAAATATTACACAAGTCTTTGATTTGGCCACGATGGCGGTGAGTTTGCGCAGCGCTTGGCTCATCAGTCTTGCCTGTTTGCCGACATGATAGGCGCCCATATCACCTTCAATTTCATCCCTGGGTGTCAGGGCCGCAACCGAGTCAATCACTATCACATCAATTTTGCCCGTCCGCACTAGACTTTCCACGATTTCGAGCGCTTGTTCGCCATTATCTGGTTGGGAAATTAGCAAGTTGTTAATATTCACTCCAAGCTTTTTAGTATATTCCGGATCCATGGCGTGTTCAGCATCTATATAGGCGCAGACACCTCCCAGTTTTTGTGCTTCGGCTACAATATGCAGCGAGAGCGTGGTTTTTCCAGAAGATTCCGGTCCGAATATCTCAATAATCCTGCCCCGCGGTATGCCGCCAACACCCAGAGCCATATCCAAACCCAAAGAACCGGTTGGAATGCTGTTGATGTGCACCTTAGGTGTTTCGCCTAGTTTCATGATTGATCCCTCTCCGAATTTAGTTTGAATCGCTTTTAAAGTATCTTCCAGCACTGTTCCACCCATTGTTTTTTCTTCCTTCTTTTCTTTTTTCTTTAACATCTTATTTTTAATAGATTAATTGATAATTTTTTTCATCACTATTCCCAAATTTATCTTTGGCGCTTATATTGATTATATTATATCCAGGTAAGAGCACAATACTCTCTTCGAAATTGCCAGTTTGGTCTATTAAAATTTCTCGACCGTTTAAGGTTAAAGTTATCGCATTTTTGGCATTGCCCGTTATCTTTTGAACACTCTCTGTTACTTTGGTGCCATCTACTATACCTTGGCCATTTATATTTATGTTTTTTATTTTCACTCCGAAAATCAGATCATAAGAGCTAAAAAAAGCGTATATGATGATAAAAAGAAAAAAGATAGAAAGACAAACTATCTTTAATATTTTTTTGGCACTAGTGTTCATGTACTTAGAGGCCTTGCCTCTTAGTAGAGGCAAGGCCTCTTGATTAAATATTTTCCCCCGTCTCGCTTCTCATAATTTTTTCCAGCACTTCTCTTGGTTTGGCGCCTTCTCCTGGACCGATCACTCCGCGTTCTTCTAATTTATCCATCAGGCGGGCGGCGCGAGCATAGCCCAGTTTTAATTTTCTCTGCAGATATGAAGTTGATGCCTTACCAGCTTCAATCACACAAATCCGAGCCTCTTCATACATTTCATCATCGTCGCCCATTTCTTCATTTTCCAAACTGCTCTCAAAAATACTCTTATCAGCCGAGATAGAACCCGTTGTCAATATTATTTCTTCTGATACCTCGTCTCGATATTTATCTCCAAGATATTTCACAACTTTTTTAACTTCCGGCTCTGAAATGAATGCCGACTGCAGTCGTTCCGGCTCTGTTTCTCCAGAAGAATAAAGCATGTCACCAGCGCCTAAAAGTTTTTCCGCTCCGCCGGTGTCCAGAATTGTGCGTGAATCAACTTGCGAAGCGACTTTCAACGCGACGCGAGATGGAATGTTTGCTTTGATTAAGCCAGTTATAATATTTACTTCTGGCCGCTGAGTAGAAAGGATCAAATGGATGCCAACCGCTCTGGACATTTGCGCTAAGCGGACAATGGCTGATTCAAGCTCTCTGGGATATGAACTCATTATATCCGCCAATTCGTCTATGATAATAACTATATACGGCAGACGCTCAGTAGCACCCGCAGTTTTTTTTGACCAAACATTCTTATGAAAAGACTCTATATCTCGCACCGATTCAACTTCTAATATGTCATAACGGCGATCCATCTCTTTGGCCGCCCATTTCAGAGCCAGAATTGTCTTTTTAGCGTCGGTAATGACGGGAGTCAGTAAGTGTGGAATGTTATTGTACAGGGTCAGTTCTACACGTTTAGGGTCTATCATTATAAGCTTTAAATCATCTGGACCGTTTCGATATAGAAGAGAAGTAATCATTGAATGAATAGCCACTGATTTGCCACTTCCAGTGGCGCCAGCTACCAGGCAGTGGGGCATCTTGGCCAAATTGCCAAAAACAGCCCTGCCGGATATTGCCCGACCAAGAGCGATAGTTAGAGGTTTTGGAGAATTTTGAAACTTATCATCAGCCAGCATAGTAGCAAGTCCTACTTGTGATTTCGTTCTGTTTGGGATTTCAATGCCAACCAAAGATTTTCCGGGTATTGGCGCTTCTATGCGGATCGGATGAGCGGCCAGGGCCAAAGCTAAGTCATTTTGTAAACTAACGATGCGCGAAAGCTTTACTCCTTCGGCTGGCTTGAGCGCATAACGAGTGACAGTCGGCCCGATAGTTATTTCATCCATCTCTACTTCGATGCCGAAGTTCGCCAAGGTGCGTTTGATAATGTTGGCGTTTGCTTTAATGTCGCCAGTGTTTGGTTTGCCCTGATCTTCTTCCAAAAGAGAAAGGGGGGGAGGAATGTAATTAGCCGATAACTTATAGTTTTTAGTTTTTAGTTTGGAATTAAACTCGTCCTCCTCTTCTCCTTTTTTAAGAGAAGCATCTGTGCTTTGGTCGGAACGAGACAGTGACTTCTTTGAGTCATTACTCTCATCTTCCTCCACCGGAAGAGGAGAAATGGTTTCCTCTCCTTCATTGGTTTCCAACTCTTCTATATTTTTGTTTATCAATTTAAGTTTAATATCCAGAGCCTCTTTTTTCTTAGTCAAGAAAGCCCAAATTTTTTTTAAAAGCGAGCCAAGTTCTAATTTAGCGTCAAACATTACCAGAATTGAAATTATTAAAATGGCGCCAAGAAAAGTCAGGGTTGCATAAATATCAAAAAGAGAAACTAAGGGGATCGATAAGACTTCTCCAAGCAATCCACCGGAATGATTGCCGGAAGCGGTATCTATTATTCCCAGACCAGAGAGCAGAAACATTATTGAACTCACTGCCCGTGTCCACCCGATACTTGGAATTTTGTCTTTCATAAATGAAAATCCAAGCAAGACAAAAAGAATCGGTAAGAGTATATAGCCGATTCCTAAGAGATGCGTAGATATGTTGTAAAAAATTTTTCCGGCTTTTCCTGCTGTATCAAAATATGACATCAAAAAAAAGAGCGCTAAAACAAAAAAGATTACCGCCCAAATTCCGTGCCTAGTCTCTGCTTTTAATTTTGAAAAACTTTGTCCGCCATTTTTATCTTTATTATTTCCATTTTTAGCCATATTAAGTATTTTAGCACGCATTAGGCGCTAAGCGCTAGGCTTTAGACGTTTTAGATTTAGTTTCTTTTATTTTTAGCTAAAGTCCAATGTTTAAGATTTAAAACTTATTTCATCTTGCAATTTATTTTGTCCTATATATAATGGACAAATGTTAATAAAAGAAAAAAGTATAAAGGACAATACTTCTCCAGCTGTCCCTATTGTAAACGACAAAGGATTGGATAAGATGTCCATTAGATTGTCCTATACCAAGACTAATAAGCTTATTACTGCACTCTATATGGTAACAGATATAATGGACAAAGAAGAACCATTACGAAATAGATTAAGGACACTAGGAGTAGAAATTCTATCAGACATATACTCCAACTTTGCTATGTCAAAAACTTTACTTAACACGCTTGATATAAAAATTATAGAAGTTTTGTCCTTTTTAGATATTGCTCTTACGATCAGCTTAATTTCTGAAATGAATTGCAATATTCTAAAAAAAGAATTCTCCGAACTGAAAAAATCAATAGTAAATCTAAGCCAAAAAGCTAACATTACCTTGCACCAAGAAGTCAATCTACTAGAGTTTTTTAAGAATGAAGACTTAACAACTGGAGCACAAAATACTACCATTACTAAATTTAACTCTATCGGACATACTAGAATTGGTGTCCAAAAGGGAAGTACCTTAATGGAAGCTTTGTCCGATATAAAGATATCACGTCCGATAAATAAAAATAGCTTTAGTATCCTAAAAAAACAAAGACAAAATCAGATAATTAATATAATAAAAGAAAGAACTGGAGAGGTTGGTATAAAGGACATGGTACTCGCTATTCAAAATTTAAGTGAAAAAACTCTTCAGAGGGAACTTGCTTCTTTGGTAAAGGACAACATACTCAAAAAAACAGGAAAGAAACGCTGGAGTCGATATTCCTTGCATTTGCCATAAAAGTATGTAAGTATAAGAAAGTGGCATACAAATGCTGATTTTATCTGCTCACTCTGAATCTATATATATAGGGGCGTAATTTCTTCTTTTCTTATAGGAAGTCCAGAGAAGCCCCAAGAGTGAGATAGATTTAAGGGGCGTAAAAGTTATCCACATATGGTGTATTGCTATGTCTTGTTGGCATATACTATAATGTTATTGCATTGTGACTTTGCATATTTTAGTGTGCACTGTTACAGTTGTGTAGACAGCCTTCGTCTTAAATTTCGTCGAAAAAATTTACGATGAAGATTGTAAAAGAAAGATCGTTGAAAACTTAATTATGATAATCCTGCGGAAATTTCCGTGGGAGTTGTGTTGTTTATGTTTTCTCAGCCTTGGGCTGATCCGCTATGGCGGAACGATTTATCAGTTTTAAGTCTGTTCATTATTTTTTCGCCCCATTATTTATGTGTTATTGATTATTAATTATTGGCGGGGAAAATAGTGATAGAAAGTCTGTATGTTTATTTGCGCTTTTAGTTTGTCGAAACTAATTAAATGGCGTAGATCCTGTAGTGTAGGATTTTTTGAAAAAATTCACTACGGAATAAAAATTAGAAAAAAATTTATGAGTAATTTATTGAAATCAAAATTCCTTCTTGGAGTTGTAGTTGTTTCAGTCATGTTGGTTGGACTTCTTGGTACTTTTGTTGTTACCAAGATCGCCAGTGCGGCTGACTGTTCAATTACTGCTACTTTGAGGGTTGGTAGTAGAGGAGCCGAAGTTACCTGTCTTCAAAATAACCTCGGAGTTTCTCCAGCTACCGGTTACTTTGGTTCCAAAACCAAAGCGGCCGTTGTAGCTTTCCAAAGCAATAAAGGATTAACAGCTGATGGAGTCTTTGGCCCAAAGTCACTTGTGGCATGGAGTGGAGGTGCTACGACTTCTTCTTCAGGACCACTTTGTCCAAACGGCATGACTTTGGCAAGTAATTGCATAAGTTCTCCAAATGCTGTGGTTTCTTCTGGACCGCTTTGTCCAAACGGCATGACTTTGGCAAGCAATTGCACAACGTCTCCAAGCAGTCAAGTTTCAGCTTCCGGCCCAGTGTCGGTTATGTTGTCTTCAGATAATCCTGCCGCTAGCACTCTGGTTGCTGGTCAAGCCACCGCTGATCTAGCGCACTTTACTTTCACTGGCAGTGGCACAGTTACTGGAGTTACTTTGCAACGCATCGGAGTTTCTTCTGATTCAACGGCTGCGAATATTTACCTCTTTGATGGGGCCACTCGTTTGACCGACGCGGCTTCAGTATCAAATAACGGGATGGTAACGTTTAATGTTCCTTCCGGTATTTTCACAGTTAATGGTTCGAAAAATATCGCGGTAAAGTCTGACATTGCAGATAGTACTTCCGGCCAAACAGTAGGCTTTAAGCTTACATCCTTTACCACTGCCTCTGGTGCGGCCAATACCAGTCTTTCCGGCAACATCCATACTATTGCTTCTTCAACCTTAGCAGCCATAACGCTTTCAGGAACTGTTACTCCGACTGGAGCAACAATCAATCCTGCTTCTGGCATAACGCTTTGGCAGGCAACTATGAGTGTCAATCAACGAGATGTCTGGATGAAGAGAATGGCTCTTCGTCAAGTCGGTTCTGCTCCATCTACTGCTTTCCAGAACTTCAAGCTTTACGTGAATGGTGTGCAAGTTGGCACTTCTGCCAGTCTGGATTCTATGGGTTATGTAACCTTTGACTTGAATGCGGCTCCAGTATTGCTGGTGTCCGGTTCTCGCGTAGTTCGGGTGGATGCCGACATAGTGTCTGGCGCTTCCAGAACAGTACAGCTTTCTCTTCGTCAAGCGGCTGATGTTGACTTGGTAGATTCAAGTTTTGGCGTAAATATAAGACCAGGTTTGACCGGTACCGCTTTGCCTTGGGCGGCAGCTACGGCGAACACGATTTCCGGCACTAGTGGCGGTACGATGACTGTAGAGAAAGATATTTCTTCACCTTCCACTAATGTGACTTTGACGGGTAGCGATGTAAATCTTGGTACCTTCAAACTTACGGCTTATGGTGAAGCTATCAAGGTTGAAACCTTAAAGGCGGGCTTTACTTTCACTGATGGCGGTACGGCTAATGCTGCCGCTACTTTGAGAAATGGACGTCTCTTGATTAGTGGTGTCCAATATGGTTCAACTGCTACTTTGCTAGCCGCGGGAACTTCCTTCACTACTAATTACACGATTTACCCAGGTACGCCGGTAATGGTTGAAGTTCATGCTGATATCTACGACAACGATGGCACCGGATCTCTTGACACGGCTGATACCCTAAGGGCAACGCTTGTCACAGGTTCATCCAATGCTCAGCGCGTAGATTCTCTCGGTTCGTTTAATGTTCCATCTGCTAACGTAAACGCTAATACACTTGCTATCGCTTCAGCCGCAATCACTCTTACCAAAAACGGGACATATCCTAACCAAACGACCACCCTTCCGACAACCAATCTCAAGATCGGTTCGTGGAATTTGGCTGGTTCTTCGGTAGAAAATGTTCTTCTGACGACTCTCTCGTTTGATATAAGAGAATCTACAGGTACGGAATTTGATGAAGGCGATATCACCAATATGTATGTAGTAGTGAAGAATTCATCTGGCGCAATCGTTGCCCAACCTTCACCGATTGCCACTCTTGGCACCGGCGCAGATCAGAACTACTCAATTAATTACACTCTTGTTAAAAATGCGAGTGTAACCATTGAGCTCTTTGCCAATCTTACTGATGATGGGCTTGATATGGTGGCTGGTGTATCTGGTGGTTCTGATGCTATTGATAACACTGATGCATTTGACACTGTACTTCAAGTTTCAGGCACGTCTCTTATTAGCGGACAGACAGTTACTGGTGGTAACGGTTCTACCACAGTTTCTGGTCAAGCGATTGCCAAAGGGGCAA
>JAHFNV010000026.1 GCA_023267115.1 Candidatus Nomurabacteria bacterium | reverse complement strand
TGGGGCAGAAGCCCCACGCGCCAAAACCAATTACCTCTATCATAAAAAATCCTCCAAAGAACTAAATTCGCGATACTATACAATATGATGAGCGATAAAGTTATCCACAGGGGGTAGTTGACAGGTGAACGAGCGTTCACTTATACTATTCATATTATAAATTTAAGGAGCGGGCGACTATTCTTATTTAACTGGGTAAAGATTTTCTAATCGCCTTGCTCAAGAAAATCATTTATGTCACAATCACAATATTTAAAAATGCTGGAGCGAGAGATTCATAAATTAAATAAAGTAATAGACAATAAGATTCTTCGCGGAGAGCAGTATTTTAGGGAGGCGAGAGACCATAAATTGCTTTTAAAAAAAGTTCGCTATCATACCCAAAAAAGTTTTATGCACAGAATCGTTCAACTATTTTTCCGAACCAATCTGTATGCGTAATCTATATCAGGTAAAACTGGAATCTTTTTATGAGCAAAATAAAAGAATGCCCACTTATTCCGAGATGCTGAATCTTTTTGGTTTAAAATCCAAGAATGCTATTTCTAAAATTGTGCAGAAGCTGGTTGATGCAGGACTAGTGGCTAAAGATCACTTGGGAAGAATAGTTCCGACCAAATCTTTTAGAGAAATTCCACTGCTTGGTTTGGTAACTGCTGGACTTCCAGCGAGCGTCGAAGAAGAATTGCACGACACCATTGATCTGGATGATTTTCTAATCGGCAAAAAAGAATTAACTTATATGCTGGAAGTGGATGGAGATTCTATGATTGAGGCGCATATAGAAAAAGGGGACCATGTACTAGTTGAGCGCAGAAACCAAGCCAAGGATAAGGAAATCGTGATTGCCGAAGTGGACGGAGAATACACCATGAAATATTTTCGGGAAATGGGCGAAAAGAAATGGCTCGAACCAGCCAATAAAAATTATAAACCAATTTATCCGGAGAGTTCGCTAAATATTATAGCTATCCTGAAAGCAGTGATTAGGAAATATTAGAAGTTGTTTTGTACTTACTACTCGTGTTATTATGTAGGTATTATAACTTAATTTGAATAGAAAATTTAATGGAGAATAAATTTGAGAATGTTTCTTCAGGACCGTATGGCAAATTAAAAAGATTCGTAAAAGGAGCGGTTGCCGGTTTGGCGCTAACTGGGGCGTTGGCTGGAGAAACTGGAACAACTAAAGCCGAAGCCGCGCAGAAACCAGTAGGATCGTATTCGGAGAATAATCTTTCTTTTGAACGAGCCTACCCTAATACTGTTGATATGTGGACTGAACAAGGCTGGGAAGCTATGGTAGTAGATATGAAGGATGGAGAAAAGAGAATTCCTATTAAAACTTTTGATGATCTGGTTAAATATTATGGTGCAGGGGACATGGATCCCAATAATCAGGTGATAAGTTTGGGACATGATCATGCTATAATGTTACGCTACCAACTGTATATCAATAGAGGCGATGATAATAAAGGATGGGTACATGCTAACATTGAGAAAATTATTGATAATCGTTCCAAGAAACAGTCCGTCCAGGCAAAAAAATAAATTACTAATAGTTTCGTAATTCACTATAAAGTAGACTTAACAAACAAAAACCCGCCTTGGGCGGGTTTTTGTGTTCCTGTTTTTTCTCTCGAGAGAACCCGCCCGAGGCGGGCAGGGAATTTAGGCAACCATGTCCTTCAAACCCTTGGCTGGTCTGAATTTAGGAACTCTTTTGGCCGCTACCTTGACCTGCTCTCCGGTTTTTGGATTGCGAGCCATGCGAGCTGCGCGAGATTTAACAGAAAAGATTCCGAAACCAGCAATCGAAACTTCACCGCCACCTTTTAGGGTTTTGATGATAGCCTCGAACAATCCGTCCACGATTTCCTCAGCTTGCACCTTGGTGCCACCGAGCTTTCCGTGTACCCATTCAGCTAATGCTTGTTTGTTCATGTATTTTTAAAGTATTTTTGTAATATCTCGACCTTGCCCCGCCATGGCGGGAGCCTTTACTTATAAAATTATTATCTTTCTATTATATACTAAAGGATATTTGCGGGCAAGTTAGCCATAAGTTAGCGGGCGTATTCGATAATGCGAGTTTCTCTAATAACTGTCACTTTAATTTCTCCGGGATATTTTAATTCCTGTTCTATTTTTAGGGCGACATCACGAGCCATTAGCTTGGCTTCAGCATCTGAGATTTTATCGGGAGTGACAAAGATGCGAATTTCACGGCCAGCTTGCAAGGCGTATGATTTTTCAACTGCCGGAAAGGCATTGACCAACGCTTCAAGTTCCTGTAGCCTCTTTAAATAATTTTCCACCGAGTCTCGGCGGGCACCGGGCCTTCCTCCAGAGATGGCATCAGCGGTTTGTACGATTACTGCTTCTATTGTTTCATAAGGGTAATCTTCATGGTGAGATTTCATGGCGGTGATAATGCGCTCATCGGCTTCAAATTTTTGCAAAATACGGATGCCTATTTCAATATGTGTTCCTTGCACTTCATGATCTAAAGCTTTGCCGATATCGTGTACCAAGGCGCCCGCCTTAGCGATAGCCACGTCGGCGCCCAATTCTTCGGCAATCATCCCGGCGATGTGCGACATTTCAATCGAATGTTGCAGCACATTTTGTCCATAGCTGGTGCGGAAATACAATCGTCCGATAATTGTCACAATCCGCGGATCAAAATTAAATATCCCGCATTCATACACCGCCTGTTCACCCTTCTCTTTGATGATTTTATTTATTTCCTCCTTCGCTTTTTCCACCAACTCTTCAATCTTGGCCGGCTGGATGCGTCCGTCTAAAATTAAATTTTCCAGCGCCACTCTGGCCACTTGTCGTCTGATCGGATCAAATGAAGAAATAACGATTGAACCGGGAGTATCATCAACGATCAGTTCAACTCCAGCCGCTCGCTCAAAAGCCCTTATATTTCGACCTTCTTTTCCAATAATTTTACCCTTAATTTCATTGTTCGGAATAGTAACAGTTGTAATCATCAACTCTGAAGCGGTGCTGGCCGCCAAACGTTGGATAGAAGTAGCCAAAATATCTTTCGCTCTTGATTCCAGTTTTTCTTTGTTGCTATTTTCTAGCTTGGCGATTCTAATCAAAATGTCTTCTTCGTATCTTTTTTCGACGTCCCGTAGCAGTTCTTCCTTTGCTTCTTCTTCTGAGAGTCTGGCTATTTTTTCCAACGCTAGTTTTTTTTCTGTTTCTATGCCGGACAGTTTTTCCCGAATATCTTTTATCTCTTCAATTTTTATTTTTATATTCTCGACTTCCTTATCTATTTCCAACTGTCTCCCATCCAAAAACTCGTCTTTTTTTATCAATCTGGTTTCTGTTTCCTTAAGTTCTTGTTCCTTCTTTTTTTCCTCTTTTTTTAATTCGGCCAATTTACCCTCTGTGTTTTTCTTGGCTTCGTCAATAATTTTTTGTGCTTCTTCGCGAGCGACTACCATCATCTGCTTAATATCTATTTCAATTGATCGCCTTTTACCGAGGGCGATAATTAAACGAAGATAATATCCTATCCCCATGCCCAAAAGGAGCGCCAAGGCCCCGATTAAAATTATTATTGTTAGGCTCATAAGCTTGGTTGTCAGCTTACAAGAACAAGCCACTATATGTGCGGATTAGTTTCCCATCTTGACCAAGGTATAATTCAAGATTCGAAAGTTTCGCTTTGAACACTTCATAATATATTGGATATTCCTATAAACCGGACTATAAATTAAGCGAAATAAATTTGTAAAAGTCAACACCCTTAGTATAGCAGATAACTTAAAACTTGTCTACATTTATTTTAGCCTAATACCTATCTATGATTTATTTGGAACCGGAGCTTTGGACTTAGTGACTATTTCGTCAATAATTCCATACTTTTTCGCTTCTTCGGCGTCCATAAAGAAATCTCTTTCCACATCCTTTTCCACTTGGGCTAGAGACTTGCCAGTATTTTTGGCCAGCAGTTTATTTAAATTATCTCTGGTCTTTAGAATGTGTTTTGCTGTTATTGCAATATCCGTCGCTTGACCTTCCACTCCGCCCAGTGGCTGGTGGATCATTACTTCGGCATTGGGCAGTATAAAACGTTTGCCCTTTTTGCCAGCAGATAAAATGATGGCTCCACCAGAAGCAGCCAGACCAACACAAAAAGTGGCAATATCCGGACGGACGTGATTCATGGTGTCCACGATGGCCATGGTAGAAGTAACTGATCCACCTGGTGAATTTACGTAAAGAAAAATATCTTTTTTAGCATCTTCGGATTCCAGAAAAAGAAGTTGAGCGATAATGATGTTAGCGGTATGGTCGTCAATCGGCCCACCCAAAAATATGATCCGCTCGCGCAAAAGCCGAGAGTAAATATCATACGCCCGCTCACCAAACTGGGATTTTTCTATAACTGTCGGAATCAACATACTTACATAATATATTAATTTTAAAATTTTTCAACCACTTATTTAGACTTATCCCCACCCTCACCTAGCCTTAAACATTCTCCCCATGTTAAAATACCTACACATACCCTGAATTATGAAACTTGTCGCGCCAAGAAAGAGTTTCGTAATTCAAGGTACACATATGAAAAAAGGAAAGAAGAGCTTAAGAATCGGTACTTTTTTGCTAGCTTTAGCTTTTTTTCTTTTTCCTCATCTTTCAACCGCCGCGGGGGGGGTAGCAGTAATTTCTCCTTCTCCTCCCTAGTATCTCTCTCACTCTCTGCCCTAGAACAAGCTAGGTGCTTAGTGAATCCAGTTTTCCTCTTCACTCCCACTCCAGAATATTGCAAGCAAGAACAACAAGTAACAACTACAACCCTTCCAGTAAAGGAAGAAACTCCCAACCCAAAAATTTCTCTATCTCCTCCAGTTCTCAAACCATTGGGGCTTCTCGCTTTGACCAAAAGTGAAG
>JAHFNV010000025.1 GCA_023267115.1 Candidatus Nomurabacteria bacterium | reverse complement strand
AAACAGGTGTTATTGATATCGCTGATCCAGCTTCATCTGCTGTTTCTACCATTAACATTGGTACAAACGCTCAAGCTAACGTTATTACTATCGGTACAGCTACCACTACTGCGGCTGTGACTGTCTATGGTCAAAGAGAGCCAGTTGAAACAGTGGTTTCTTCTCATACATTAACTACTTCTGATTCAGGCAAAACATTCTACATTCTCACCACCGGCTATAATGTTACTTTGCCAGCTGTATCTACTGCTGCTGGAGTCGTGTATAAATTTGTTACAGCCAACGATTTCGCTACCAACTTTGTTATACTGACAGGCAATACTTCAGAAAATAAGATTGAAGGCAGTCTTCTGGTTGCTGGCGCACTTGTTACTTGTACAGCGGCATCGGATACTATCACTATTTCTGCTACTAATGACTATATAGGTGACTATCTTGAACTTCGTTCAAATGGCTCTACTTGGTTCATTAATGGAAATCAATTCAGAACTGCTAGTGCGGCTACTTGTACTCAAGCTGGCTAATTATTTTGTTTCCCGCCTGCGACGCTATGCGTAGCATTTCGGGCAGGCTTAACTTATTACAAATAACAGAATATTATTCTTAAGAAAGGTCGTAGATTCTGTCTAAAAAAATCTCGACCTCTCCCCAGCCCTCTCCTGTCAGGAGAGGGGAAGGGTGAGGTAAACAAAATGATTAACAAAATTAAAATTGGCCTAGTAGCAACGACAATATCTCTTGCAATGCTCGCTGGGGCGAGTGTCGCCTTGGCTGCCAACCTTACTTACACTGATGACACTACAGTTACCATAGGCGGTAATAGTTACTTCATTGGGAATGGTTCAGGGGCGACTTCGGTGGTTGTAGGAGCTTTGTCTATTATTGTAGACGTTCCAGCTTCAACAACCTTCACTTTTATTTCACCTGGTAGACATACCTTAACAAATGACGGAGGTCTAACAGCTGTGTGTACCAATACTGAAAGTACACTTACGATAAGCAGTGTTTCAACTGTAGAGATTACCCCTTCCACAACCGCTTGCGGAGCGATAACAGGTGGTGGTGGCGGCGGTGGCGGTGGTGGCGGAGGCGCGTATGTTGCGCCGACAGTTGTCCCGACAACTCCAACTGTTGTGACCACTGTTCCAGGGCTCTGTCCTAATGGAATGGCTTATGCAAACAATTGCATGGCTCCTTCTTCGTCATCCATAACAGGCGCCATGACTTATAACTTTGGCACCACTACTCTCAAAAACGGGAGCAAGGGTGAAGGAGTTAAAGAGCTTCAGAGATTCTTAAATCAAGTTTTAGGTCTCGGACTTGTAGTAGATGGCAAATTGGGCCCTAAGACAATTGCTGTTATAAAGAAATGGCAAAAGGATCATGGCTTAAAGGCTGATGGTCTCATCGGACCAAAAACTAAAGCGATGATGAATGCTTCGGTGCAGTAGATTAGGTGCTAGGTGCTAGGTGCTAGTAACCACAAAAAACCCGCT
This sequence comes from Candidatus Nomurabacteria bacterium, assembly GCA_023267115.1. Taxonomy (GTDB): domain Bacteria; phylum Patescibacteriota; class Minisyncoccia; order Phycocordibacterales; family UBA9973; genus UBA9973. The sequence continues at coordinate 3,486 of JAHFNV010000025.1, read as the reverse complement.
TCAACGGGTCTTTTGTGGTTTGGGTGAACTTTTATCTAATCTACTCTGCTGGAACCTCAGAATTTGCTTTTTAGGAAATAAGTTCTAATATAAAGAAATATAATATGATGCAGATTTTGTTTTTTATTTGGTATATCACAGTCGTCTTGCCCTTTTTGATTTTTCTTGAGGGCTGGAGAATGTTTGCTAAATGGGTGAACAAGCATCATTTATGGCCAACTCCCCTGTCAACTACGCCTTCTTTACTTTACGCTCTGCTTATAATCTTGATTGTCTTAATAATTATATTATGGTCAAAAGGATATCGTTGATCCTGGCGCAAGGTTGTTTTTTGTGTGATTTTTTTATATAATCAAAGTAAGATGGAAGAAGGCATAGAAAATCTCAAGACTCCTGAACCGCGCAAAGAATTTCCACTTTCTTGGTTTTATGGTTCTGGTAGAGAAGTAATGGGTAAGATTATAACTGTAGATTTTTCCCAGAAATTCGAACAGCTGGGCGGGGGAATGCTTCTACAGCTTTTAGCCACTTATAAAAATTGTCTGGGCAGCAAACCAGATGTTTCTCATATAGAGAACGATCACGTTAGAGCAACAGCGGAACATATGCAAGAAAAAATAATAGCAATAACCGGTTTTAGCCCCGAAGAATTGTTGACCAAGAAAAGTGAGCTGGAGAAGTTGTACAAAGGCAAAACAGCAGATCAGATAAGGGACGAAAAGTTACCACCCATTCACATTGAATTATTTTAGATTTTTATGATCACTAAACACTTTTTTAAAACCTTATTTATTTTTCTGGGAATGATCATTCTAGGACTAGCTGGAGTTGTTTTGGTTAATTATTTTGCAAATTAAAGTTAGTATGTTATACTCCCCCTACCGCAAAGACAACAGGTGCTAAATGCGTAAATCCTGTTTAGTGGTCGATGGATGATTGCGGCTTAATGCCGTTTTAATTTTGAGTTTATGTTGCTAAAATCGAAAAAGGAAGAAATATTGAAAGAATTGGAGCAGATAGTGAAAAAGGCTAAGTCTCTGGTCTTGGTGAATTTTCATGGCATGAACGTTGCTGACGAGACATTACTTCGTCGAAATTTTAGAGAAAAAGAAGTAGGTTATAAAATAGGGAGAAAAACATTGTTAAAAAGAGCTCTCTCTGGTAAAGCCAGGGGCGTATTGCCGGAGCTTTCAGGCGAAGTAGCCATCGCGTATTCTTCCAAAGACGACATTGCTCCCGCTCGCGAAATTTACAATTTCGGTTTGACTCATAAAGGACTGCTTAATATTTTGGGCGGAATTTTTGAAGGAGAGTTTATTGGCGCGGAGCCAATGCTGGCAATCGCCATGATTCCAAACCGGGAGGTTCTTTATGCAAAGCTTGTTAATATTATTAATTCGCCAATCCAACGTTTGGTTGCGGTATTGAATCAGATTGCAAAGTCAAAATAACATTCGGATTTGTTATTCGGAAGGCACGCATAAAATTTTACTAAATTTTTGCTCCTGCTCGGCCCGATCGGCCTCCACAAGTCCTTCCAAACAACAAATCCTCATTAATAATTAATATTAAAAAAACTATGTCAGAAAAATTCAAAGACCTTATAGAAAAAATAGAAACTATGTCCGTGCTGGAACTGAATGAATTAGTAAAAGCATTGGAAGAAAAATTTGGGGTGTCGGCTTCCGTCGCTGCTATGCCAGCTGTGGCGGGACAAGCCGGCGAGGCGAAGGAGGAAAAAAGTACATTTAACGTAGTGCTTGCATCCGCTGGTGAGCAGAAAATCGCGGTAATGAAAATCGTGAAAGAAGTCTTGGGTTTAGGCTTGAAAGAGGCTAAAGATTTAGTAGATGCCGCTCCGTCAACATTGAAAGATGGAATGAAAAAAGAAGAGGCGGAAGAATTTAAGAAAAAGATTGAAGGAGCGGGAGGAAAAGTCGAGCTTAAATAGTGTATAATTGACCTATGGAAATTCTGGGGAAAATACTAGGTAGTCCCGCCCGAGTGAAGATCATGAGGCTTTTTTTGTTGAATCGCGATAAGGGCTTTAATATCAAAGATGTTATCAAAAGAAGTCGAACGGATCCCGATATGGTGCGTCGAGAGTTGAAACTTTTGTCTTCCATTAATTTTGTCAAAAAGCATGGCACAGTCTGGTTTTTTAATTATCTTTTTAAATATACATCCGAATTGGAAGGGCTTTTAGTAAGCGCTGATACTTTTGACAAGCAAACCATCATCAGTGGTTTTAAAAAAGTTGGTAAAGTGAAGCTTATTGTAATTTCCGGTATTTTTCTCAAAGAGAAGAACAGTCGAGTGGATTTACTGATTGTCGGCGATAAAATGCAAAAAGGGAAAATCCAAGAAGAGATTCGCAAAATTGAAGCGGAAATCGGCTCGGAACTTGTTTATGCCGTTTTTGATACCAAAGAGTTTATTTATAGGCTAAACATGTATGATAAGCTTGTTTGGGATATTTTTGATTTCCCGCATGAGATTGTTTTGCAATCCAAAGAGTTATCCACACAGGCTTTCAAAAAGGCTTGAAAATTGGTATAATGCCATACAGCACTTTATAAGGTCGAAACTTACAAGGTTTTGTTATTATTATTAACTATTTTTATTATGAATAATATTTGGGTTACATGGGGTGATGTCTTTAACGCGTCGCTTCAAGAGTTGTGGTGGGGTTTTATACAGTTTACCCCGAAGCTCGTTGTCGCGATTCTCTTTTTCGTTGTTGGTTGGATTTTAGGTTCTCTGATCGCTAAAGCGTTTGAACACGTTTTAGGTGCCCTAAAAATAGACAAGCTTTTTGCTTCTGTCGGGGCAGATGACTTGTTGAGAAAAGCCGGTATAAATCTAAATACCGGACATTTTGTTGGACAAGTGGCGAAGTGGTTCGTAATTATCGTTTTCCTTCTACCTTCGCTTAATTTGGTGGGCTTGGATTATATTGCCTCTTTCTTACACAATGATGTGTTGGGCTTTTTGCCGAAAGTTATCGTAGCAGCCCTTATCTTGATAATTGCCACCGTTGTTTCAGATGGCCTTTCAAGAACAGTGGTGGCTTCCGCCAGAGCGATGAACTTAACTTCAGCCAATATGCTTGGCACTGTGGCTAAGTATGCTGTCTGGGTATTTGCTTTTATTATTGCTCTTGGCCAGCTTGGGGTGGCTGAATACTACATGAGTGTTCTTTTCACTGGAATAATCGCCATGCTTTCAATTGGCGGGGCCTTGGCCTTCGGTTTGGGCGGCAAGGATGCAGCTGGACGATTTATCTCAAAGCTTGGAGAAGAGATGTCTCATAGAGGCTAGTTTGAATTAGGTTCTACCTGCCCGCAATGCTTTCAGCATAGCTGATGCAGGCGGGATTTCTAGGTTCTTGCAAAAAAGGTGCCGTCTGGCATCTTTTTTGCTTGTTTGCCTGTTTTTTAGATTGGGTCTATAATGCAAACATGAAGAAAAAAGTAGTTAAAAAAG
>JAHFNV010000024.1 GCA_023267115.1 Candidatus Nomurabacteria bacterium | reverse complement strand
CGCAAAATCATAAAAGCGGAGAACATTTTTTGCGGGATACGCGAGCGGAGCGAGCGGTGGTGGGGCGATTTCATTCAGTGATTTTGAAAATAGGTGCGAGCTTGGTACAATAAATACACCAAGATTCTAGAGCGATGGATCGGAAATGGGCGAATGAGAATTTAATATCTCGGCTGACTTTTTTTCTCGGGCGGAAAAATATTCCAGCGCCTTATTAATCCTTGCCTTTTTCACCATTTCAATTTTTGAGACAACATTCTCGCTTGGCAAGACAAATTCTTTATTTACCTGTCTAAAAAGATGCCAGCCGAAAAACAGTGATGTTAGAGTTAATAAAAATTCTATACCTAAAAAAAACCGCCAGTAAACCTCGGGACTTAAAAATAAATCTGTTTTTTTTCTGAAATTCTTTTGCTTTTTGAAAATTTTTATTGACATCTTTTTTGACTGTTTACGAAATAAAGCTTAGAAGTTTTATTCTTAAAAAGGCATTCCATTTAGAAGTTCGAATATTCATATCTGATTCTTCCCTTCTTACATCCACTAAAGAAAAATCCAGTTCGTATGGGGAATTCTCCAGAAGGGTTAAAAGTTTATAAATACTGTCAAAACTTCCAGATGCCTTCAGTTCAACTATCAGCTCTGTATTGTCTTTTGAAATAGAAACTGCCACCACTTCGGATTTAGTCCCCGCTTCAAGCGCCAATTTTTCAATGGTGTCTAAAAATGGCACAATGTCGGAACTTTGCGCAAAATGAGACCCTAGACTGACTTTCTCTTTTTCAACTATCTTAATGGCACTATTAAACAGCTCGATGTCTCGGCGTCGGTTGGCTTCCATCTGCCAGTTTGTCAAAATTTGTTCGGACATTTCGTTGTTTTCGTTTATCTTTTTATATAAAAATAAAAAAGCAAACAAAGAAAGCCCTAAGAATAAAAGAGAGAGGATAAGTTGTGTTTTAGGAAAGTTATTTTGCATATTATGAAGGTATTAAACTCAAGTAAAATTGAATCTTTGATCCTTGAATAAAATTAGAAATTGGCAAATAGACTTTCTTGAAGGCGGTATCATCCTCTAACGCCCGACGAAATAAGAGCAGTCGCTCACGAGAAGGTGCCACGCCCCAAATATCCGCTGTTTTTCCGACCAAAGGATCGTTTTTATAGAGAATTTGAGTTATTTTGATATCGGACATTTTCTTCAAAACAATGGCACCCACAACTTTTTGAGAAACAGCGTATTTATTTTGTTCGGCTCGTTCCACTAAATTCAATTTATTATTCAGATCATTAATCGAACTCAAGGTTTTTTCATTAAGTTCTTGCCCTGGTTCGCGTTTTTGCATTTCTATTTTTGCGTTGGCTTCGCTCTTTTTCTCCGAAGTAAATAAATAAGAAGGCAAAATTGCAAAAAAAGCGATCAAAAAAGACACTGCCAGCATCACCAAAAACACCACCACTAATCTAAAGTGAAAATCTTTAGACATCTTTTTTTTATCTTCATTTGGAATTAAATTAATCATGATAAAAATCTCTCAAGGCTAATCCGATGGCTGCCGCAAATGAAAGTGCTTGTTTAAAATTTATTGCTGGAATATGTTTTTCTGTATCGACAATATTCGTCCAAACATTGGCCATTTCGGCTGAGCTTTTTAGACTAACAGAGAAATATTCAGAAAGGCCTATTAAATTGGAATCGCCGCCACAAAGAATTATTTTTTTTATCGATGGATTACTTTTACCCTCTTCGTCTTGATGCGTATGCCAATACAAAAAATGTTTGGATATTTCGTCGCGCAAAACAGAAACGCCGTTTAGAAGCACTGAGAATATTTCTTTGTCCAATACGTTGCGTTCTAGGCCGTATTCTTTTTTAATTTTCTCCGCTTCTTCAAAATTTAAATTAAAACCTCTTTGGATCATACTAGTCAACATCACTCCTCCTAAGTCTAAAGTAGAAGTGAACATAACCATGCCGTGAGAAATAATGGAAATGCCAGTACGTTTTTCACCAAAGTCTACGATCATGTAAGTTTCCAAATCGCCCCTTTTAATAACGGCCCGAGAAATCGCCTGCGCTTCAAGTTCAAAAGACCGAACCGATATGAGGGCATGTCTAAAAACTGACAGATAATTTTCAATTACATGGCTGGGTATGGCCACCACTTGCAACTCTAAATATTTCTCGGTTTCTTCCAATAATTCATAATCAAAAGTCGCATCTTCCGCCGGTATCGGTATATAATCTTCCAAAGAAAGCTCGATCGCTTCTAAAACGCTTTTTAATCCAAGTTTTTCCAATCGAAACTTATAAAGGTAAATCTGTTCTTCGGGTAGAGAAATGCGTGCTGACTTCAATCCATCTTCTTTTCGGAGCGACGATAGAATTTCTTCCAATCGTTTGGGGTCTTTGATCTTGCCAGACTCAATAATGCCCGGCGGAATTTTGCGCTCGCCATGTCGACCAATTTGGATACCGTTATTCATAAAGATAAGTTCTATAAACTTTAACGATTCGTCTGAAATATCCAAACCAAAAGAAGGACTAGAAAGAAAATGCGGGGCTGGGAAAAATTTATTTAAAAAATTCCTGAACATCCTGATATTATAGCATGCTTAAAACCTAATACACTTCCTGCTGGTAACATCGTTCGCAGTATATTATTTCCGGCCGATTGAGAGCGTAACTGGTCATAAATTTAGTTTGACAGTTGACACCCTGATGATTAAGATGATTAATTTTTTCGCACAGACAATGTCTGGCATAGCTATGCATTGAGCTTCGGTACTGAAGCCTAGTGTAGTGGCGGCAATTCGGACAAAATCGTGGCAAGGGTAAATTTTTTTGCCGATAAAACTGCAGTTCCGCCGGAACAATCTTAAACGCCGTGGTGCATTGATACATCTGGTTGCCACCGTTCCCGCAAGCAATAACTTCCTCGATTATTTCATCTGGCACATCTTTTATATTGTCCGGCAATTCACGGCTGGCTTTAGTCACCTTATAATCTTTTTTCACTCTTTCTTTCCAATTATAACCTTCAGTTTTAGCTTCCTCTTCGCTGATTGGGAAAAAGTCGTGAGCATTGGTTTCGTTGTAACCAAAAGGCGATAGATCGTAAGGGAAAAAATCGCCATATCTGAATATCCGACCTTGAGCATCGATATAGGGCATAGCCAGCATTTGCTCTTTGATCTTCAAAACAAGTTTTAGGTATTCTTCTTTGGTGTATTGCTTATTTAAAATACAATATTCTTTATTGATCAGGCCAACGCAACCAAAACAATTTGAAGAGTTTCGGCAAATCAGACAGTACTGGCATTCACGGCAACCCTCAGTAGCCATATAACAAAAGAAATCTTTGTAAGTATTGACGGTCGCGGTCATTGATTCATAGATCAATTCTCCCCAGCCCACACCGGAGTTATCAAAGCAATCTTTACAATTTAATACTCTAAAACTATAGGCGATATTTTCCGAATCCTTAGTGTCAAAACAATGTCGAATATTCTTAGCGTGATGAATATAATCCCCGTCAGCGTTATGAGAAGCGCAAATATGCGCGTATTTATGGATGGCTTTTTCCCGAATCATCACATTAAAATCATTTTTGGCTTTTTCAAAGCCGGAATAGGTTTCAAGTTGCAGTTTTTTGACAGCCTCTTGGTATTCTTCTTTGGAAATCTTTCGATTGCGGAAAACATATTTTTGATTTCGTAAATTGCTACTCAAGCAACAATTTTGGCAGTTATCGCAATCAAACAGAAAAAAAGAATCAAGGCAGCTGTCCGATTGCACAGCATAATGGGTATTATAATTTTCCTCGCAATCAATATTATAAGAACAGCCATCGATTTTTTCCGTCGCATAACAATCAAGGCTATTTCTAGACTTATCTATTATTTCCGAATAAAGCACATCTTCACAACCTATTACTGAATAAGCCAAATAAACATTTTTATTGTCTCTGGAAAAATTAGTGAATTCTGAATTGATCAAATTGCCAAGCTTATAAGCATAGAAACGAGGAGCAGTTTGCCACAATTCTTTCAATTGTTCAAAAAATGGACGGGAAAAATCATATTCTTTTCCATAAGACAACGGGTCCCAGGCACCACCATTCCAACACTCTGTGCAATAAACCGGTGCCTTATCCATCTCTCCGTACATCGAGATGAGTGACTTTTGGCATAAACCGCAAGACCGCTTATACAGCGAACGCACATTTCGCCAAAGTAATCGGCGGATTATTCGACATTCCGGACAAAAAGTCGGTGGCGGGACTTTTATTTTTTCATAAAAACTAAAATCCTCCGGCTCAATAACGAAATCCTTTTTGCAATTTTGACAATTCTTTGTTTCTGGTTTCATAAATTTTCATTCTATTATTCTATAGAATATTAGAATACTTATTCTTTTTTTCTAAATACCTCTGCAAAATTAAGGCGGCGGCGGATGCGTCTACTTCATTATGATCAGAATATCGACGAGCTTCAACCGATGTCAAAAATTCTTTTTCTTTATGCACTGGCATTGCGAATTTCTTTTTGAGTTTGTCAATGAAAAAATCAATCTCTTTTTGAAGCAGGTTCGGCAATCCAAAAAAATCCAACGACTCCCCGACAACGATTTCTGCGACTTTTTCTTTTTGCACAATCTCGATCAATTTGCGAAAAAGTTCGCCGTTATTTTTGAGAGTCTCGCCGGGAAAAGCAAGCCTCCCGTTTAGGTCAGAAATCGCAATTCCGACTCTTTTTGTTCCATAATCGATTCCTAGAAACTTCATTATGGTTAAATATTACCACAAAATAGCTTTTTATGTTATCATTTGGAAATAATTTATGTTTTCAAGGTGGCAAAAATAAAATTGGCTGACACCGGAGAAGATATTAAAAAGACACTGTCGTAAAAAAGGAGGCGTGCGTGAGCGGTTGAAACGAGCGGTCTTGAAAACCGCCATGGCGAAAGCCATCGTGAGTTCGAATCTCACCGCCTCCGCAATTTTTCGAAAAGGATTTCTGAAGCAAAAATATGGTCGGCGCGAAGCGCCGAC
>JAHFNV010000011.1 GCA_023267115.1 Candidatus Nomurabacteria bacterium | reverse complement strand
GTGCGTCGAGAGGGATTCGAACCCCCGTAGGCCGAAGCCAGCACGTTTACAGCGTGCCCTCGTTGACCACTTGAGTATCGACGCTTGTTCACTGCATATGGGATACGGATATAAAATAACATGAAATTTATTTTTTTGCATCTTTTTGTTTTTGCATAAAAATCCATTGACATAAAATACAAAGTGGATTAGGATTATAAATGGATGTAGCACCCCGAAAATCGGGGGCCCATCCCTCTGGGGCGATGCGCCCCAGAGAAGTCGTTCAGAGTTTTCTCGTCGGGGTGGGTAGTGTATGGCACACACACTACCCACCCTGTTTTTTTATTTTTGAAAAATGGAAATTCGCAATATCGCTATTGTTGCTCACGTGGATCACGGCAAGACTACGTTGACTGACGCACTAATGAAACAAAACGGCGCTTCGCAAAACGAAGAGGCCTCAATGGATTCAAACGCGCTTGAAAAAGAACGCGGTATTACTATTTATTCCAAAAATACCTCCATTTACTATAAAGATACTAAAATAAACATTGTGGACACTCCGGGTCATGCCGATTTTGGCTCGGAAGTCGAGCGTGTTTTGCGCGCCATTGACTCGATCCTTCTTTTAGTGGATGCGGTGGAAGGGCCAATGCCGCAGACTAGATTTGTTTTAAAAAAATCTTTGGAATTGGGGCTGAAGCCTATTGTGGTTATAAATAAGATAGATAAACCAGCAGCTGATCCAAAAAGGGTGTACGAGGAAGTTTTGGAGTTATTTTTTGAATTGGGTGCTTCTGATGAACAGATAAATTTTGGAGTGGTTTATGCCATCTCGCGTGAAGGGAGAGCTTTTAGAAGTTTAGGGGATACGGCGGATACGGAGGGGTTGCCTCCGTCCGGAGGCAACCCCTCCGTATCTAGTCAGGGTCTTAATCCACTCCTCGATTTAATTTTAGAAAAAGTCCCACCTGCCTCGGGCGGGTCCGTTGGTAAAATGTCCGCCCAGGTTTTTAATTTGGACTATAATAACTTTTTGGGCAGAATGGCCGTGGCCAGGATCTATGCCGGGAAAATTATTTCCGGCAGTCAAATTTTTATTAAGGGAGAAAAAAATACCAGAAGCGAAAAAATAACCAAACTTTTTACTTTTGAAGGAATATCCAGAAAAGAAGTCTCGGAAGCAAGGTCGGGTGATATCGTGCTTATCGCTGGCATTCCAGATATTTATATCGGCGAGACTTTGTGTGAAGATGAAAGTGTGGAGCCAAGACCGGCTATCATAATTGATGAACCGACTCTATCACTAAACTTTTTAGTGAATAATTCTCCTTTCGCTGGCCAAGAAGGTAAATTTGTCACTTCGCGCCAGATTAAAGAAAGATTGGAAAAAGAACTTCAGATCAATGTAGGCCTCAAAGTAGATTTTTTTAACATCGGCACCACATCGGCCAATCGAGATTGGTCCGCCGCTCTCGGAAAAGTTTACGGACGAGGAGAGCTGCATCTTTCCATTTTGCTTGAGAATATGCGTCGAGAAGGGTTTGAAATACAAGTTTCAGAACCGAAAGTCATTCTCAAAGAAAGTGACGGCCAGCTTCTCGAACCGTATGAAGAGTTGATGATTGATGTGCCAGTGGAGTATTCTGGCGCGGTCATCGAAAAAATAGGCAAGCGTCGAGGTATTCTGAAAAACCTAACCGAAAAAGGAAACATAAACAGAATTGTTTTTGACATCCCGACTCGCGGATTATTGGGTTATCGCGGAGAGTTTATTGTTGACACGAAGGGTGAAGGCATTATGTCCTCGCGAGTTGTGGGTTTCAAGCAATATGCGGGAGAAATAAAAAAACATCAGTATGGTTCAATGATTTCTATGATTGAAGGCAAGGCGGCGGCTTTTGCTCTTGCAAATTTACAAGAACGTGGTATACTTTATATCAAACATGGAAGCCCCGTGTATGAAGGGATGGTCGTTGGTAATGTTTTGAAAGGGGAAGATATGTTCGTCAATCCATGTAAGGGAAAACAGCTCACCAATATGCGAGCATCCGGTACTGACGAAGCCATTTATTTAAATCCTCCTTTTGTTTTGAATATTGAAAGAGGTTTGGAAATAATGCATGAAGATGAATATTTAGAAATTACTCCTAAATCAATCAGACTTCAAAAAAAATACCAGACCGAGCTTGACAGAAAAAAGAATAACAAGTAGTATGAAAATAAATAATTTAAAAAATTATGCCAACGATATCTTTTAAACCAAAACAGATTACTAAAAAAATAACTTCTCATTTACCGAATCGCGCGCGTGATATAATCATGAATCGTTTTGGTTTAACGACCGAAGCCAGTAAAAAAACTCTTGAAGAAATAGGCAAGAAATATAATATTACCAGAGAACGAGTTCGCCAAATTGAAGATTCGGCTATGGCTTTGATCAAGAAGTCTGAAGCCTACAAGCGAGAGCAGGCGTCTTTTGACGAGCTTAAGGCTCTCATTATTTCCCTAGGATCAATTGTGGCCGAACACGAGTTTTTGTCTCATATTTCAAAAGACCCAACGGTTCAAAACCATATTAATTTTTATCTGACACTGGGAGATGCTTTCAAAAAGCATCGCGAAGATAATCACTTTCATACTCGTTACAGTGTCAGTGACGAAGTGGCAAGCATGGTGCACGATTCCCTTAAAAAACTTTATACCAGTCTCGGTGATGAAGATCTTATACCAGAGAGCGAAATGATCAAAAAGTTTTTTGATCAAATGAAAGATGTTTCCGATCAATATAAGAATGAAGAAATAGCTCGTCGCTGGCTCTCTATGTCCAAAACTATCGCTAAAAATCCGCTGGGTGAATGGGGCAGGGCTAGCTCGAAAAATATTCGTACTCGTGGAGTGAAAGATTACGCTTTTTTGGTGATGAGACGTCATGGTTCGCCAATGCATTTCCGCGAGGTAGCCGATTCAATTTCCAAAATTTTCAATAAGAAAACCCACTATGCCACTTGTCATAATGAGCTTATTAAGGATCCCCGTTTTGTCTTGGTTGGCAGAGGGATGTATGCTTTGGCGGAATGGGGTTATAAAGTGGGCACTGCTCGTGAGGTGATCGCCGATATTCTAAAGAAAGATGGTCCGATGAACAAAGATGATGTGGTGGCTAAAGTTAATAAAGAAAGATATTTTAAAAAAAATACTATTTTGGTGAATTTGATCAATCCGAAGTATTTCAAGAAAAATAAAAACGGGCTTTACTCGGTGGTGTAATATTTGATTTAGAAATTCCCACTTGGAAGCCTTGCTTCCAAGTGGGAGTTGTCCTGTTTTAGTTTTTTTGTTAGAATGTAAATATGCTCGATTCCTTTTTTGATTCTCTTGCAACAGAGGCGAAAAATCTTTTAGCTATGCTAATAATTGTATTGCTCGGCTACTTTATTTGGCGGTACAGTTTGACTAAAGAGGTTTTAGCTTTGGCCGGTACTATTTTTCTTGGATACTTGGCCTGGAAGATGTGGATTCACTACATCCAGCAGGATTTTATTTCCGGTATCACTTTTGTTTTACTGGAAATTATTCCCCCCCGCGAAGTTTTGCGCAGCCCCAAGGCGATGGAGCTTTTCATCACTAACGCGCTTTATCATTGGAGTATAAAGGGGGGAAAAGAAGAATATTGGCAGGGAGCGATTTGGTTTTGGTTTTCGTTGGAAATCGCTTCCGTTGATGGACAAGTTCATTTTTATATCCGTACGCCTTCTCGCATAAAAGATTTGATTGAAACGCAAATGTACGCGCAGTATCCTCAAGCCCAAGTAAAAGTGGTGGAGGACTATACCCTAGCGGTAGATGAAATTACTCCACAGAGCGCCTGGAATGCTTGGGGTTGCGAATTTAAGCTCACTAGACCGGAAGCATACCCGATAAAAACTTATATTGATTTTGGTTTGGACAAAGATCCGAAAGAAGAATACAAAGTAGACCCTATTTCACCAGTGGTGGAATTTTTTGGCTCGCTCCGAAAGGGAGAACAGTGCTGGGTGCAAATTATTGTTACTCCTTCTAAAAAAGAGTATCATACCCACGGCACTTGGTTTGGGCATCATGATTGGGTGGCGGAGTCAAAGATACAAATAGAGAAATTATTGTTGCCGTATACTTCTAAAAGGGATGATCCGGGAGAGCATCTTGTTAAATTGTCTCGTATAGAAGTTCGTATTCCAGCTTTTTTAGATAGAGCGGTCAAAGCCATGAGCGCCAAGACCTCCAAACTTGGTTTTGAAACAGGCATCAGAGTAATGTATTTGGCTAAAAAAGAAATATATCCCGTTGGTTCCAGGACCAATAATTCCAGAGATATTCGTCTTATCTTTCGTCAATATGCTGCTCCCGATGTTAACGAGTTTTTTCGTATAAATTCAACCCAAGGGGATGCTTACGGCGGTATATTTACCATCTCTTCCAAGACCATTATGCATTTGGCCAACAGAATGCTCAATGAATATCGCGAGCGGGCATTTTTTCATCTTCCTCTCCGGCACCATCTTTTTTCTATGCACACAATTCCTTGGCCTCTTTCTCCACTGTTTTTTCCGGCCTACATTCACCACGAAACTTATGTCTTAAATTCGGAAGAACTAGCGACTATTTGGCACTTTCCGGGCCAGATACTTAAAGTCCCAACTCTGGAACGAATTGAATCTAAAGAAGCTTCTCCACCCACTAACTTGCCGACCTAGCGTATATGGAAAATCGCAATCTTTCGCCATTTCACTTATTTGCCATTATTTTTTTAATCCTTCTTTTAGGGTATCATTTTTTGTTTGCTCCGTCGGATAATTTTCCAATTGGTAAAATAATAAATATAGAAGAAGGAACGAATTTGCGCAATGTGTCTTTAAAGCTTAAGCAAGAACACATTATCCGTTCAAGATTGGCCTTTGAAGCTTTTATTATAATCTATGATGCAGAAAAACATTTGATACCGGCTGATTATTTGTTTGATATTCGAGAGCCAGTCTACGAAGTGGCTAAACGGATTTCAAAGGGCGAGCGCCACCTGCCACCGATTGCGGTTACTATTCCAGAAGGATATGATATTTCCGATATAACAAATGTTTTTGTTGCAAAATTACCAAATTTTAATAAAGATAAGTTTATCTTGGAAGCGAAAAGCAAAGAAGGCTATCTTTTCCCGGATACTTATTTTTTCTTTACCACAGACAATGAAGAGAATGTAATAAAGTCTATGAGCGAAAACTTTCAAAAAAAGATTGCTTCTGTTCAGAATGAAATTTATTTTTCCGGAAAGACAGCCAAAGAAATTATTATTATGGCGTCAATAATTGAGAAAGAAGCTAAAGGTAGCACTGACCGAAAGTTGATTTCTGGAATTTTATGGAAAAGGCTTGCTATTGATATGCCGTTCCAAGTTGATGCCGCGCCGGAGACTTATCGAAAGAGAGGATTACCAGAAAACCCGATTGCTAATCCTGGAATGGAAGCCATTTTAGCTGCCATACATCCGGAAAATTCCGTTTATCTTTATTACCTGCATGACATAAAAGGCAATATTCATTATGCCAAAACTTTTGCCGAGCATAAGGTAAACAAACTAAAATATTTAAAATAAATTATGAAAAAAAATAAACAAACGGTATTTGTGGGTCTTTCTGGGGGCGTGGATTCTGCCGTTAGTGCAGCTTTACTTTTGAAACAAGGTTATGAAGTTGTTGGAGTTTTTATTAAAACTTGGCATCCGGATTTTTTACCGTGCAATGAGGAGGAGGAGCGCCGCGATGCGATGCGCATCGCGGCGCATTTAGGCATCCCTTTTCTAACTTTTAACCTAGAGAGTATCTATAAAAAAGAAGTGGCGGACTACATGATTGCTGAATATAAAGCCGGACGAACACCGAATCCGGATGTGATGTGCAATAAATATGTAAAGTTCGGCGCTTTTTTGCAAAAAGCGCTCTCAATGGGAGCTGATTTCGTGGCTACCGGACACTATGCGCAAAACTTGTTGCAGGCGCACTTTTTGAAGCGACTTTCGCAGGCTGGCGAGCCGAGAATGAGCGATTTTTCAGCTGAAAAATATGCGACGGTTCAAAAAGTTGCGCCAAGAAAGAGTTTTACTACCGAAAAACAAGATTTTATATTTTCGTTAATGAAAGGTTGCGATTTAAATAAAGACCAAAGCTATTTTCTGTGGGCATTAAAACAAGAACAATTGGCCAAAATTTTATTTCCGGTTGGTAATTTGAAAAAAAGCGTGGTCCGCAAGCTGGCTAAAAAATTTAACTTGCCGGTGGCTGAAAAAAAAGACAGCCAAGGCATCTGCTTTTTGGGCGCGATAGACTTGAAAGAATTCTTAAAACATTACATCAAAGAAAAGAAAGGCAAGGTGGTGAATGAAAAAAAAGAAATAATCGGATGGCATAATGGAGCAGTTTTTCACACTTTAGGCGAGCGGCATGGTTTTACCATCACAAAAAAAGGTCCGCATGACAGTCCATATTATATAATGAACAAGGATCTAAAGAAAAATATTTTAGTGGTTTCTACAAACAGAAATCCTACTAGGCAAGACCTAGTAGAAAATAAAATAAAAATAGAAAACATCAATTGGATTTCAGAAATGCCGGAGTCAAATAAAAACTACACGGCTCAAATTCGTTATCACGGCGAATTATTATCTTGCATGGTTAAAACTATTACTAAAACAAAAGCCGAGATAATGTTTTCAAAACCCATCCTAATTGCCGCTGGGCAATCTTGTGTAATTTACGATAAAGACGTTTGTCTGGGCGGGGGAATTGTGATATAATTGACGCATGACTGAATTTTTTTTGCAAAATAGTGAAATTATTTTAAGATTAGCGGTAGCAGTGTTGCTTGGCATGTTGATTGGCGCCGAGCGTCTTTTGGTCCATAAAGAAGCTGGCATGAAGACCCACGCCTTGGTTTCTATGGGCGCGGCTCTTTTTATAATTATTTCTGAAACGCTTTCTTTAAAATATTCTGGTGCTGTTGGGTTTGATCCTTCTCGCATAGCTTCTCAAATAATCGTGGGTATAGGATTTTTAGGTGCCGGATCAATTATTTTACAAGGTTCACGCCTTACTGGCCTTACCACTGCCAGCGGACTTTGGATTACAGCTGGTATAGGTATGGCCGCTGGTTTTGGACTTTTCCCCTTGGCCGCAATTTCTACCATCCTAGTGCTCATAATTTTTATCGCCATGAATATTTTTGAAAAACCGCTCAAGCGAATTTCTGACGACATGGATCAGGAGAAAAATTAAATTACTTTCAGCGTAAAATTTAGCCCTATCGTGAATTTGACAAGTATATACTAAACATGTTATTATAATAACTATAAAATGTACCTTAAAAAGCTATGGCGAAACCGATTTGCGGTTCCGCCCGACAGCGACAACATTTCAAAAAGGAGATAAGACCATGTCAACAGAGTATGACATGCTCGGCCAGGTTATTGAGTCCCTAAAAGGACTCACCGACGAGAGTTTAGCTCTCGTCAAGGATTTTGCCCACAAGCTTACTGGTAGTGATGCCAGCTTGTGGGTTGCGGGGGCGAAAAAGTTTCTCCGCACTGAAAAATATCAGCTAATCGCAACAGCGGAGACTGTTGCGACGGTTTACCTACGGCACCTCTTCACGTTTTCTTTTGGAGCGTCGTACGGCAAAGACACCCACGCGACGGCAAAGAAGGTGTTTAAGGCAGGTTTCGACGCAGATTTCCAGAACTGGGGAGTTATTTTTTCAGGAATCGTACCCCAGACCGGAATCGTTGTCGAGGAACTTGTACACGACGGCAAGTTTCCAAACTCAACACAATTTCGCGGTCGCGAAATTGTGTTATGCACCAAATCTTCATCCCAATAAAGTCTTTATTAAAACTCTTGCCTCCGGAGTTGACTTTCTCGGCTGGGTACATTTCCTATATCATAGAGTATTGAGAACAAGCACAAAAAGAAGAATGTTCAAGAATTTACAGATAAACAAAAAAGAAGAAAGTTTAGCATCTTATTTAGGAATGCTTTTGCATGGAGATATGTATAAATTGAAAATGAAAATTAAAAAGTGATTTTCTTTTTGATTTCTGCTAGAATGGCACAATGCAATCAAATGAAATCAGATCAAGGTTTTTAAAATTTTTTGAAGCCCGAGGACATAAAATTATTCCTTCCGCTTCACTGATACCAGAGAATGATCCGTCAGTCCTGTTCAACACCGCTGGCATGCAGCCGCTGATTCCTTATCTTTTGGGGCAGAAACACTCTGAGGGAGCTCGCTTAGTGAATGTTCAAAAATGTGTTCGCACTCAGGATATAGATGAAGTCGGAGACAACACTCACGATACATTTTTTGAGATGATGGGTAATTGGTCGCTCGGCGACTATTTTAAAGAAGAGGCCATAAAATGGAGTTATGAATTTCTTACTTCCAAAGAAGAAGGTTTAGGATTGGATCCAAAGCGGCTTTACATCACAGTATTTGAAGGTGACGAAAATGCGCCAAAAGACACGGAAGCGTTTGAAATTTGGCAGAAATATGTGCCCGAAAGTCGGATTTATTTTATGAGCGCAAAAACAAATTGGTGGAGTGTGGGAGAAAATGGTCCTTGCGGCGCAGATACCGAAATGTTTTATGATGTTACCTCCGAGGGTTTGGGTGATTTAACTAAAGAGGAATATATAAAAGCAGACCAAGAGCAAAAGGTTATTGAAGTTTGGAATGATGTATTCATGGAGTATGAAAAAAAAGATGGCAAAGTTGTCGGTAAATTAAAACAAAGAAATGTGGACACTGGAGCGGGACTGGAGCGTGTTTTGATGGCCGTGCAAGGCAAGGATAATATCTTTGAGACAGATCTTTTTCAACCGATGATTAAAATCATTAACAATTCCATAAACTCGAATGATGAAAAGGCAAAAAGAATAGTCGCAGACCATATTCGCACAAGTGTTTTTATTATTGTGGATGGCGTTATTCCATCAAACACCGCTCGAGGTTACATTTTACGTCGCTTGCTTCGCCGAGCAATTCGTTATGCGAACATCTTAGGTATTGATAAAATTAAAATTGGTGAATTAGTTGATGTGGTTGTAGATAAATATGGCCCTACTTATCCAAATTTAATACAAAATTCAGAAAACATAAGAGAGGAAATTTTACAGGAAGGAAACAAATTTAGAAGAACTCTTAACAATGGCTTGAAAGAATTTGAAAAAGGCATTAATCCGTTCATTCTTTTTACCACCTATGGATTTCCAATAGAATTAATTGAGGAATTGGCGAAAGAAAAAGGGGTGACTATTGATCGGCAAGATTTTGATAGGAAAATGAAAGAACATCAGGATAAATCGCGCACCGCTTCTGCTGGCATGTTTAAATTATGATATAATACAGAGTATGGGAATCTTTTCTGGATCTCAAGAAAAAGATAAGTTGGCAGCTGTGTTTGATATAGGATCTTCTTCGGTGGGTGGAGCGCTTTTTTGGATGCAAAAGTCAGGAGTTCCAAAAATAGTTTTTTCTGTTCGCGAACCGATAATTCTTGAAGAAAAATTTAAGGTCGACCGATTTTTATCTTTGGCTGTAAAGTCACTTGAGATTGTTCTAGATAAAGTTTCCAAGGCCGGCCTGGGCGCCCCAGCTGAAGTATTTTGCGTCCTTTCTTCGCCCTACCATACTTCTCAAATTAGAATTATTCGTTTCAAGAAAAATACGCCCTTTACATTTACTTCCTCTTTGGCTGACGACTTGATTCAAAAAGAATCCAGTCTTTTTGAGAAAGAACATTTGGTTGAATACGCGGATGCCGGAGGCAAAGTTCGAGTAATTGAACTTAAAAATATTAAAACAATGCTGAATGGTTATGCAACGTCGAAGCCTCTGAACCAAAAAGCCAAAGAGCTGGAAATGACCATTTTCATATCAATCAGTCCGGAACAAATCTTGGAAAAAATAGAAGAGGTAATGCATCAGCATTTCAACTTCCGGAACATAAAGTTTTTTTCCATTCTGTTGGCGTCTTTTACGGTAGTGCGTGATCTATTTATCGATCAAAAAAACTTCCTTTTAATTGATATTGGCGGAGAAATGACGGATATTTCCATGATAAAGAAAAATGTTCTGCAAGAATCGGTTTCTTTTCCAACTGGGCAAAATTTTATTATCCGTGGCATAGCCGCTGCTTTAGGTTGTACGATTGACGAAGCAAAGTCATTTATTTTTATCCAAAAAGATAGACACGCGAGTGCTCCAACCAGCAAAAAGCTTGAACCAATTATAAATAAATTAAAGACAGAGTGGCTTCTTAAGTTTCAAGAATCTTTAGCTACTCTCTCCAACGATATTTCAATACCTTCTGTTGTTTTTGTAACGGTTGATCCCGATCTGGCAGGTTTTTTTTCGAGAATCATTGAAGCTGAACAATTTAGTCAGTATATTTTAACCGAAGCAAAATTTAAAGTTGTTTTTTTGGGCACAGAGGCACTCCATGGCATTGCGGTTTTTGAGGAAAATATAATCCGTGATCCATTTCTGGTCATTGAATCTGTTTATATTAATCGCTTGCTTCATTAAAAATATGCCCAAAAATCTATTTCAAGATATGGTAAAAATAAATTCGCCTCGCCAACCTGTTTTCAAAGTGGTGGAAAAAAGTCAGATGATAACATCGAGATATTTACTTTGGTTAGTGGCCCTGATTTCTGTTACCTTTCTTTTTTTTGCCCTTTCTGCTTTTTTTTCTAATGCAAAAATTACCATCAATCCAAAAATACAAAATGTCCCATTTAATGAAAATTTAGTTGCTGGACGAGATGCGAGTGCTAACAATCTGCCTTTCGATTTAGTGGTCATTTCCGGAGAAGATAGTAAAAATATCCAGGGCGAGATAGAAAAAGAGGTGTCTCTGAAAGCCCAAGGGGCGGTGATGCTTTATAACGCCTTCGGTTCTTCTGCCCAACGGTTAGATATCGATACCCGGCTGGAAGGCTCTAATGGAAAATTATACAAAACCAAAACAAAAACTACAGTTCCAGGCGTAGCCGCTGATGGCGCGCCGGGGTCGGTGGCCGTAGAGATTTATGCGGCTGAGGCCGGCGGAGAATATAATAGCCCTCCGCTTGACTTTAAAATTTTTGGTTTCAATGGAACGCCCAAGTATTCAAAATTTTATGGCAGATCTAAAGGAGAGATAACGGGCGGCTTTAAAGGTAAGTCTAGAGTTATCTCTGATTCAGAAAAGGCAAATGCAGTAAGTGACTTAAAGGCAACTCTGGAAGCAAAGCTTTTTAGAAAAGTGACCGACCAGATTCCAAGCGGATTCGTTTTATTGAAAGACGCGATTTATTTTAACCTTGATGAAGTGAATGTAGCGCCTGCTTCTACTGGAGATCAAATGACAATAAACGTTAAAGGCACGTTTTACGGTTTCCTGTTTGACGAAAAAAAGCTGACCAAAAAAATTATTGAAAAACTGTTCCCCAACGAGGAAGTGGTTGATGTCTATATATCCAATATTAGAGATTTAATCTTTTCTTTTGCGACTAAAAAAGTGTTAACCGGAGAAACAAAAGATATCGATTTTAACTTGTCCGGTGATTTAAAAGTTGTTTGGAAAGTTGACGAGAAAAAACTGACAGCCGATATCTTAGGTATAAAAAAGAAAGATTTTAGTCAAATATTAGCGCAGTATCCGAGCATTATTTCCGCCAACTTACTCCTTCACCCGTTTTGGAGAAGATCTATACCGGAAAATGCAAAGAACATCGAGCTGATGGTTAATTATCCGAAATAGTTTTTTATTGATTCTGTTTAGTAACGATTAGCAATAAGAAGCGGTCGCACACTATTGCTAAATTTGCTTTCGTGCGTATTAATTTTATAATTAAATATGCTAATGAACAATCAAAGCGAAACCAAAATTTGCCAAAGCTGTAAAAAAGATTTTACCATCGAGTCAGAGGACTTTGGTTTTTACGAACAGATAAAAGTTCCACCTCCAGTGTGGTGCCCAAAATGCCGGCTCTTACGGCGAATGAATTGGTATGGCTATAGAATTTTATATAAACGCAAGTGTGATTTTACTGGAGAAGATGTAATTACTTTTTACCATCCAAGTCTACCTGGGAAAATTTATAAGCAAGATATTTGGTGGGGAGACCAGTGGGATCCTAAAAGCTACGGCAGGGATTATGACTTCTCCCGTCCGTTTTTCGAGCAATTTAAGGAGTTATTGGACGATGTGCCCAAGGCAGCATTACATACGGAATATACCACTATGGTGAATAGTGATTATTGCAATGGCGCCAGTTTTCAGAAAAACGGGTATCTTTGTTTTAAGCACATTACTGGAGAAGATTCTATTTATACCAACACAGCCCTACGTACCAAAGATTCGCTTGATCTGGCTTTTTCATCCGATTCAGAACTTTGTTACGAAATAGTTGATATTCGCAAGTGTTTCCAAACTTTTTTCTCCCAGGATTGCGAGAACTGTAACAATGTTTATTTTTGTAGGGATTTAGTAAATTGCAATGATTGCTTTGGTTCTACTTCACTGCGCAATAAAAGTTATTGTATTTTTAATAAGCAGTATACTCGTGAGGAATACTTGAATAAATTTAAGGAATTTGATTTAGGCTCTGCAAAAAATTTACAGAAATTTAAAAAGCAAGCTTATAAATTATCTTTAAAATATCCCAGGCGTGCATTTCAAGGCAGGAACAACAGTAAGGTGTCCGGTGATTATGTCTATAACTCAAAAAATGCTCACGAAGTTTATTTTATTTCTGATTCAGAAAATGTTAAATTCTGCCAGCTATTTTTTAAAGGGGGAGTGCGTAATTGCTATGATTTCACATCTTTTGGTTCAACTTCCGAATGGGTTTATGAGGCCAATTGGACTGGGCTCAATACTTCAAACGTAAAATTTGCTGTTTGGAATTATCGTAATCACGATACGGAATACACTTTTGGTTGTCACGGCTCTGGTAATTTATTTGGTTGCGTTGGTTTAAAAAAGGGTGAGTATTGCATTTTGAATAAACAATATAGTAAAGAAGAATATTTTAATTTAGTTGAAAAAATTAAAATACAAATGAATGAAGTGCCTTTCACTGATAGGAGGGGATTAGAACATAGATATGGCGGGCAAATACCAGTTGATCTTTGTCCTTGGGCCTATAATGAATCTACCGCTTATGAATTTTTTCCAATTACTAAAGAGGAAGCTCTGGCTAAAGGTTTCACTTGGCGTGATCCCGACCCACGTGAATATCTGGACGCCAGCATTGTTGTGCCAGACCATATCAAAGATGTTAGCGACGATATATTAAAAGCGATATTGAAATGCGAGGCTTGCGGTAAAAATTATCAAATTATAAATAAAGAATTACAATTCTTGCGTCGCTTTAATTTTCCAGTTCCACGTCAGTGTCCGCTGTGTCGAGATCGAGCTCGTATCAAGCAAATGAATTCAATGGTAACTTATGATCGCACTTGCGACAAGTGCAGCACTGAAATTCAAACTTCTTATGCGCCCGACCGTCCAGAAATAGTTTATTGCGAAAAGTGTTACCAGCAGGAAGTATATTAAATCCAAATTTAGCAATAACAAGCGGTCGCACACTATTGCTAAATTTGCTTTCGTGCGGGGTTATCAACAGGAGTGTATTGACCTAGTTGCTTAATCTTAGTACAATTCTACAATCCAAATGAGTTATAAAAAAAATGACCTGCCTGTTGGCAGGCAGGAAAAGTTGCAA
>JAHFNV010000003.1 GCA_023267115.1 Candidatus Nomurabacteria bacterium | reverse complement strand
TAAGTAAAATAAAATTTAGCCCAGTTGATATTGAGGCTCGCAGGAAACTTGATTTTCGAGCGGGGGATACCGTGCGGGTGTGGTCCAAGATTGCGGAAGAGAAAATATCAACTAAAGCTAATAAAAAAAGTGAAAAGACTATTAAATTTCGCAACCAGGCTTTTGAAGGCATAGTATTGGCTCGCAAGCACGGCACAGAAGCTGGAGCAACATTTACCGTGCGCAGGATTGCTTCAGGTGTCGGGGTGGAAAGAATCTTTCCGCTTTATTCTCCAATGGTGGATAAAATTGAAACACTTAAAAAATCTCGGGCTCGTCGCTCAAAACTTTATTACATTCGCACCAAAGCGATCAAAGATGTCCGTCGAAAAATGCGCTCGGTTGTTTCGGAAACTGATAGTGAGTCGGAAGTGGAGGCAAACGCAGAAACTAAAACAGCCGAGTAAATTTTGGCAGAAATTATACGCGCGAGTGCTGTAACGGTAGCCAGGCTGGCTTGAGGTGCCAGTGTCCTCACGGACGTGGGAGTTCAAATCTCCCCTCGCGCACCATGCAAAATACCACCCTTCTGTTTTTAATCAAAAAGCAGGCCGTAGAAGATGCTTTGACAAGAGAAACACAAGAAGAAATAGGTGTGAATGTAAAAAATAAAAATTTCAGAAACAAAAAAGCGATACTGCCTGAATTCAGTTTGTCTTTCTTTAAAAGAAAAGCTATAATCTAAGTTATGATATTTTCGGACGATGTTTTAATAAGAGTGGCGATTTTTTTATTGGGGTTCTCCGGTTTTATGGTGGCTCGACATATCTATAAACACAAAAAACCGGGCCATAGCCCCCTCGTTTGCCCAATAAAATTTGATTGTCATGCAGTGGTCCATAGCGATTATTCCAAATTTTTCGGTGTTCCTCTAGAGATTTTAGGTATGATCTATTATGCCCTAATATTCGCTTCTTATCTTTTTTTTGTTTTTATGCCCGAGGCCTTGCCTGAATTCTTAATCGGTTTCTTGATTTTGATTTCTTTTCTGGCTTTTATTTTTTCCATTTATCTTGTCTTTGTGCAAATTTTTATACTAAGAAAGGGATGCTCTTGGTGTTTTGTTTCGGCTTTCATTTCAACCTTGATTTTTATTTTAGCCGTGCTGACTTAATTGCGCAATATATAATGCGCCAAATAAAAAATCGCCACAAAAAATAACTGGCGTTTAGTAATTTTTTTTGATATAACTAGTGGCACATGGTGCCCGTAGTTTAATGGTAAAACTTCGGCTTGTGGAGCCGATATCGAGAGTTCAATTCTCTCCGGGCACCCCCGCTTAGCCACATTTCTTTTGTCGAAGGTTTTAGAATAACTTTTTTTACGAAGGATTAGATGAAAATACTTTTTTCTTATCTTAAAAAATATTGGAAACTTCTGGTTTTAGCGCTTCTGTTGGCTGCCATCAACCAGATTTTTTCTTTAATTGATCCGTATCTTTTTCGCTTGATCCTTGACAACTATGCCACTAAGTTTGCCCTATTATCGAGCAACGAGTTTTTCCGTGGCGTTGGGTTTTTGTTGCTATTGTCCATAAGCACGAACTTTATTTCTCGTCTAGCAAAAAATTTTCAAGATTATTACGTCAACACCGTTACCCAACGGGTAGGCGCCAAAATGTATACGGACGGTCTGACCCACGCCCTCAAATTGCCTTACCCAGTTTTTGAAGATCAGAAAAGTGGAGAGACTTTGGAAAAGTTACAGCGGGTGCGTTTGGATAGTCAGACGCTCATTGCCAATTTTATCAATGTTTTGTTTTTTACAGTTATTGGTTTTATTTTTGTCATTACCTACGCGTTTTTTGTCAGCTACATTGTAGCTATGGTTTATTTGGCTATGGTACCGACCTTGGGCTTGTTATCTGCGCTTTTAAGCAAAAAAATCAAAACTGTGCAAATAAAAATTGTCGCCCAAACCACCGCCTTAGCTGGCTCAACCACAGAAAGTTTGCGCAATATAGAACTAGTAAAATCTTTGGGGCTTTCCGGTTCGGAAATCAATCGACTCAACCACACTACGGAAGAAATACTAAAACTTGAACTAGAGAAAGTTAAATATCTTCGCACCTTAAGTTTCATTCAGGGTACGGCTCTAAATTTACTTCGCACCTTAATGTTGTTTATGATGATTTATTTAATTTTCACGCGCTCTCTCACCATAGGACAATTTTTTTCTTTGTGGATTTATTCTTTCTTTTTGTTTAACCCCCTGCAACAGTTGGGCGATGTGGTGAATTCTTATCGCGAAGCGCAGGCATCTTTGATGAATTTTAAAAATATTTTGAATACACCCAAGGAATCTGCGCCAGCTTCGCCGAAAGAAGTTGGCATTCTAGAAAGTGTCGCTTTTGTGAGTTTGAGTTTTATTCACCCTACAGCCAATCGCAAGGCCTTGGATAATGTCAGCTTTGTAACCCAAAAGGGAGAAACCATAGCCTTCGTCGGTCCATCTGGTTCAGGCAAAACCACTTTAGTAAAATTGTTGGTCGGTTTATATTATCCGCAAGAAGGAAAAGTTTTGTATAATAATGTTGATATTAGTGAAGCGGATCTGGACTCCCTTCGCGCCCAAATTGGTTTGGTTACCCAGGACACTCAGCTTTTTGCCGGTAGCATTCGCGAGAACTTAAAATTTGCCAATCCTAATGCAAGCGACAAAGAACTTTGGGACGCCTTAAAAAAATCTGCAGCTGACAGTCTAATGCAAAGAGCGCTTGAAGGCTTAGATACGCTGATCGGTGAGGGCGGGGTAAAAGTTTCCGGTGGTGAAAAACAGCGCCTCTCCATTGCTCGGGCGCTATTGCGCCATCCAAAACTTCTTGTCTTTGACGAAGCGACTTCTTCGCTAGATTCTTTGACCGAGGAGCAAGTGACAGCCACCATTAAAGAGTTAAGTAAAAATCAGGAGCAAATTACCGTGCTCATTGCTCATCGCCTCTCTACCATTATGCATGCTGATAGAATTTACGTTTTAGAAAAAGGTAAAATTGTCGAATCAGGCAAACATCAAGAACTGGTGGATCAAAAAGGTTTATATTACGCTATGTGGCGACAGCAGATCGGGGAGAAAGTTTAATTATAACAATTTAAATACTTTATTGATTTTACGTTAGTAGACGTTGGACATCTATTTTGTTATCATATAAAGATGAGGAAACATTCTTTTATTAATGGTTCGTATTATCATGTTTACAACAGAGGGGTAGACAAACGTGATATTTTTTCTGATGACAAAGATGTCGAACGCTTTCTACTTTGCTTAAAATTATTCTCATACAAAGATCCAGTAGGTAGTGTTCAGATTGCACTTCGTGAAAATGTAGACGTTCAACGTCTACATAAGAAAAAGAAAATGATATCTATAGTGGAGTATTGCTTGAACCCTAATCATTTTCATTTAATTTTAAAACAAGAATTAGATAGAGGTATTAGCGAATTTATGAAACGCCTACTAGGTGGCTACACAAAATATTTTAATGATAGACATAAACGTAGTGGATCTCTAATGCAGGGAAGATTTAAATCTTCGTACGTCGAACGTGAAAATTATTTTGAAATGATTTTTTCTTATGTCATGTGGAACTATCGCGTGCATGACATTCCTAAAAATAAAAAATATTTGATCCGTACAAGTGAACAGGAATATAAGACCAGAAATTTTCATCTTGTTAACCCCGTTGAGGGAAGGAAATTTTTGAAAATATTTGGTGGATATAAAAATTTTTTAAAACACAGCACTGAAATTATTTCAATTATTCGAGAAGAAAGAGGCAAGGTGTCAGTTTCTAAAGATGGTTCGATTAAGCAATTCGCTCCCATTGATTTTCACGAAAATTAAAATGTAGATGTTGGACGTCTATAATAGATGTTGGACGTCTACAATAATTATGCCCAAAAAAAATATTAAAGTTTCAAAAAGCACCAAAGATACCTATAAAATAGCGCAAGATTTTTTGACAAAAATTTCAAAGGTTAAAAACCGTACAGCTCTTATCGTTGGTCTTTACGGCGATTTGGGAGCAGGGAAAACGACCTTTACTCAAATGGCCACCAGAATATTTGGAGTCAAAAGGAAAGTTAATAGCCCTACTTTTGTGATTATGCAAAAATACTCAATCCCAAAATCTAAATATAAATTTCTTTTTCACCTTGATGCCTATCGTTTAAAAAATGATAGAGAACTAATAAATCTTGGGTGGGAAGAAATAATTTCAAATAAAGAGCATCTGGTTTTCATTGAATGGCCAGAAAATGTTATAAAGGTAATGCCCCAAAAGCATCATAAAATTAAAATTTTCCACACACCAGCAGGGCATCGGAAGTTTCAGATTCTTGAAAATGACTAACATGAAAGATTACAAATATTTATGGGAAGCTCCAAATCTGACAAATACTCTCAAAAATGACGGAGTGGTTGTCATGCCGACGGACACTTTGTATGGCATTGTGGGACAAGCACTTAATTCATCTGTTGTGCAGAGGATTTATAAATTAAGAAAAAGAAATCCCAAGAAACCATGTATTATTTTAGTTGGAGATGTAAATGAGTTAGAAAAATTTAAAATAAAACTTTCAAACAAACAAAAAGAAATTGTAGAAAAATATTTTTTTAGTCCTACTAGTGTTATTTTAGATTGCCCGGATGAATCGTTCGCATATTTACATCGTGGGACAAAGACTCTTGCTTTTCGTTTGCCAGCTTCACCGGTGTTAAGAGATTTGCTTTTGAAAACTGGCCCGCTCGTTGCCCCTTCGGCCAATACGGAGGCGTTGCCTCCGAGCAAAAACATTTTAGAGGCAAAAAAGTACTTTGGAGATTCAGTAGATCTATATATGGATGGAGGAGTAGTGAGCGGCAAAGCGTCTCGAGTTATTAGATTGCAAAGCGACGGCTCTATTAGTATAATTAGAGAATAATAAATACTTAGAGAATTAATTTATATAATCATATGCACCAAGACCATGTTTCATTTTTACATTCATTATTTGGTGAAAATGAAGAAGCCCGAAAGAAAATATTTCGTAGCATAAAAGCCAAAGCTGATGCTAAGAGAACAACCATAGAAAGAATGGCAGACTCCATGACTTCTCATTTTGGTAGTAATACTTTTCTGTGGTTAAATGTCTTTTTGTTTATTGCTTGGATACTCATTAATACCAATCAGATAAAATTTGTTGCTCCTTTTGATCCTTTTCCATTTAACCTGCTCACTAATATAGTTTCCTTGGAAGCCATCATTCTGGCGATTTTTGTGCTTATATCGCAAAATCGCACGGCAAAGATCGACGACTTACGAGAGGAAACTCATTTGCAACTGAACATTATTTCTGAAAAAGAAATTACCAAGCTTATGAAAATGCTTACTCTCCTTTTGGAAAAACAAGGAGTAAATTTATCAGAGGATCTGGAATTACAAAAAATGTTGAAGCCCATAAGTGAAGAAGAAATACAAAAAAGATTAGAAAGAGAGATCCTGTAGGACATGAAGATTCTTAAAAATTATGATTTGACTAAATTAAACACCTTCGGCATCTCTGTCCGCGCCAAGTTTTTTGTCGAGATCAAGCAGGAGCTTGATTTAAAAGAGCTTTTTCTACTTCGTGAATTTAAAGAAAACAAAAAACTATTTTTAGGTGGAGGCAGTAATATTTTGTTTATCAAAGACTTTGACGGTCTTGTTGTTTTGAATAAATTACAAGGCATAGAAATTCTAAAAGAAGAGACAGAAAGTATTTTGATAAAATCGATGAGCGGGGAGATTTGGCATGATCTGGTTTCTTTCGCGGTGGATCACGGATACTGGGGCATAGAAAATTTATCGCTTATCCCTGGCACGGTCGGGGCCGCCCCGGTGCAAAATATTGGAGCCTATGGCGCGGAACTGGGGAATGTTCTGGAGAGTGTCGAAGCCTATCAAATTTCCAATGGAGCCAAAAGAGTTTTCAGTAAAAGTGAATGTGAATTTGGTTATCGGGATAGTATTTTTAAAAATAAACTGAAGGGTAAATATTTTATTTCCGCTATAACTTTAAAATTAGGCAAAATTGAGCGAAAAAACATAAGTTACAAGGTACTAAAAGAATATTTGAGAAAAAATGAAATAGAAATAAAAAATTCCAAAAATGTTAGCGATGCAGTTGCTGAAATTCGCCGAAGTAAATTACCTGACCCGGCTTTGATTCCAAACGCCGGAAGTTTTTTCAAAAATATTTTTATAGAGAAAGAAAAAATGCAAGCACTGTTGGAAATTTATCCAAAGATGTCTTATTTCGAAGAAGAGATGGCAGTTAAAATTTCCTCCGCTTGGCTGATTGAACAGTCCGGTCCAGAGAACGGGACGAGCTGGAAGGGTTACAGAGTTGGCAATGTCGGGGTGCATGAACACCATGCATTAGTTTTGGTTAATTACGGCGGGGGGACTGGAGAAGAAATTAAAAATTTAGCCGAGCAAATAACAACTTCCGTTTTTCGAAAATTTGGCCTGAAACTTGTTCCGGAAGTCAATATTGTATTATAATGGTTGGGTGACGAAACTATTTATTGGCGGAGGAATATTTTTATGTATTCTTATTCTGGGGGGGTATTTTTTGATGCGGGGGAATAAGCCAGATGGTTTAATTACCCAAAAAGAAAAAATCCAAAACGACTTAGCTTTGTCGCGGGAGCAACTAAAGAAGGAAAAAAACAAATTAAATACCATGTTTGATGATCTCCGGCTCTCTTTTGGTTTTGCCACCACCGCTCAAGATCAAATGAAGAAAGCTTCTGAGCTGGTAAGACAAACGGATTTTATGTTTAATGATCCCCGTGGGTCAAATCCAAAAATAATAGTTGATAATCCTCTAACTAATATTTCTATAAACGCTGAAAGGGGTGATATAAATACCCTAATTTCAGAGTGGCAGAAAAACAGCGACATTTTATCAATTAAAAACATAGAGGTGAGTGAGGGTGAGAAAATAAAAAGGGACGCCGAAGCAATTAAAAGTTTTATAAAAGATCTTTCTTTAATCGTTTCGAGCTTGACGCCGGAAAATTCAGGACTTTCACAATCTCAAATCAATGCCTACCTATCAAAGCTTCCATCTGTGGAATCTATAAATGCAGTTTTAATTTCACTTGAAACTGCTATCCAAAATGCCAGTAGCGATAATTCACAAATTTCTAACAACCAAAATGATTTTCCGGCATATAGCAGCCAAACTTTTTCAAGTTCTGAATCAAACGCATCGCCCAATGTTCCAGCTGTAATGTCAGAAGCTGTTGTTGTTCAGCAAGCGGTAGTAGCCAAAGTTCAGGCGCAAACCACCGCCCTGCAAGAACAGTTGACCCAAATAGAACAGCAAATACAACAGTCGTCTCCTTTTGTTGCCACTGAAAACAGTTCTGCTACGAACACTAATGCAGAAAATCAAAATACAAGCAATGATAATAATTCTCAATCAGTCTATGATCAAAGACAAATTATTCCTCAAGGTATTATAATTCAACCTGGCCCTCCGCAACTTATTCCGGGGACAGATGCGTTTTAATAAAATTTAGGATATGCTACAATTAAATCATTGGTTCAAAAAGTTGCGCCAAGAAAGAGTTTTGTAATTCAAGCTAAAATAATATGATACCAAACGAATATTTAAAGAACTTGTATAGAGCGTCGCTTCTTTTTTTGATAATTCTTTCTCTATTTTTTGCTGTCAAAGTTCTGTCTGAATTTAGATCTTACAGTATGCTGGGGAGCAATGGCGCTAATGTAATCACCCTCTCCGGTCATGGAGAAATTACGGCTGTGCCTGATATTGCCAATATTTCATTCACTATTTCCAGAGATGCCAAAACAGCCAAAGAAGCCCAAACTCTGGTAGCTCAAGTAGAAAAGAAAGCGCTAGATTTCTTAAAAAATTCAAATGTGGCGGATAGAGATATTAAAACTACTAACGCTGCTGTTTATCCAAAATATGAATACTCACGTAGTATTTGTCCAACATATGAAGTTGGCACAATGGGCAGTTCTACAAAAAACTCGATGCCGATTTATTGTCCGCCAGGTAAACAGGTTATTGTTGGTTATACTGCCAGTGAAAGCGTCACCGTAAAAATTCGCAAGGTGGATGACACTGGGGAGATTATGCAAGGATTAGGAGTAGCTGGCGTGTCTGACTTAAATGGTCCAAACTTCGCCATTGACAATGAAGATAGTTTAAAAGCGCAGGCGCGCAAAAAAGCGATTGATGATGCGCAACAGAAAGCCAGAGTATTGGCCAGAGATTTGGGTGTCCACTTGGGCAGAATTGCTGGTTTCAGTGAGTCCGGTAATTATGGAGGGCCAATTATGTATGGCAAAGCAGTGATAATGTCTGCTGACAGCGCGCCATCCACTCCAGCTCAAATTCCCAAAGGCGAGAATATAATCAGCTCGGATGTGAGCATAAGTTATGAGATAAGATAGAATTCCGAGTTTGGGTAGATTGACTATTTAAAAGAATAGCAGTATGTTTAGAAGAGCCCTTGGAAGGGGGCTTTTCTCGATATGTCAAAAATTATTGAATACCTCAAAGAAACTAGAACAGAATTAAAACATGTGGTTTGGCCGTCCAGAACCCAGACCTTTTATTTTACCCTGATTGTTATAGGGTTGTCTGTTCTGATCGCCTATTTTTTAGGCATCTTTGATTTTATTTTTTCAAAAGGTTTAGAACGTTTGCTAACGTAACTCGACACCAATATACGAATGGAACGAATGATACGAATAGTTTAAGAACCCTTACGAATAGGGCACACGAATAAATTTAATTCGCAGATTCGCATGAATTCGTAGATTAGTATCGCAACATTATGAAACAAGAAACGGAAGGATTAAGAAATTGGTACGCTATTCATACTTATGCCGGGTATGAAAATGTGGTGCTTCGAAATTTGAAGCAGCGCATTGATTCACTCGGCATGAATGACAAAATTTTTAATGTGATTGTGCCGATTGAAAAGAAAATAAAAATCAAAGCAGGCAAACGGGTGGAAGTGGAAGAAAAAATTTATCCGGGTTATGTTTTAGTGGATATGATTGTCACCGATGATTCCTGGTATGTGGTTCGCAATACTCCCAGAGTGACCGGTTTTGTCGGAGCGGGAGTTAATCCCGTTCCTCTTAAAAAAGAAGAAGTGGATTTTCTTTTTAAGAAAATGGATACCGATACTACTAAACACAATATTGATGTGGCAGTGGGTGAAAGTATTCTGATTACCGACGGCCCATTTAAAGATCTTGAAGGCAGAGTAAATTCGATTGATCAAGATCGTGGAAAAGTGAAAGTGTTGGTTTCAATGTTCGGCCGGGAGACACCGGTGGAGCTTGACTTTTTACAGGTTAAAAAAATATAGAAGTGCGATACGAATGACACAAATATACATACGAATGAAACGAATAACATATGACGGAAATAATCTATAAAGAGTTGTCTTATATAATAAGTGGTTTATTGTTTAAAGTTCATAATAACTTGGGGAGATATTGTAGAGAGAAGCAGTACGGAGATGCTCTTGAAAAGCTATTCAAAGAAAAAAATGTCAATTTTGAGAGAGAAAAGGAGTTGCCGATGGAAATGATTGACAATCGTTATACAAATAAGGTAGATTTTACAATAGATAATAAGATTCTTGTAGATCTAAAAGCCAAGCCTTTAATTTTGAAGGAAGATTATTATCAAATGCAGAAATATTTACAAGCCAGTAATTATAAATTAGGTCTGATTGTTAATTTTAGAAATAGATATTTAAAGCCAGTACGTGTAGTCCGTCTTGATTCCTAAGTTTCTATTCGTATAATTCGCATGAATTCGTAGATTAGTATCGCTCTTATGAAAAAGATTACCAAAAAAATAAAATTGCAAATAGAGGCGGCTAAGGCCAATCCAGCGCCACCCTTGGGGCCGGCGCTCGGGCAGGCCGGGATAAACATTGGTGACTTTGTCACCAAGTTTAATGCCGCTACCCAAAAAATGGCCGGGGATAAAGTTTCGGTAGTTATCACCGTGTATGAAGACCGGTCCTATGATTTTATTGTCAAAACTCCTCCGGTTTCAGGACTTATTTTAAAAGCGGCTGGAATAGAAAAAGGATCGGGCAACAACGTCGCCACTAAAGCTGGGAAAATCACTAAGGCTCAAGCTCTGGAAATAGCCAAAAAGAAAATGCCGGACTTAAATGCCAAAGATATGGAAGGAGCCATCCGCATCATCTCCGGCTCCGCGCGGAGTATGGGGATCGAGGTGAAGTAGAGAGCCTCGATCGACCGGAGCCCGACGGGGCGAGGTGTGCCCAGGCAATTTTTCAGTAGAAAAATATGTGTGGGTGGAAGTAAAATAATTAAATTGTTATGCTTACAAACAAAAAAATTTCAACTTGGTCTGGATTTGCGAGCTAAGTAAATCTCCCAGAAGAAGTGTTTTGTTTTTGTCTAAACAAATACTCTTTTGATTTTTATTTATTTACAAAAAATCTATGATTAATAATTACGAATCTTTCCCACTTGTCTCAAAGAAAATATTAGTTTGCCTTGTACTTTACATTACCTCGCTTTTTGCCGCCAACACTCTGGGTATAAAATTGATGCCTTTTATTTTTGGCACTCATCTTTCAGTGGCGGTTTTTTCTTTTCCGATTGTTTTTATCATGACGGATGTGATTGGCGAAGTTTACGGCAAAAAAATGGCTAAGAATTTCGTTTTGGCTGGTGTGATAAGTATCATACTGTTTTTACTTTACTCTTTTATTTCCACTATAACCCCTTGGGCCAAGGAAAGTCTTTGGGTAAAAGACGGATATAATCAAATTTTCGGTTTAAGCGCACGCATCTCCGTTGCTTCGCTAGCTGCTTTTGTTATTGCTGAATATCAAGATGTTATTGCTTTTTTCTTTTTTAGAAAGCATACTGGAGAAAAGAAATTTTGGCTACGATCGAATTTTTCCAACATTTGGTCTCAATTTTTAGACACGGTAATTTTTATGTTTATTGCTTTTCTTGGAGTCTATCCAGTAAGTACCATAATAGCTATTATTATTCCCTGGTGGCTTTTCAAAATTCTGATGGGCTTTCTTTACACCCCGCTTTCTTACTTAGGCATTTATCTTCTAAAAGAAAAGAACACTAGCGATGCAAATAAAAGCAATTAAAACCAGAGTTTTTAGAGAGAATGAAAATTTGCTGAACTTTATACTACGATATATAGTAGCAATTCCAGAAAAATCCGTATTGGTCGTCATTTCTAAAATAGTAGCTCTTTCAGAAGGCAGAACACGAGATATAGATTTATCGCTTTCTCACGATGAAATGAGAGAAAAGATTATCAAATCCGAGTCTGATTATATGCTCCGCACTAAATACACATGGCTCACCATCAAAAATGGAATGGTCCTAGCTTCTGCAGGTATAGATGAATCAAATGCTAATGGTAAGCTGGTACTCTTGCCCAAGGATAGTTTCAAGACAGCTAAAATTATTCGTAAAAAATTACAGAAAAAATATAAAATAAAAAACTTAGGTATTTTAATTACCGACAGCCGCTTACTTCCTCTTAGAGCTGGAGTTGTGGGCATAGCTTTAGGCTATGCAGGATTTGAAGGTGTGCGAGACTATCGTGGTACACCAGACATTTTTGGAAGAATTTTACAATTGTCACGGACTGACGTTGCTGATAGCTTAGCCACTTCCGCAGTACTTTGTATGGGAGAGGGCAAAGAACAACAACCCCTTGCCTTAATTACCGAGGCCCCAGTTCTGTTTACAGAAAAAGTTAACAAAAAAGAATTATTTATTGACCCGCGCGAAGATATTTATCAACCTCTTTTTGAAAGGATTAAAAAGATTAAATTTAAAAAATAGTTTTGGTGTTGGCTTTTTTGGTTTTTGGGTGATATATTAAATTGATGAAAAAGGCTGTTAAAAATGCAAAACACAAACGCCCTTCCTGGGATGAATACTTTTTAGATATCACAAACTGTGTCGGTTCCAGAACTACTTGCGACAAAAGTGGAAGCGGATGTGTTATTACACAAGACAATAGAATTGTTTCTACCGGGTACACCGGTTCACTTTCAGGGTTACCGCATTGTAATGATGTTGGTCACCAACTGAAATCCAATGAGTGTACTAGGATAATTCATGCGGAACACAATGCTATATCTCAAGCCCTAAAGTTTGGAATTTCGCTTGACGGAGCTA
Source organism: Candidatus Nomurabacteria bacterium (assembly GCA_023267115.1). Taxonomy (GTDB): domain Bacteria; phylum Patescibacteriota; class Minisyncoccia; order Phycocordibacterales; family UBA9973; genus UBA9973. Next base: position 28,926 of record JAHFNV010000003.1, on the reverse strand, counting down.
CAATGTACTGTAAAGAAAGCCTATGCTCAGCCTGCAAGAAGATGGCTTTGAGTTTAGGTATTAAAAGAATTGTAACGAAAGAAAAATAACTATGGTTGACTTAAAAAAATTACAGAAGGAAGTGATGCGCAATAAATTAGCGCACGGGTTCAATACAACAGATATTGCCCTAGAATTTTGCCATGCATACGAAGAATTATCTGAAGCATTTCATAGATTTAAAAAGCATGAGCCTAAAGTTGCCGAAGAATTCGCCGATGTTGCCATTTTCTTGCTTGGCATGTCTGAAATTTTAGGTTTCGATTTAGAAAAAGAATTGGTTAATAAAATCAAGGTCAATAAAAAAAGAAAGTATCAAAAAAAGAAGTCTCCAGACGGAAAAAATATTTTTATCCGCATCCGAACTCCCGAGGATCCTTAGATTTGTCTACTATACTGACGGCCGTCAATACAGTATACATTATTTTCTCTGGTAGATTACAAAAGCATATTTATAAGGATTCTTCTCGTCTCTATTATACTCCTCGCGCGAAGTTTCTTGCCAATCGTTTAAATTAATCTCTGGGAAAAATGTTTCAGCTTCTTTGTCTTCTGCATCTATACGTGTAATGTAGAGTTTGTCCGCTAGTTGCATAGATTGTTTATATATATCTCCTCCACCGATTATAAAAATTTCTTCGTTACTATTTTTGAATAAATTTAAAGCTTTTTCTAAAGAGTGTACAATATCTACGCCATGGCGCAGATAACTTTCATCTCTAGTAATTATTACATTTCTTCTTTTTGGCATAGGTCTACCTATGGACTCAAAAGTTTTACGTCCCATAATAACCGGATGTCCAGAGGTTGTCTTTCTGAAATACTTTAAATCTTCCGGCATATCCCAAACCAAAGTATTTCCTTTCCCAAGTTCGTTATTTTTGCCAATAGCAGCAATGAGTGAAATTTTCATTTGTTTTATAGAGCTATCTCAAGTCCTCCAATTGGCTCATTTGGATTATATTGAGAAGAAAGGTCAGTGAATATTTCTCCGACTAAAGCCTCGTCTAATTTTTCCGCCCTCTCGAAAGTATTTTTCGGTAAATGTAGTTCAATTTTTTGGTTGTTGTTTGTTCTTTTTAACAATTCTTCTGCTCCGGCATAATGATTGTCGTAAACATGTGCGTTTGAAATTGAATGAGTATAAATGCCCGGACGCACTCCAAGTCTTTGGGCTAATATACACAACAAAAGAGCGAAGCCAAGTGTGTCAAAAGGGCAACCGAGCATCATGTCGTTGGAACGTATAATATTATGTAAATTAAGTCGTCCACCTATAATATTTATTGTAAAAGTATAAGGACAAGGGATATTTTTTTTAGGTGAACCACCATAGCCGTCATCTTTTGGATCCCAAGTTATCACTACTCCGTGCCTAGAGCTGGGATCATTTTCTAAAAGTAAAATAAGCGAACCTAGCTGATCTCGGCCGAAATGATGCCTCCAGCGCCATCCATATGCTGCGGCGAGGGTGCCGTCACTCTCAATAAAAGCATTCCACATTTTGGTAAATTTTTGCAAAAATTCATCGGGTCTTTTCGAACCACTAATGAACCATATTTGTTCAGCGATTGGCGACTTAATTGGATTCTTACGAAGGGTTAGTAAAGGGAAACCGTCTTTTTCAATATCAATTTGGAAGGTAACTCCAGGCAAGGAGCGTGTTTTATGACCTGTGCGTTGGTTTAATTCCTCAATACCCTCTGTCATTATCTTTTTAATAATGTTTTGATAGATTATGTCGAAAGTTGTCATGTAGGTAGAGTATATTATATACTATGTACGTATGGCAAATAGCAATATAAAATATCCGTATTTACCGAAAGGCAGGACTGTAGAATATGTATCAGTCAATAATGAATATATACAAGAAGCAAAAAAATATGCTCGCGAAAATTCTTTAGATAAGACGATGCCTACCGGAAGTGTAGTGGTAAAAGATTCTGCAGTAATTGGGCGCGGAGCAAACGGTAGTGATTATCATCAAACTCACGAATGTGAGCGAGTCAAACAACATATTCCGACGGGGCAAGGCTATGAGTTGTGTGAAGGATGCCACCCCAAAAATCATTCAGAGCCAAAAGCGATTAAAAATGCGAAAGATCAAGGCAATGATACAAATGGCGCTGATTTGTATTTGTGGGGACATTGGTGGTGTTGTGAACCATGTTGGAATGCAATGGTAGAGGCGGGAATCAAGAATGTGTATTTAATGGAAGACAGCGAAATCCTTTTCAATAAAGAAAATCCAAGCAATATCGTCGGAAAGCAATTTGAAGCTAGAATTCGGGCTTGAGTCATTGACAAAATATTTTATAAATGCTATATTATTTATATTATTGTGGAAATTAGCATTTTTGTCCAAGAGAGATCAGGCTAGCTAGTGTCCATGACAAAAATGTTATATGTACACACGTTACTCTGGGAGTCCAAAGAAATTTGGAAATCCTAAATTTGCACGCCGTGCAAAACAATTTAATAATTCTCGTTCTCGTTTTGGCGGCCATAGGAAAAGTAGTGTCAGATCCCGTGGCGAGCGGATAGATTTTTCCCGTTTCGTTAAAAAGGGTATGCACCTAGAAGAAAAACCATACCTATCCAAACATACCTTCGCGGATTTTCCTTTTGATGCACAACTGCATAAAAATATAGCCAAAGCTGGTTTCATTCATCCTCGGCCGATTCAAGATCAAGCTATACCTTCAGTTCTAAAAGGCCTAGATGTTTTCGGGATGGCCAACACTGGCACTGGCAAAACGGCAGCTTTTCTTTTGCCATTGATAGAGAAAATTGCAAAAACCAAAGGCAAAAATAAGAAGGAAACAGTGTTGATCATGGCGCCTACTCGCGAGTTGGCGCTCCAGATAGAATCTGATTTTAGAAATCTTGCTTTTGGGTTCGGGATGTTTTCGGTGGCTTGCGTGGGAGGACTGCCAATCATGCGCCAGATTCGTGAGCTACAAAGGGGAGTGTCATTTGTGATTGGCACTCCGGGCAGACTGCGCGATCTTTTAGATAGAAAAATTTTGGATTTATCAACCTGCTATAGTGTTGTGCTGGATGAAGCCGATAGAATGCTGGATATGGGTTTTAGGGATGATATGGTTTTTATTCTTGATAAAACTCCCAAGGAACGGCAAACTCTTTGCTTTTCAGCCACCCTTTCTCCGGAAATAAAAAAGTTAACCGGTCAATTTTTGAAAGCCCCCGTTTTTATTTCGGTAGTTTCTGGTGAGACAGCTAAAAATATAGACCAAGATGTAGTTCGCACCAAAAACAAAGAAGAAAAATTGCAAAAGCTGGAGGAAGTTTTGAAAAAAGACGGTTCGGATAAAGTTTTAATTTTCCGGGAGATGAAGCACGCGGTGGATACTCTGGCTCGTGAACTTTCCCAATTAGGATTTAAAGTCGGGGCTATTCATGGCGACAAGAGAAGCCGCGAACGTATTCGTACCTTGGATTTATTTAAAAAAGATAAAATAAATATATTAATCGCCACTGACGTGGCCGCTCGGGGACTGGATATTCCAGATGTTACCCACGTTATCAACTACGATATTCCCCAAACTTACAACACCTATGTGCATCGGATCGGCCGAACCGGCCGCTCCGGCAAAAAGGGAACAGCTCTGACTTTTGTGCCTGGGTAGTTCTATTTTATTGTATAATGTAGACGATGTTTCATAATCTGCATTACGCATATATTGTTGCTGATATGTTTCTGCTCTTAATTTGGGCAATATTTTTTATTGCGCGAAAAGATTTACGCAGGGAAATGATAATTGTTTCTATTTTAGCCGCTCCATTTGGCTTAACCCAATATTTTTTCGGGGCTGATTATTGGCATCCGTCTTACATTATTAGTTTCGGTGTATTTGGAATCGAAGATTTATTATATATGTTTGCTACTGGCGGCATTATCGGAGTGATCTATGAAGAATTTTTTGGCAAAAGGTTTTCAAAAAGACATATGCAAGGCCACCCGTACTTCGCAGTTGCATTAACAATTTTTGGGTTGTTTGCTGTTTTTGTTGGCACTGCGGTTTTGCATATTAACTCAATATATATTTCGTCGATCACTTTTTTATTCGCTGGAATCGTAACAATTATTATTCGCAAAGATCTTTTTAAACATGCTTTTTATAGCGGACTTTTACTTGGTTTAATAACTTTATTTTTCGAGATTTTTATCCTTCTTATTTTCCCAAATTTAGTCCAGAGCTGGTGGCTCTTGGATAATATTTCTAGAATTTTCGTTTTTGGTATTCCAATCGAGGAACTATTGTTCGCTTTCACTTTTGGTTTTGTAGCGGGGCCAATGTATGAATTTGTTTTCGGCTTGAGACTAAAAAAATAAATATATGTTCGTTATAGACACGGCCGCGTGTATTATGATAGCATATAAATATGCGCATAATAGATAAAGAATCAAACTCAGGAAAAATTATCCGCGCTCTTGGTATGGGGATTGGTATTTCTGTTGCCCTAGCGAACAGACGGACAAGTTACAAAATTACAAAAACTCTAATAAAAGAAATTTTTGGACTAAATAAGAAACCAACAAATACATCATTATACTTCTCAAAATTAAGGCGACAAAAGCTGATCTCTATTGAGACGGTTGGCAGTGAGGAAAGACTTGTACTGACCGAAAACGGGCGGAAGATCTTTTTAAGATTTGATTATGAAAATTTGGAAATAGGGAAAGTTAAGATTTGGGACAGACACTTTAGGCTGGTGATTTTTGATATTCCTGAAAAACAGAGAAGAAGACGAGATTTATTTCGTTTAAAAATAAAAGAGCTGGATTTTGTAAAATTTAATGACAGCGTGTGGATTTACCCATATCCGTGTCAGAAAGAGATTGATTTTATTGCTAACTATTTAGGGATAGGGAAGTATGTGCATTTTGCTTTAGTTAGAGATATCACAAATAAAGATAGGCTAGAAAAGCATTTTAATTTGTAAATATCGTTATTTGTTCTTAGTATTCTTATATATTTCTTTATAAACACGGCCGTGCGTATTAAGAACATTAAAAAAAATAGTCGTACTGGCCGCTCCGGCAAAAAGGGAACAGCTCTGACTTTTGTGCCAGCTTAAAACCACCAGGAAACTACTAGGCAAGACCTAGTGGATTGAGTTCGCTCTTCCCACCTTACTTTTTAATTCTAAAAGAGTATAATAATCTTATGAATAAATTTAATGATATGCCAAATCTAAGAGGCGGACAGGAAAATCCACCTCGAAACTTGAAAACTCATCCAGAGGAGACGATTGCTACGTTGGTTAAAATTGAAGGAGATTCGTGGAACCGGCAACAACAAGGATGGGACGAGTATAATATTGCTGGCGCTTTAGCTTGGTTGGAAAGTGGGAAAAAAGATCTTGGTTATATTATTTACGGCGCCGGAGGAATGAATCGTTACAGAGTAGATGCGACGGGTAATGTCGCTCTTTTAAAATATTCTAGTAGTAGCGAGTTTGTTAAACTTGCAGAGCAAGAAGGTTTTAAAATTGTTTAGTTTAACTTATAAATCTAATTAGTTCAAAGGTTTTTATTTTACTAGCCCCGCTTTAAGGAGAGTGGTGTAAACTCCATTTTTTTTCATGGTGCGGAGGCCGCGGGCGGAGACTTCGATTTTGACAGATTTATTGAGTTCCGGAATAAAAACCCTCTTTTTTTGAAGATTGGTGTATTTTCGCACTTTGCCCGTCGGGTTGAATTTAGTGGCGCGAGTGCGGTTTGAATATCCGCCACCGACCACTGAACTCTTTTTTGTGATCACGCATATTTTCGCCATCCCATTAAAAAATTAAAATAATAAACTTCTTTTTTGCACAAGTCCGCTGATTTTCTAACGGGACAAGTAATTTTTTTATGCTATCATGGAACAAGTAGTTTATCAAGTGAAAAGTTGTAAAGTGTAAAGAAAAAAAAATACACATAACTTTATAACTTTAAAAACTTTATGACTTTACAACTTATGGATGCAATTTTTTATATAGTTATACTAGTAATGTCGGTGGTGATTCACGAAGTGTCGCACGGCTTTGTAGCCGAATATTTTGGCGACAAAACCGCCCGCTACGCTGGACGTTTGACTCTTAACCCCCTTTCTCACTTGGATCTTTTTGGTTCAATAATTTTGCCTGCATTTCTGATCATCTCTAAAGCCGGTTTCCTTTTTGGCTGGGCCAAGCCAGTACCATACAATCCAAATAACTTAAGCAATAAAAAATGGGGGAGTATAGCTGTGGCCGGAGCGGGTGTTCTAGCAAATTTTTGCTTGGCTTTATTTTTTGGATTCATTCTACGTTTTTTCACATATTTCTCTTTCGGTCTTAGGATGTCTGTCTCATTTTATTTTATAATTTCTTTAATCGTGATGGTAAATTTAGCCTTGGTCATATTTAATCTTGTGCCCATCCCGCCACTGGATGGTTCTAAAATAATTTTTCCGCTTTTGCCAAGATATTTTGACGGAGTGGTTAGGCTATTTGAGCAATATTCACTTTTTCTCTTAATTATTTTTATCATTTTCTTCGCTGATTTCTTACATCCAATATTAGCTTTTGCTTATCATCTTATTACCGGCCTTGTGTTTTGATATTTTTAATAGTATAGTAATTTTATAGTCCAGAGGGGCTATTTTGTTTATCATGCCAACCATTAACCAATTAATTAAAAAAAATAGAGTTAAAATGCGCCGAAAATCAAAAACGGTTGCGCTGGCGCGCGGTTTCAATGTTTTGAAAAACCGCCCGATTTTTTCCCCGGCACCTTTTAAGAGAGGCGTTTGTATTAAGGTTACTACCATTACTCCTAAAAAGCCAAACTCGGCTCTCCGCAAGATTGCCAGAGTTCGTTTAACTAATGGCATGGAAGTGACAGCTTATATTCCCGGTGAAGGTCATAACTTGCAGGAACATTCGGTAGTAATGCTTCGCGGAGGACGGGTAAAAGATTTAATTGGAGTAAGATATCATATTGTCCGCGGAGTTTTGGATACTCAAGGAGTAGAGAAAAGGCGCCAGGGTAGATCTCTTTATGGAAATAAGAGACCCAAAGAAGCTAAAAAATAATTAGAATAAAAATGAGACGCAAAATTAAAAATAAAAATATAGTTAAACCGGATTTCGTTTATAATTCCCAAAAATTGGAAAAGTTTATTAATTATGTAATGTGGTCCGGCAAAAAAGAAACCGGAAGAAAAGTGGTTTATCAAATGCTTAACTTAGTCAAAGAAAAAACTGGCAACCCAAATCCGTTAGAGGTTTTTAATTTGGCTGTTAAAAACGCTGGGCCGTTAACAGAAGTTCGTTCCAAGAGAATCGGTGGCGCGAACTATCAAGTGCCCAAAGAAGTGCGTCCAGAACGAAGATTGGCTTTGGCCATGCGCTGGATTCGCGATGCCGCTCGGGGCGGCAAAGGCAAGCCGATGCATATTAAACTAGCTGACGAAATAATCGCCGCTTCACGAAACGAAGGCTCGGCCATTAAAAAGAAAGAAGACACTCACAAAATGGCCGAAGCCAACAAAGCCTTCGCGCACTTTGCTTGGTAGATTCTCCTCTTGAGGAGTACCCACGAAGTGGGGGAGGTGGACAGAATTTATCCACCCCGTCTTTTGATTACAAAAGCCACCCCTCAAGAGGGGAATTTTTTGCTTGACATATCGCATCGGGGGGGGTACACTTATGGGTATTATCCCATATTATTTAAATTCAATAAAATTTTATGCCAATGGAAGAATTCAAAATAACATCCAAACAAGAAAAAGAAGCTGAGGCGATGATGGATTCCCATCAATCAGCATTATCTACAAAAAGAGAAGAACATATAAATAATCTTGGAACAAATGTAGAAGGAGACCACCTTTATTATTTAAGAGGTGGGCCCGCTAGTTTTTCGGGTGAAGTTTTGGCGGGACGTTTATATGGACATGAAATTAAAATCTGGATGGGTATTAGTACCCAACAGTTCGTTGATGTTGGTGATAATATTGATCCCAGTGTAAAACTTTACGGTAGCGTGGATGGTAAAAAGATTACAAGCGAACAAGCAAGGAAACTTTATGACAAGTGGCATCCTAAGGCAATGGATCAAGAATATGAAGATGAAGACATAAGTAGGGCGATAGAAACACGGATTAAGGAGGCAAAAGATTTCAAATGGGAGACAGATTTAAATAAAATAATAGGATAACTGTCATCAATATCTTATTGCAATCAAAAGCTTTTTAGTATATAGTTGACTCTATGTCCACTCAAACGAAAAATACAATAGCAATTCCAGCGGAGGAGTACAGTTATCTCAAAAAGATTGAGCAGTCTTTTGAGCGTCTTTTTGGTTCCTTCTTGCACCTGAAAGAAATAGAACAAGCTCGAAAAGAAATAAAACAAAAGAAATATCTATCGCAAAGCCTTCTTTTTAAGAAACTCGGATTATAGAAGTTTATGCAGATCAATTACACCAAAAGCGCGATAATTGATTTGCAATCCCTGCCCAGAGATACCCAAAGGCGAGTAGCTCAAAAAATGCGATTTTATGCCGAAGTGGAAAATCCGCTTCGCTTTGCTGAAAAATTAACAGACCACAAGGATGCTGATTTTAGATTTAGAATAGGGGATTACAGAATAAAATTCGACGTGATTGAAAATCAAATTTTCGTTCTAAAGATTAAACACAGAAAAGATATTTATAAATAAATTTTCCCACAGCCAACAAAGCCTTCGCGCACTTTGCTTGGTAGCTCCATAACTAACAAAGGCCCGGCAACCTTTGTTAGCCCCAGGCCTTTTATGGGTTCGGTTTGTATTTCCCCAGGTGGGGGAAACAACCGAAAAGCCAAAAACTCAGTAACACGAACATTGCCACTGAGGCAATGTTCTTTAATTTTTTCATGTGCTTCTCCTTTACTTTTTTTAACATATATATATATAAGGATATTGCAATCAAAAGATTTTTAGTGTATAGTTAAGAATATGAGCAACGAATTTTCATACAAAATCGAATATGAGAATGATAAGGATTCTGGGCAAGTAATCGCTACTATTCCCGAACTAAATCATTTATCTTCTTTTGGCGATACTTTTGCCGAGGCTGAATCTAATATACGGGAAGCCGCCTTGGGTTATTTTGAAGTTTTACATAAACAACAAAAAGAAATTCCAAAATCAGCATTTCACACTGATGGCACTTACATTAAATTATTGTTTCCTAAGTATGCTTAAGTTATGGGTAAATTGAGTCGACTACCAGCTAGAAAAGTTATTCAGAAATTAAAAAAGGCAGGTTTTGTCGAAACACACCAAAGAGGCAGTCATTTATATCTCGCATACGAAAACAAAATTGTAACTGTGCAAGTTCATGGCTCAAAAGATATTCCAGTTGGTACCCTTTATAACATTGTGGTAAAACAGGCTCAACTTTCTGTTGAAGAATTTAATAATTTGTAATTTGCAAAAAAAGGCTTTATAAGATATATTATCCATAGCGCATTCGGCGCTTTTTTTATGGAACGCGATTACCCTTTAGAAAAAGTTCGCAATTTTGGCATTATCGCGCACATTGATGCCGGCAAGACGACCACCACCGAGCGGGTGCTTTTTTATACTGGCGTGTCGCATAAAATCGGCGAGGTGCACGAAGGGGACACAGTCACAGACTGGATGGAACAGGAGCGGGAGCGTGGCATTACTATTACTTCGGCGGCGGTTACTTGTTTTTGGACCCCCTCCTACGCCAAGGCTACGGAGGGCAGGCCGACCAATGAATTTAAACATCGTTTCAACATTATTGATACTCCCGGACATATTGATTTTACGGTAGAAGTAAAACGTTCGTTGCGAGTGCTGGACGGCGCGGTGGTTGTTTTTGATGGAGTGGCCGGAGTGGAGCCGCAGTCTGAAACCAACTGGCGTTACGCCGACGAAGCCAAGGTGCCACGCATTTGTTTTATAAACAAATTGGACCGCACCGGCGCTTCTTTTGAACACTCTTACGTAACTATTTTAGACAGATTAAATAAAAATGCAGTACGCATGCAAATTCCCATCGGTCTGGAAGAAAAATTTGAGGGGGTGATTGATTTGCTACGGATGAAGGCTTATTACTTTGAAGGAGAGATGGGTAATTTAATCGTAGAAAAAGAAATTCCCGAAAATCTTCAAGCTGAAGCCTTAGGCTATCACAACGAGCTGATTGAAAAGATAGTGGAGACGGATGATGCTTTGATGACTGAATACTTGGATGGCCTGGTTCCCACTTTCGAGACCTTAAAAAAAGTGTTGCGCAAAGCGGTCATTGCTAATAATATTTTTCCGGTATTCGCTGGTTCGGCTTTAAAGAATAAAGGAGTGCAACTGGTGCTGGATGCGGTGATTGATTATTTGCCGGCTCCAACCGATATCCCGCCTATTCCAGGAATCAATCCTGACAATGAAGAGCCAATGGTCCGTCGCGCTTCTGACTCAGAGCCTTTTTCGGCGTTAGCCTTCAAGGTAGCTAGCGATCCTTTTGTCGGCCAGCTTATTTTCTTCCGGGTTTATTCTGGGAGTCTTTCGGCTGGCAGTTATGTTTATAATCCACGCACTCGCAACAAAGAACGGATCGGGCGAATTTTGCGAATGCACGCCAACGACCGCGAAGAGGTGAAAAAAGTTTTTGCCGGAGAAATAGCCGCGGCGGTGGGTTTGAAAGATACGATTACCTCGGACACCATTTGCGACGAAAATAATCCTATAGAATTAGATCGCATTGTTTTCCCGGAGCCGGTTATTAGTTTGCGTATTGAACCGAAGACCAAGGCCGACCAGGAAAAAATGGGTATGGCCCTCAATCGTCTTTCCCAAGAAGATCCTACTTTTCGGGTGACTACCGATCAAGAAACAGGCGAGACCATTATCGCTGGTATGGGAGAACTCCATTTGGAAATTATTGTAGATCGAATGAAGAGAGAATTTACCGTAGAAGCAAATGTTGGTAAGCCACAGGTAGCTTATCGTGAGACGATTACTGGCGTCTCCGAAGCTGAAGGAAAGTATATCAAGCAGTCTGGTGGACGAGGAAACTACGGACATGTGAAGATTAAAGTTAAACCGATGGTGGCGCTAACCAAAGAAGAGCTGGAAGACTTGCCGAAAAATACCAAACGGTCCTCAGGTTTTGAATTTGTAAACAATATTAAAGGAGGAGTTATCCCGCAGGAATATATTATCCCTTGTGAAAAAGGATTTAGAGAAGGACTGGACCGTGGTATTTTGGCTGGTTTCAAAATAGTAAATGTTTCAGTAGATCTTTGGGATGGAAGTTACCACGAGGTTGACTCAAATGAAATGGCTTTCAAAATTGCCGCTTCAATGGCGGTGCAAGATGCGTGCCGTCGAGCAAATCCGGTAATCCTAGAGCCGATGATGAAAGTGGAAGTGGTTACCCCGGATAAATTTATGGGCGATGTGACCGGCAATCTTTCTGCCAAGCGGGGTATTATTGAAGGTATGGAAGACCGGGGGATGAGTAAAGTTGTCCGCGCTATTGTGCCACTCTCTGAAATGTTCGGCTACATGACCGGCCTGCGCTCTATGACCGAAGGCCGCGCTTCTTTTACAATGGAATTCGTACGTTACGATATAGTTCCACAAAATATTGCAGAGACTATAATGGCAACGAGAAAATAGTATGGTATAATTGACTCATGAGGGTTGTAAAAATTCTTGCATTAGGTCTATTATTTTTCTTAGTATTTTTTACATATATTCCATACCTGCCTTTCTTAAGTGAGTGTGATTGGCGAGTTCACTGTTCTGACGCAGGAGCCCCCATTGAATTGATTTCTTTCTTTATTTTCTATTGATCTTTTAGTTTTCGGGTTAATCTTCTTTTTGTTAAGATTTTTCGTAAAACGTTAACTCTAAAGGACTGTCCTTGCGAGTTTTCTAAAAATTTATTTTCATTTTTTTGCTTTTCTTGTTAATATATTTAGAATGCTTACCCCATCCTATGATCCAGAAAAAACTTACGAAGAGAACTTTAAGGAAGGGCCCTTTGGGGTCTTTGCTGATGGTAAAATATCAAGGGTAACCCTTGATATTGGAGGAATTCGCTCTCTCGGGGTCGGTGTTAATGATCAAACTAGAATTAGCACTCCACTTGAGGCTGTTAGAAATGGGGCAGATTACTTAGTTATCGGTAGGCAGATTACCCAATCCAAAAATCCAGAGATGGAAATAAAAAAGCTATGTGAGGAAGTTCGAATTGCTAAAACTTAACTAAAGAGCTATATTGTCCTTAATGAAAAATCAATTTGAACCGCCGGCGGGAGGGAGTAGCAGTTTAGAAAAAGAACAGATAAACGACCTTATTTCGTTTTGCGAGTATCACAACTTTTCAAGCGACGAACTTTTTACGGCTTACAGGATAGCAATAGGTACCTTCCCAGAAGATGAGAAAAAAGGGGCGCAGATTTGGCATACTCGTAAAGAAGTATTTCTACTGGCGAAAAAGATGCTTGATTATATGGAAAAGGGTTTGGCGGTTAATAAGATCACCGTCCTAATTACTACACAAAAGAATCTTGAATCAGCGCCAGATTTATACTATAAAATGGTTGATGCTATGCAGGTAACTGATAAAGAGAAAAAAGTTTTACGTTCCATTGTAGAGAGAAAAAGATCGGGGACGCTTACAGTTCTTGATTTTAAAACCAAAGATGAACTTAGCAAACTAAAAGTAAACATTACTCCTGATATTGAAAATTACGACAACTTGCCTAATCATTTGGCGATAAAACTCCTAGAGCATTTATCTGAATTCAAGGATAAGAAAATAGAAATTATTTTTTCTAGCTAATGGCCATCTTCTAATTTGACAATACTTTTTAATTTGTTAGTATGTTGACAACTGCACTTTTGCGGTTTTTATGTTGCCGATTTTTTGGCAACCGCAAAAGCGGTTTGGCATTATAAGATTTAATAAATAAAAAATATGGCAGAAGAATTTAAAAGAGACAGACCGCATATTAATGTCGGTACCATTGGTCACGTTGATCATGGCAAGACGACTTTGACCGCGGCCATCCTGCATGTTTTAAACATGGCGGGAAAACAAGTGAGATTAAGAGGGGTTGATCAGATTGATAATGCGCCGGAAGAAAAAGCTCGTGGCATCACTATTAATATTTCACACAACGAATATTCAACCGATGCTCGCCACTATGCGCACATTGATGCTCCAGGGCATGCCGATTACATCAAAAACATGATTACTGGCGCGGCTCAAATGGACGGCTCTATTTTGGTGGTGGCGGCGACCGATGGTGCTATGCCACAGACGCGCGAACACGTGCTCTTGGCCAGGCAAGTCGGGGTACCGAAGATGATTGTGTTTCTCAACAAGTGCGATATGGTTGACGATAAAGATATGATTGATTTAGTGGAAGAAGAAATTCGCGAACTTTTAACCAAGCAAGGTTTTGATGGCGCCAATGTCCCCGTCATTCGCGGTAGCGCCTTAAAAGCTCTTGAATCCAAGTCGGTTGACGATGAATGGGCCAAAAAGATTCTTCAATTGGTGAATGCGCTTGATACATATATTCCGGTTCCGGTGCGTGATATAGAGAAGCCGTTTCTTATGCCGGTTGAAGATATATTTTCTATTGAAGGTCGTGGTACAGTGGTGACCGGAAAAATTGAGCGGGGAGTGGTAAAAGTCGGAGAAGAAGTTGAAATTGTGGGTATTAAGCCGACTCAAAAAACAACTGTTACCGGAATTGAAATGTTCAACAAAAATTTGCAAGAAGGAATGGCTGGAGACAATGCCGGTATTCTTTTGCGCGGATTGAAGAAAGAAGACATTACTCGCGGACAAGTTTTGGCCAAGCCGGGCACTGTCACCCCTCACGACAATTTTACCTGCGAGATATATGTTTTGAAAAAAGAAGAAGGTGGACGCCATACTCCTTTTTTTAGTGGTTATAAACCTCAATTTTACATTCGGACAACGGATGTTACCGGTGATGTTGTTTTGGCGGAAGGAACGGAGATGGTTATGCCTGGGGATACAATCAAAATCACGGTAAAATTGGTTACTCCGGTGGCGCTTGATGAACAACAAAGATTTGCCATTCGTGAGGGAGGTAAAACCGTCGGTGCCGGCGTGGTTACTAAAATTCTGAAATAGCGCAAATATGACTACTCTTAGGGGCCAGCAAAAAAATCAAAACCCAAAATTCCTAAAACCTAGAGCCTAAATAAATGGCAACAGAAACAAAAATAAAAAAAAGGAAAATCTCGACCAAGCCAAAGACAAAAACTCCAAAGCCAACTACTAAGCTCAAAGCAAAACTTGCTCGTCCAGCTCTATCTACCAGTAGGCAGAAGGTTGGAGCAGAAAACAAAGTGGTACTTCGGATTAGAGTTCGCGCTTACGAAAACAAAATCCTAGATGCGTCGGTGAAGCAAATTATCGATACCGCTATACGTTACGATGCTCTAATTGTCGGACCGGTACCGTTACCCACCGAGATTAAAAAATACACGGTTAATCGTTCAGCGTTTATTTACAAAAACTCACGAGAACAATTTGAGATTCGGATACATAAGCGATTAATTGACATTATTAATCCAAATCAAAAAACAATTGAAGCCCTGACCAATTTGTCGCTTCCTTCCGGAGTCGATATTGATGTGAAGATGTTGTAGAAAATAAGGAACTTTGCGACTATATTTTCAAAATCCGCCTATGGCGGACTGAAACAAAACATGACAAAATTCATTCTTGGAACAAAAGAGAATATGACCGAATATTTTGAACAAGACGGCCAGGTCGTTCCAGTGACGGTTGTTTCAGCCGGGCCAGTGACCATCACTAGAGTCTTCGAAAAATCTAAAGATGGCTATGATTCCGTCCAAGTCGGTTTTGGTAGTGGAAAGAAACATAAGATCAGCAAGGCCCATTTAGGCCAAATGAGAGGTGGGCTTTATAAGGTTCTTAAAGAATTTAGATTAAAGACGGCAGATCAAAATGACAGGAAAGTTGGCGATATAATTGATGTTTCAGTTTTTGCTCCAGGCGACAAGATTAAAATTTCAAGCATCTCCAAAGGGAAAGGTTTTCAAGGAGTGGTGAAGCGTCATGGTTTCCACGGTGGTCCTCGCACCCATGGCCAGAAACACTCCGAAAGAGAACCAGGGTCCATTGGTGGGGGTCTGCGAACCCGCGTGCCGGCTGGCATGAGAATGGCTGGTCGAATGGGTTCTGGTAGAATTACCCAGAAAAATTTGAAAGTCGTTTTTATAGATAAAGAGAATAATTTAATGTTGGTAAAGGGAGCGGTAGCAGGCAGGCGCGGATCTTTGGTTGAAATTGTTAGTAGATAATTTTTCGGGAAAAGGTCTTGCCTTAATGGAGTCCAAGGCAAGACCTTGAAGAGAAAAATTTTAAAATCATGGAAGCAAAAGTATACAATCAAAAAGGGAAAGAGGTCGGGAAAATAGATCTTCCAGCTAAAGTTTTCGCCGCTAAATGGCGCGCGGATTTGGTGCATCAGGTGGTAGAGAGCATGCGTGGAAATTTGCGCGCCGGAACGGCTGACACTAAAGATCGCGGGGAGGTTCGTGGCGGAGGCAGGAAACCCTGGAAACAAAAAGGAACAGGGCGCGCCCGCCACGGGTCAATACGTTCTCCTATTTGGGTTGGCGGAGGTGTTACCCATGGACCGATTAAGGAAAAGAATTATAAAAGAAAAATTTCCAAGAAAATGCGCGCTCAGGCTCTTTTTTCCGTGCTTGCCAAGAAAATGAAAGACGGTGAAATATTTTTTGTTGATTCACTTTCTTTGCCTTTTGTGAAAACCACAGGAGCTTTGGAGGTTGCCAAGAATTTATCAAAAGCTTCGGGTTGGAAAGCGCTAATCGCTTCCAAAAAGCCCAGAGTGCTAGTTGCTCTTTTTGAGCGAAATGAAAAAACCGAAAAAAGTTTCAGGAACTTGCCCCAATTAGAATTGGTTTTTGTGAAGAATTTAAATCCGTTGCAAATTTTAAATTACCAATATCTTTTAATAGAAAATCCAGCAGCCAGCATAAAGTTTTTAGAATCTAGAGGTTAAGTTTATGTCCAATATAATAAAAAACCCCAGAGTAACCGAGAAAGCGAGCAAAATGCTTGAGCAAAATGTGTACACTTTTGATGTTTTACCGTCCGCCAACAAAACAGAAATAAAAAAAGCGATATTGGCGCTTTATAAAGTTAAGCCGACTAAAATTAACCTGTTGAAAGTAGCCGATAAACATATTCTTGTTCGAGGAAAATCTGGAGTAAAAACAGGTGGCTGGAAAGCACTGGTCTACCTGAAAAAAGGCGACAAAATAGAAATATAATCACGATGAAAACATATAAACCAACAAGCAAATCAAGAAGGCAAATGACGAATGTCAATTATCACGATATTTTGACTAAGTTCCCGCCGACTAAATCTCTGACTTATGGCAGGAAACGCGCAGTTGGACGCAATAGCCAAGGACGCATTACTGTAAGGCACAAGGGCGGGGGGCATAAGCGTCTTTATCGTCAAGTTGATTTTTTATATGATAAGAAAGAAATTCCCGCTAAAATAAAATCTGTCGAATACGATCCCAATCGCTCGGCCTTTATTGGTTTGGCCGTTTACAAAGATGGAGAGAAAAGATATGTTGTTTTGCCAAAATCGGTAAAATCAGGCGACTCTTTTATTGTTTCCGAAAAAGCGGAATTAAACCCGGGCAATAGATTGCCATTACGCAATATTCCGGTTGGAACTTTTGTCTATAATATTGAAATAAATCCGCATGGCGGGGCGAAAATCGGCCGTTCGGCTGGAATCTTCGCCCAAGTGGTGGCCAATACCGATGGATATACCAATATAAAAATGCCCTCATCAGAAATTAGAAGGATAAACGAAAATTGTTGGGCCTCGGTGGGTGTTGTCTCAAACGAAGAACATCATTTGGTAAATTACGGCAAAGCGGGTCGCAGTCGCTGGAGGGGTATTCGCCCGACGGTTCGCGGTACCGCTATGAACCCAGTGGATCATCCATATGGCGGCGGTGAAGGTCGGCAAGGCCGTGGCACCAAGCGCCCGAAAACCATGTGGGGCAAAGTCACCGGCGGTCGCAAAACCCGCACTCCGAAAAAGTACTCCAATGTTTTTATAGTTTCCCGCCGCCGCACGGGTAAAAATAAGTAAGGTGCTTAACAAAAAATCTGTTTGCATTCTTTTAGATTAATGATAAAGTAAAAGTGGATCGCTGTCCCCCCGCGACTAGGCGCGGGGGCAAAAGGTTTTGCCAATGTTATTGGCAAGATCTCCTCATGGGGAGCCCGACCAAGCTCCCCAAAATCTGCCTTATTCCCGCCGAAAGGCGGGAATCTGCCAGCGAAGCCCACATATAGGGCCTCGAGCTTGTGCTCGAGGCCCCTTTCTTTTTTATAATTTTTTATCCCCTATTTCTGGTTGCATTTTTTTTAGATTGGTAATATACTGAAACTGACTTTGCACATCCACTTTTCCTTAAAGAGGGTTGGCGATGGCTGGAAGCCATCGCCAACCCTCACCAGAAAGGAGGTGAAAAAGCCACCCCCAACCGGGGGTGGTAAAAAAAAGAGGGACTACTTTTGGCAGGGGGGTTCTTAGTGAACCCCCCATTTTTTTTGTTTGACATTACATTTTAATTTGCTACTATGTTGCGAGGCTCAAACGAGAGCCTATTTGTTTATTATGACCCGATCAATCAAAAAAGGCATATACGTAGATGAAGGAATCTTGAAAAAGATAGCCGGCAAAAATCCGCTCCAGACTCCCGTGATCAAGACTTGGAAGAGAGCTTGTGTTATCGCGCCCGAGATGCTTGGTTTCACTTTTGGGGTTCATAATGGCAAGACTCACGTGGAAGTATTCATTACCGAAGATATGGTCGGACACCGCTTGGGAGAATTCTCGCCGACCAAGAAGTTCGTGAAGCATGGCGGGAAGATGCAGAAAGAACTTGAGCAAAAAAAGAAAGAGGCGGAAATCGCCCAGGCCAAGACCGCGACGGCCGTGGCCGAAGATGCTAAAAAGAAATAGCCCACAAGTCAGACATCTGGGAATCCCACATGTCTGACATGTGGAACAACATGTGGAACAAAATTAATTATGAAAGCCTTTTTAAAAAATTATAGGCAGTCTCCACGAAAAGTTCGTTTGGTGGCTGAATTAGTAAGAGGGAAAAATGTGCCGGCTGCCATAACAGAGCTTGATTTTTTGGCTAAGCGCGCCAGTTTGCCGCTGAAGAAACTTTTACTTTCCGCTGTGGCCAATGCTCACCAAAAAGGGGTTGAAAAAGAAAATCTGCTTATTAAAGAATTGCGAGTAGATAAAGGTGTTACCATGAAAAGAATGATGCCGGCTGCCATGGGCTCGGGGCACAAAATTAACAAACGCACCAGCCATGTAACCATAATTTTATGTCCAAAATAGTCCACCCATACGCGCATAGATTGGTGATTCTTCGAGACTGGCGATCCCGTTGGTTTGCCGATCGTAAAAAATACTGCGACTACTTGAGGGGCGACGTCTTAATACGAGAGTTTTTAGAAAAAAAACTGCGCGGGATGTATGTGTCTTCCATTGAAATTGAAAGAAGTCGGAAAGCGACCCGATTTATTATCAAAACTTCCCGACCCGGTCTTGTTATTGGGCGTTCAGGTGAAGGAGCAGCGAAACTAAAAGAAGATATTTTGCAGAAAATGGATAAATTACAGTTGACTCGGCCGGAGGATTTTAAACTGGAAATTATTGAAGTATCAAATCCGGAAGCCGACGCCAGTATTGTCGCTTATATGATCGCTGAGGGTTTAGAAAAGAGGTTGCCCTATCGCCGCGTCATTAAGCAAATTATGGAGAAAGTAATGACGGCGCGTGGTGTGGAAGGCGCTCGAATAGTGCTTTCTGGTCGGCTTGGTGGAGCTGAAATTGCCCGCACGGAAGAATTAAAGCGCGGCTCTATTCCACTCCAGACTTTTCGCGCGGATATTGATTTTAAGCGCGAACGCGCCGTCTTGCCTTACGGAACCATCGGGGTGAAAGTTTGGATTTATCGGGGTAAAATATTTGCGGACAAGAAAAAAGTAGAAAAATGAAGAAAGTAGAGAGGCCTTGCCTCTCAATACCAAATACATCATGTTAATACCCAAAAAAGTAAAATTTAGAAAATGGCAAACGGGTCGCACTAACCCCAAAACGGTGTCGCCGAGTACTCGGGGTACGCGTCTTTCTTTTGGTTCTTATGGTTTGAAATCTGAAACAGAAGCACGGGTAAAATCAGCCCAAATTGAATCGGCCAGAAAAGTGATATCTCGCACCTTAACCAAGGCCGGCAAATACTGGATTCGTATTTTTCCAGACCGTCCCTATACGGCCAAGGCCGCGGAAATGGGCATGGGTAAGGGCAAAGGAGATCCACAAGGTTATTGCTTTTCAGTTTTACCGGGCCGTATTATTTTTGAGGTAGATGGAGTGGAAGAAGCGGTTGCGAACGAAGCCTTAAGAAAAGCTGGTAGCAAATTGCCCATCAAAACCAGAATCATTTCAAGATCGCACCAGTGGAAGTAATCCGACTATTAAAAAACTACTAAAAAAATATGTCAAAAAATACAAAAGAAAATTTAAAAAACATGAAGTCGGATGAGCTTAAGAAAAAACTGGCTGAATTGCGCGAAAAAATCGGCGTCATACGATTTAAAGCCGAAGGTTCTAAATCAAAGAATGTCAAAGAGTCGGCCAGTTTAAGAAAACAAGTTGCCAAGATTTTAACATTTATGAATGAGCGAAAACAAAATGCAAAACAAAAATAAAAAGGGCTTATCAGCCAAATCCTTGGTTTCGACGGGAAGAATATTAAGCGGGGTAGTGATAAAAGACAAGATGGATAAAACCGTCGTTGTTTCCGTTTCGCGATTCATTAAATATCCACTTTATGGGAAATTTTATAAGGTTAGCAAGAAGTACAAAGCGCACGACGAAGAAAATAAATATAAAATAGGAGATAGGGTGGAAATAGTTGAAACTAGGCCTATCTCAAAAGACAAGACGTTTAAAGTTATTAAATAGAAAGTTATAAAGAATTTTTATGATTCAAGATGGCAGTTTAGTAAAAATAACGGATAATACTGGAGGCACTGTGGGCAAAGTGTTTAAAATTTTGGGGTCCTCAAAAAAGAGATATGCCGGTTTGGGTGAGTTGGTGGTTATCTCAGTCAAAGTTGCCAGTCCGCGCAAGAGCGTCAAAAAGAAAGATGTGCATCAGGCTGTGGTTGTTCGGACTAGGAATGCGCACAGAAGAAAAGACGGATCCTATATACGTTTTGATGATAATGCGGTGGTGATACTGGAGAAAGACAAGCTTGATCCGAAGGCTGGGCGAATTTTCGGGCCGATTCCCAAAGAGCTTCAGGAAAAAGGTTTTCAAAAAATAATTTCACTGGCGCAGGAAGTCATTTAAATTCATCATTACTTTATAATTTATAATTATGAAAATCAAAAAAGGAGACAATATCGTAATCATAACGGGCAAAGATAGGGGCAAAAAAGGGAAGATTGCTCGTGTTTTGATTCGGCAAAATAAAGTTATAGTCGAAGGAGCTAATCTTATGAAGAAACATCAGCGTCCGAAAAAGAGTAACGAAAAGGGAAGTGTCGTCAGTGTTGCCATGCCGATCCACGCTTCAAATGTTAAAAAAGTTGATTAATATAGAACAATTTTATGAAACATTCAACAGTAAAAGAAAAAGAAACAATGGCGTTTGAAAAACTGAAAAATGTTTTCAGTTACAAAAACGCGATGGCTACGCCGAAGATGACCAAAGTTGTGTTGAATGTAGGCACTGGCACAGCGGTAAAGAAGGACAAAAACAAAAACGATGCCATCTCTTTGCGTTTGGCAAAAATCACTGGCCAAAAAGGGGCTTTTCGAGGCGCCAAGCAGTCCATCGCTTCTTTCAAAATTCGCCAAGGCGATCCGATAGGTGTGGTAGTAACTTTGCGTGGCAAAAGAATGTACGCATTTTTGGAGAAGCTAATAAATGTCGCCTTGCCTCGCACTAAAGATTTTCGCGGTATTTCTCGTGGCGCCGTGGACAATATCGGTAACCTTACCCTTGGCATCAAGGAGCATACTATTTTTCCGGAAACGGCCGATGAAGACATCAAAGATGTTTTTGGCTTGTCTATAACTCTGGTTTCAAGCGCAAAAAACAAAAAAGAAGGCACAGCCCTCTTTGAGCTTTTGGGAATTCCTTTTAAGAAAGAGGAAGGGAAATAAAACAACTTCAGCTATTATTTATTTGACTCCCGACTCTTTATTTGCTACTATCAAAAGCAAGGGAATACAGTTTTGATTAATCCATTTTTCTCCTTATTTTCTCAATCAACTTGAGGCAGTAAGGAAAAGAGTGTGATATTGTCAAATTAGGCTATAGTGGCTGGGTTCTGGCCATTAACTACTTGTTCCTAGAAACTAATTATTATGGCTAAAACATCAGTTATCGCCCGAAGCAAAAAGAAAGCGAAATTTAGTACTCGGCGGAAAAACCGCTGCTTTCGTTGCGGACGAGGCAATGCTTTTATGCGCGATTTTGGCGTCTGCCGTATTTGTTTTAGAGAATTAGCTAATGAAGGAAAATTGCCAGGGGTGAGAAAATCAAGCTGGTAAGAAAGGATATGGATCCAATTTCAAACATGATAATAATGCTGAAGAATGCCGGACTGGCTGGTAAAACTACCGTCACTGTTCCGTATTCTAAAATAAAAAATGCCATTGGCCAATGTCTGAAGAAAGAAGGCTACATTTCCGATGTTTCTCAAAAAACCAAAAAAGATCGACCAATATTGAAACTGTCATTAGTTTATATAGACAAGAATCCAAAAATTTCCCACATTGAAAGAATTTCCAAACAATCCCGTCGAGTTTATTTTGGAGTCAAAGATATTCACCCCGTTAGAAATGGGTTCGGGCTTTTAGTACTCTCAACACCTAAAGGAATCTTAGGGGGCAAAGAAGCAAAAAAGGAACAGGTCGGAGGCGAAGCGTTATTTAAAATTTGGTAAAGAAAAAAAATGAGTAGAATTGGCAAACAACAAATACAAATACCGGCGGGAGTAGAAGTCATTAAAAACGGCGCTGTTTTGACGGTTAAAGGCCCGAAGGGTATTCTCCATAAAACTTTCAAAGACGATATTGAAATAAAAATTACTGATAAAACGGTTGTTTTGAATATAAAAAGAAATGATAAAGCATCAAAATCTCTTTGGGGCGCTTATGCTTCGCATATAAAAAACATGATTAAGGGTGTAGAAACTCCATATGTGAAGAAATTAATATTAGAAGGAATTGGATTCAAGGCAGAGATTAAATCTGCTCACAATGCTTCGGCCAGTGTGTCGGACGGAAGTAAAGAACTAAATTTCGCCTTAGGTTTTTCTCATCCGGTTATTGTTAAAATACCAGAGGGTATTACAGTTACCGCCGAGAAAAATAATATTTTTGTTACCGGTATTGACAAAGAGTCAGTCGGAAATTTTACCGCAGCTATTCGCGCGCTAAAGTCGCCGGAGCCGTATAAAGGCAAAGGGATTCATTATGAAGGTGAAATTATCAGGCGGAAGCAAGGCAAGAAAACCGTGTAGCATCACCGATCAATAGTAAATATGAAAAATAAAGAAGACAAAAGAATAAGATTGAAGAAAAAAATTAGAGCAAAGATTCTAGGTACCTCAGCCCGTCCCAGGCTTTCCGTTTTCCGTTCCAATAAATTTATTTACGCGCAAGTTATTGATGACTTGACCGGAAAAACTTTGGCTCAAGCGAATGATGTTAAGATAAAAAAAGGCACTAAAAGCGAAAGAGCCAAGCAAGTTGGCCAAATGATCGCCAATATTTGCCAGAAATTAAAAATTGTCAAAGTTGTTTTTGATCGAAATGGATTTAAATACACCGGGCGCATAAAATTAGTGGCCGATATTGCCCGGGCTGAAGGGCTCAAACTTTAAATATATTAAAATGGAGAAAAGAAATAAAAAAAAGAATGACCATCGCCGATCCTTGCCTTTCGATAAACCAAGACCGGAGTTTGATCAGAAGATCGTGGATATTCGTCGTGTTACCCGAGTGGTGGCCGGCGGACGCCGATTTTCTTTCAGTGTAGCATTGGTAGCGGGAGATAAAAAAGGCGCAGTGGGTTTGGGTTTGGGTAAGGCGGGCGACACCTCTCTTGCCATCAGTAAAGCTTTAAGAAATGCTAAGAAGCATATGATTCGATTAAAACTTACCAAAACCATGTCTATTCCTTATGCAGTGGAAGCAAAATTTTCCAGTTCGCGGGTAACACTTGATCCCAATAAAGGTCATGGCCTGGTGGCCGGTTCGGTTGTTCGCGACATTATAAAATTAGCCGGTATGAAAGATGTTACCGGTAAAGTTTTATCCAGCAGTAAAAATAAATTAAATAATGCCAAGGCGGTTATGACGGCTCTTGCTTCTATTTCTTCAAAATATACTAAACCAATTCCGGAAACCGTTGCGGTCGCTAACAAAGAAAAGTTGGAGTCGGTAAAAACTTTTAATTAAACAAAGATGCAAATCCACAACTTAAAAAGAAAACATAAAAATAAAAAAGATCGGATAGTCGGTCGGGGGGGAAAACATGCCAAAACTTCTGGACGGGGAGGCAAAGGGCAGACTGCTCGGGCCGGCAACAAACGTCGTCCAGAGCTTCGTGATATTATTAAGAAGTTGCCTAAAAAGCGCGGTTATCAATTCAAGTCTATTCGTCAGAGTGTTGTATTGAGTAAAGACAAGATTCTTGTTCAAGTTGGCAAACCAGAATCTTTTGCTGAGGTTCGCCGACGTTTAAGGATTAAAGGAGGGAAGATAGTTATAAAGTAGAAAGTTGAAAAGTTCATAAAGTAACATGCAAAACTTTTGGAGTAAAATAAAATTAATCTGGACAGATAAAAACTTGCGACGCAAGGTTTTATTCGTACTTGTGGCCCTGATGGTTTTCAGATTGCTGGCAGCTATTCCTATTCCGGGCATTGATACTCAAGAACTGAATCGTTTTCTAGTCAACAACCAGTTTTTTGGCTTCCTGAATATATTTTCTGGTGGTGGACTTTCCAATCTTTCC
Source organism: Candidatus Nomurabacteria bacterium (assembly GCA_023267115.1). GTDB lineage: Bacteria > Patescibacteriota > Minisyncoccia > Phycocordibacterales > UBA9973 > UBA9973. The sequence goes on along the minus strand of JAHFNV010000003.1, from coordinate 4,685 downwards.
ATCATCATGCTGGGTGTTGGGCCGTATATCACCTCTTCGATCATTATGCAGCTTTTAACCATCATGATTCCGGCTCTAAAGAAAATTTATCATGAAGAAGGTGAGGCTGGCCGAAAAAAGTTTACCCAATATTCTAGATTGCTGACTATTCCATTGGCGGCGATTCAAGGCTTCAGTCTTTTGGCTATTTTGGAGCGTCAGAATATTTTGGTAAATTTGACGGCTTTTGACAGGATCATCAATTTAATTATTGTTATTGCCGGGGCGATGCTGTTGATGTGGATCGGCGAATTGATGTCTGAATTCGGTATTGGAAATGGCGTCTCCCTTTTGATTTTCGCCGGTATTGTTTCCAGATTACCAGCCGAAATTAGTCAGCTTATTTTTAAATATATTTATCCGACATTTGACCCAAGCGTGTTGCCGCTTCTGTTAGGATTTGTAGTCGCTGGTGTACTGATTATTGCCGGGGTGGTGGTGGTGACTGAAGCCGAGCGTCCAATACCAGTTACTTATGCCAAACGGGTGCGGGGGATGAAAATGTATGGTGGCGGATCAACTTATTTGCCCCTGCGGGTAAATCAAGCCGGAGTTATCCCGATAATTTTTGCCCTTTCCATTTTATTTTTTCCGCAAATGATCGGTGTTTTTTTGTCCAGATTCGCTCATCCCATTTTAGTTAAAATATCTCAAATCCTAGTTTCATTTTCGCCAACCTCTTGGCTTTACGCCACGCTTTATTTTATCTTAGTTTTCCTTTTTACTTATTTCTACACCGCAGTCACTTTTGATCCGGAAGCGCTTGCCACTAATTTACAAAAAAATGGCGCTTTTATTCCCGGCATTCGTCCGGGGGCATCAACCTCTGACTATATTTCAAAAGTTCTCAGTCGCATAACCATGCTGGGAGCAATCTTCCTTGGGTTTATTGCTGTTTTGCCTTTAATTATGCGGGCGGCTACCGATATTACCGATATCGCCCTCGGCGGCACCGCTCTCCTGATCGTCGTTTCCGTAGTGTTGGATCTGATCAAAAAAATCGATGCCCAGATTTCCATGCGGGAGTATTAGTTTTAGTTTTTAATTTTCAAGCGCCCCTTTTTAGTTAAACACAATATCTTTGTTGTTGTGAAACTACGCATATGCTACAAATAACAACATTAGCCTTTTATCCATTGTTTGTATTCCGAAATTACTATATCGACGACCTGCTCCAGGTTGTTTTTGTTTGTATCAATCACTAAATCATACTGATCTTTTTTAGTATTATTTATTTTATACAGATCCCAATATCTTTTTTGTTCGCTTTCTAAGCGCTCTTCCATTTTTTTGTAAATTTGTTTAGAATCAGACGAGTTTTCACTTTTTCGGCGCAATGCATTATCTTTTAAATTATTCAATATTCTTCCCTTGGCCATTTTCGGAGGAAGATCTAGGTACACCTTGAAAGATTCTGGTATCCAATGATAGGCTGTGCGGGAATCAATGACAACTTTTTTGGCATTTCTTAACCCTCTTAGTTTTTCATCTGTCATTTTATCAATTTCTGGGTCAGTCTCGGCTCTTTTATTAAGCTCGTTGACCGAGATTCCTAAATCAACTCCAACTTGTCTAAAAAAGTCACCCGAAGAAAAACGCTGAAACCCAAGTTTCTTAGCTAGTAAGTCAGCCGTACTTGATTTACCACTACCCAAGCCCCCATTAATGGTTATAATTTCTTTTTTCATCCTCTTAATATAGCACACCAAGCCTTGATTTTTAAGCCTAAATTTTGTATCCTTAAGCCATGCAAAGTCTTACTTTCGTATTTTTCGGAATAGTGGGTTCTGGCAAAGGAACCCAGGTACGGCTACTTATGGATTTTTTAAAAGCCAAAGATGGCAAAGAATCCGTGTATGCTGGTACGGGAGAAGGATTTAGGAAATTAATAGAATCTGGTAGCTACACAGCAAGTCTTATCAAAGATACCGTGGATCGTGGAGAATTGATTGATGATTTCCTGGCAAACTCAATTGTTGCCAATATTTTAGTTTCTTCTTTAACTTCCGAAAAACTTTTAATAGCTGATGGGTATCCACGAACCATAGAGCAATCAAAGGTTTTTGAAACTATGATGCGATTTTATAAGCGCCAGAATATAAAGATAATTTATATAGAAGTGAGCCGTGAAGAGGCGCTGAAAAGGAATTTGTTAAGAAATAGACATGATGATACGGAAACTGGACTCTCAAAAAGGTTTGATGAGTATGTAAATAATGTGGTTCCGGCGATGAATTACTTTAAAGAGAAGGAAAATTATAAAATATATACCATCAACGGCGAGCAGAGCATTGAGAAGGTGCATCAGGATATTATTAAGGCGCTTAATTTTTAATATGGAAGAAATAATTGTAATTTCACTCGGAGGTTCACTCATCATACCTGAAAATATTGACGTCGATTTTTTGAAAGATTTTAAAAAGTTAATTTTAGCGCATGTAGAAAAGGGTAAAAAATTTGTGATTATTACTGGTGGCGGAGAAGTTAATCGGCGTTATAACAAGGCGGCTAAAGAACTTGCCAATCCTTCTGACGAAGATTTAGATTGGATAGGAATTGCTGCCCTTAAATTGAATGCTGAGTTAGTAAGAGTAATTTTTGGAGAGACAGCGCACAAAAAAGTAATCTTTAATTTAGAAGAACCACTACCAACTAATAAACCGATAGTAATTGGCGCTGCCTACAAGCCAGGCTCAAGTACGGATTATGATACAGTGTTGGCGGCTAAAAATTTAGGTGCCAAAAAAATAATAAATTTATCCAATATTGACTATGTCTACGACTTTGACCCAAAGGTAAATCCAAATGCAAGAAAGATTGAAAAAATTTCTTGGACAGATTATCAAAATCTCATCCCAAAAGAATGGATCTCAAGACTAAATTCTCCTTTTGACCCCGTGGCTTCGGAGTTGGCTGAAAAAGAAGGTATGCAGGTGATGATTATGAATGGCAAGCCGATTGATAATTTGGCGAAGTGTCTAAACGGCGAGAAATTTTTAGGGACGATTATTTCTTAGTTAAGTTTTGCAAAGAATATTTTAAATGATATACTCTTAAGTATGAGAAAATATTTTAGCTGGGGTTTAGGGAGTTTATTGTTGGCTATTGTTGGGTTACTTGGAGATATTAGTATCGTATATTTTCCACTTATAGGCTCTATTCATTCAGTAGGTGCACAGCTTTTAGCACGCGCATTATCTTTACTTATTGGGTATGGTCCAATTATTTTTAGCATTATTAGTTTGATTAAAGAAAAAGGTAGAGAAAGAAAATTAGGTATAGCAGGTTTAATTCTATATTTTGCCAGTCTTTTATTTATTAGTATAGTTGTAGGTGCAATTAGAGGACATTAACAAAATAAAAAACTCAAGATATCTTGATTTTTGATTTAGACAATTGTCACTTTTTATTTTTGTTTTTCGGCCGTCTAAGTAAAGTTTACTATTTTTTGAGAATTTATTTTTATATGTTATACTGATGTTATGTTAACCGATTTTATTCAAAAAAGGCTTCAGGGCGCAAGGTATAAAATCCTTAAGGATAAGACTTATTTTGGCGAGATTCCGGGAGTTCGGGGTGTTTGGTCCAATGCTAAAACTTTAGAATCCTGCAGAAAAGAACTTCAGGAAATACTTGAAGATTGGTTAATTTTGTCTATTAAGTCTGATAAAAATATTCCCGGTTTTCATTTTCCGGATATGCGTTCCTTGGCTAAAAATGCTTAAATCTATTTCAGTTAAAAAACTTATTCAAAACCTACGACAGCTTCGATTTATTGGTCCGTATTCTGGTGGTCGGCATATGTTTATGATTAAAGGCAATTTAAAATTACATATTCCGAATCCGCATCAAGGTGATATTTCTAAAAGTTTACTTTCTGAAATTTTGCGTCAGGCAGGGATTTCTGCGAGCGAGTGGAATAATTTGTAAAAAATTTATTTTTATGATTATAATTAAAACACCCGAAGAAATAGAAATACTGCGGGAGGGGGGCAGACGGTTGGCGGAAGTTCTTCATAAGGCAAAAGAAATAATTAAACCCGGAATTTCTACTAAAGAATTAGATAGATACGCGGAAAAATTAATTAGAGAGATGGGTGACGAGCCAGCCTTTTTGAATTATCGGCCGGAAGGAGCCGGAATTTCTTTTCCGGCGACACTATGCGTTTCAGTGAATGACGAAGTGGTGCACGGCATTCCGAGTGAAAAAAAAATACTGCAAGAGGGTGACATAGTTTCTATTGACTTAGGTGTTAAACACAAAGGACTTTATACTGATATGGCTATGACTGTGTCGGTGGGTGTCGTGAGCAATTTTTCTAAAAAACTCATGGAAGTAACGGAGCAAGCATTGCAAGTAGGTATTAATGCGGCCTGTTTTGGAAATAGAATAGGGGACATCAGTTATGCCATAGAAAAATTTGTCCGTTCCCATAAAGAAAAATACGGCATTGTGGAAGTTCTCTCCGGGCACGGTGTTGGCCGAGCGATACACGAAGATCCATACATTCCCAATTTTGGCAAAGCTGGAACTGGCGCGAAGTTAGTGCCCGGCATGGTTATAGCCATAGAGCCAATGCTAAATAATGGAACCAAAAATGTAATTTTAGATAAAGACGGATATACTTTTCGCACCGCCGACGGCA
>JAHFNV010000010.1 GCA_023267115.1 Candidatus Nomurabacteria bacterium | reverse complement strand
CCACCGGGATGTAGTATAACGGTAGTATGCGCGATTCGGGTTCGCGTGATCCGAGTTCGATTCTCGGCATCCCGACCGGTGTAAATGAATGTAGATGTCCGAAGTTCTTTAAACAACCACTTTTTCTTCTGGTATTATTTTTTTAATTTATTTTTGTGCTATAATTATTTAAATAAAATTGTTTTTATCTGCGGCGGGTGGTCGTACTCACATAGGCACATATGTTGGAGATTCGCCATCACCCGCTTCAAATGAAAATAATTTAGTTATCCACAGTTTTGCCAAAAAAGTCTTGTAATAATATTTGATATGCGCGATAATTAAGTCAGTTCCTTGCAATAAATATTTTTGGTCGCTTTATTGCAAACTAAAATTAACAATTTAATTTCGCATTCGCGATAAAAAAATGGCTAAGAAGAAAAAAGCAAAAAAGGGAAAGAAGCGAGCATAGTCTTCGTTCTCTGAAAAAATCCCGTATGACGGGATTTTTTCTTTTTTATGCTAATATATTCTCATGAGTTTATTTGGCAAAATATTCGGTGACGAAAGCTCAAAATTCATTGGTCATGCAAATGAAATAGTAGCGAAAATCAACTCTCTTGAGGCAGAATTTTCAAAGTTCCAAGATAGCGATTTCCCTAAAAAAACCTTGGAATTTAAGACTAAAATAGCTGAAGGTCAGAGTTTGGATGATATTTTGCCTGAAGCGTTTGCTTTGGTCCGAGAGGCCGCCAAAAGGAATCTAGGCGAAAGGCATTACGATGTACAGCTTATAGGAGGGTTGGCCTTACACCAAGGTAAAATTGCTGAAATGAGAACTGGTGAAGGAAAAACTTTAGTTGCCACCTTACCACTTTATTTAAATGCACTTCTTGGAGAGGGTGCGCATCTAGTGACGGTGAATGATTATTTGGCGCGTTTGGGCGCAGTACTGATGGGACAGATTTATAATTTTCTTGGGTTGAGTGTTGGCGTTATTAATTCGCAAAATGTTTCTTATATGTATGATGCCAGACATAAGGAAGAAGACCAAGAACGAGACCGAGTAGGAGAATTTAAAATAGTTTACGATTTCTTAAAACCTTGCACTCGCCGAGAAGCGTATGCGGCCGATATTACTTACGGCACAAATCACGAATACGGCTTTGATTACTTGCGAGACAATTTAGCAACATCAGTAAATGATCTAGTGCAGAGGGGTCACCACTATGCGATTGTCGACGAAGTTGACTCTATTTTGATAGATGAAGCTAGGACACCCTTGATTATTTCTTCCGCTTCTGGTGATTCGGAGGATTTTTATGTTAAATTTTACCAAATTGCCAAACAACTAAAACGAGACGCCGATTATAAAGTAGACGAGAAGTTAAAAGCCATATCTTTGACTGATGAAGGTATAAATAAAGCTGAAAATTTGCTGGGGATTCAGAATATTTATACCGAAAAAGGTATAAAATACGTGCATCATTTAGAAACAGCTGTAAAAGCCCAAGCTATTTTTGAGCGTGACAAGGATTACGTGGTCAGAGAAGGCGAAGTTATTATTGTTGATCCATTTACAGGCAGGCTTCAGCCGGGCCGACGTTGGTCGGAGGGTATTCATCAAGCGATCGAAGCGAAGGAAGGGGTGAAAATCGAAAAAGAAACTCGTTCTTCGGGTTCGATTACTTTCCAAAATTATTTTCGATTTTATAAAAATCTCTCCGGTATGACCGGCACAGCGGAAACTTCGGCGGAAGAATTTTTGAAAGTCTATGGCTTGGACGTGATAGTGATTCCAACCAATCGTCCGATTATTCGCATTGATCATCCGGACTCAATTTTTCAAACCGAAAAAGGCAAGTTTCAGGCTATTGCTATAAAAGTAAAAGAGCTCCATGCCAAAGGCCAACCGGTTTTGATTGGTACTATTTCCATTGAAAAAAATGAACTGCTGTCAGTTTATTTAAAGCAAGAAGGAGTACCACACACCATTTTGAATGCCAAGAATCATGAGAAAGAGGGTGAGATTATAGCTCAAGCGGGTAGAAGAGGCGCGGTAACTATTGCTACTAATATGGCTGGTCGCGGAATTGACATTAAGCTTGGGGGTAATCCACATACACAAGAAGAATATGAAACCGTTAAAGGTGTTGGCGGGCTTTTTGTGCTTGGTACAGAACGGCACGAAGCACGCAGGATTGATAATCAGCTCCGTGGGCGCTCGGGTCGACAAGGTGATCCCGGCGAGACGGCTTTTTACGTTTCCTTGGAAGACGATTTGATGCGGGTTTTCGGGGCAGAAAAAATAAAAAATATGATGGGGCGTTTTGGTATTCCGGAAGATACTCCGATCGAAAACAGATTTATTGGCAAATCTCTTGAGAGCGCCCAAGCAAAAATCGAAGGTTTTCATTTTGACGCTCGCAAACACACCCTCGAATATGATGACGTGATGAATCATCAGCGTCAAGTAATTTATGCGCGAAGGCAGAAGATGTTGCAGGCGGACAAAGAAGAAATTGAAGCTTTACTTAACGAAATAGTTGAGGCTAAATCCGCTCTAGGTGGATCACCCGACACGCAAAGCGTGTTTAGGGAGAAAAAGGAAAAACTGGGCGAGCCAGCATTTCTTGAAACAGTGCGCAGGATTGTCTTATATGCTACAGACGTGCTCTGGATGGAGCATTTAGAGGCGATGGACTATCTTCGCTCATCAGTGAATTTGCGAGCTTATGGTCAACGGGAGCCTATTATTGAATATAAAAAAGAAGGTTTGCAAATGTTTAAAGAAATGGAAGAAGTTTTCAAGGAACAAGTTTTTTCCTTGGTTAGTAGTATCAATACGGAAAATGTCCAAAACCTTAAAGCAGAAAGTACTGAACCCAAGCAAACTTTAATAATGACAAGCCACGTTGAAAAAGTAGGTTCGGCTGCTGAAAGAGAAGTACAGATTAAAACAGAAGCGAAAATTGGTCGCAATGACCCGTGTCCTTGTGGAGCAATTAATCCAGCTACGGGTGAAATTTATAAATGGAAAAAGTGCGGAATGATTAACGCGCTTTATCATCGCAAATAATTTAAGAAAAATATGGAATCGCCCAAAATAACAAAAATAAAAAGAATACCGGAGTCCTCTGAAGAATATCAACTTGAAAGAAAGAAAAACAAGGAGTATAACGAAAGGTATCCACAAATTGCGTTTGGTGAACGGGCTTTGAAGCGCATAAATAACTTAAAAGATAGTAAAACCAATCCAGACAAACACATAGTACTATATCCAAACATAAAAGATAAGATATCAGATGTCCTTGAAAACGAACGTATAAATCTTTTAGAATTATGTGAAAAACGAACAGAACTTTTCGTAAATTTTATTAAGGAAGCAATGACCAATTTTGATTTACAAGAAAAGGTAGTAAGACTTATTTCAACTGCGAATTTCGAAGATACGCCCGTAGACCAAGCCGTAGTGTTTTTAAAAAATAATTTTAGTAAGTTGCCTAATGACTTACTGGAAGAAATGTTACGTTTTCATGTTGCTGAGTTTCAAAGAAAGTCTGCAGAATTTAGAAGGCAGTTACCTGAACTAATTTCGCGCTTTAAAAGTATGGTTGAAAGGGCAGTACTTAAAGGCTGGCTTCCTGTTAATGTAGAATTACTAGAAAAACGTATTCACAATGAAATAAATTTTATGTTATATGATAATTTAATGGAACCTGATAACATAATGCTTGGGGGATATAATATAATAGAAGGAATTATTAAAATAAACTCAACACTGTCGGAAAGCGAAAGGGAGAACGTTATAGACCATGAATTAACGCATGTAGCAATTTCTGGGCGGGCTATCGTTAAAAGTGAAACAGAAGGTTCGTCTTTTGGTTCTGTTACCATACATCAAAAATTCGGTCTAGGTTTTGAGAATTATAAAAAACCAGACCAGAAACTTATTTTTACATGGCTGAATGAAGCTGTTACCGAAAGTATTTCTATGCTTTTACGAGAAGGTAACGTTGTAAGTAGTTTTTATGTAATGGAACGAAATATTTTGAAAGATTTAATTGGCGAAGGAATGTCTCAAGATTTGATTTTAGATGCTTATTGTGAGACTGAAATACCGGAAATAGAAGGTGTTCGCGTGCCAGCCTGGAAGAAATTTATAGCCAAACTTAATGAAATGAAAAATGGTAAAGGAATAACTTGGTTACAAAAAAAATCTTTGGAGTGTGATGAATATTATGAAAAAAATAGCAAAAAACATGAAAAAAAATAACAAAAACAACAAAGAAATTTACCACAAAATCGCCAATTTTGTTTATGAGACAAATATTCACAGTAAGACTCCGCGTTCGGGGCTTTGGTTTTTGGGTAGTGGTGAGCAGTCAGTGGCCGAGCATTTATTCCACGCAGCCATGATCGCTTACGCTCTCGCGTATTTTGAGCCAAAGGCAGATAAAAACAAAGTGGTGTTGATGGCCCTTTTTCACGATATCGGTGAGGGGCGAGTTTCGGATCATAACTACATTCATCAGCGATACGGCAGATTAGCAGAAGAAAATGCAGTGAAAGACATTGCTAAAAGTATTCCATTCGGAAAAGAAATACTAGATCTTTACAAAGAGGAGCAGGAAAAAAGAACACTTGAAGCTAGATTAGTTAAAGATGCTGATAATTTAGAATGGATCACCACCCTTCGTGCCGAGGAAGCCAAGGGGAACATTAAAGCTCATGAGTGGATAAATATTGCCTCTAAAAGATTAAAGACAGATGCTGGTAAAAAATTAGGCAAAATTTTAATAAATATGCACCCAGATGCTTGGTGGTTTGATGCCAAAGATTCATGGTTTATTGATCGTGAGCAAAAATATAAAAAGTGGGGAGGAAAAAAATATAAGAAATAAAATTATAAAGAGCGATGCAAAATAACATGGGCTTATCAGAAAAAGCAAAGCGCATACGCCCTCTCGAAATATTTTTGGATGACATTGATAGGGATGGATACAAAGGTTCGAGATTTACTTTAATAAAGGAAGAGAAATAATTTGCGAATCGAATTATGTTTATGGTATAATAAAGACATGAAAGTCTTTGGATGGATAAAAAGAGATAAAAAACTTAAAGAAAAGGCTATTTCTCGTGGAGATATCACAGGAGATGCTATTGAGTCTGCCTATAGTCGCAGGGCAAAGGAAATAGAATCTTTAAGAAAATATGACAGAGGAGAAAAGAAAATCACTCCATCCAACATCGGAAATCTTGGTAAGCACGTACAATCTTCTATTTGAACGCAAAGAAGTCTCTTTTCCAATTCATGATAGGCAAATCCTTGCACTAGATTCCATAGTAAAAACTGTCAATGCAGAATATTTTGGTTTTGTTAGATTCCCAACCAATAAAGATAGGGCGGCGGCTTATTTCTGTTTCATTATAAAAAATCATCCGGTAACAGATGGCAATAAAAGGCTCGCGGTCTTGTGGCTGGACATTTTTTCTAATACAGTGGGTTTAGAAATTAAAAAGTATATTAAATTAGATGAGCTTGCAGTGGGAGTTGAAAAAGAAAAAGGCATAGAGATGGAAAGGTTGATTCAGACAATTAAAATAATTTTATTTAATAGTGAAAACCCTGATTAAAAAACTTAAAACAAAATGGTGGGCGTACTTATTTGTTCGGTTTTTTAAGATTTGCACATAATTACACGATCGTGGAATTCTATGCTACAATGGATTTATGACAGACAAGATAGATTATAAAAAAATTATTTTAATGACTATTGCTACTGCGGGGATATTGGCTATTGCCATTGTTGCGCCGAATGCTCTGCAGGTATTAAAACCATTTTTTAAAAATAAAAGAAAGTATAATCCGGAATATTATTTAAATCAAAAAGTAAAAAATTTATTAAAAACAGGTCTTTTAAAAATTGTTATTAAAAACGGGAAAAATTTTGTTTCACTGACAGACAAAGGAGAGAGAAAACTTCTGTATTATAAAATTACTGAAAAGAAAAGAGAACACAAAAAATGGGACGGAAAATGGAGAGTAGTTGTTTTTGATGTATGGGAAAATACTAGATCAAAAAGAGATATTTTACGCTACGAAATAAGAAATTTCGGGTTTATACAGCTTCAACGCAGTGTTTGGATTTATCCTTATGATTGCGCTGATTTCATAGAACTTTTAAAGGCGGATCTATCCTTTGGGAAAAATATAAGATATCTGTTGGTGGAGAAGCTTGATCATGATGAAAAATTACGGAAGCATTTCGGTGTTAGCTATTGAATTATGTAAAATCTTACGATCGTGGAATTTTGTGTTAATTTGGTTTTTGGGTTTATAATAAAAACATGACTAAGAAGGTCTACCAAAATACTATAAAAGTTTACGATAAGCTTGGGGAAAATTATTTAAGGAAAATTGCTAAAGTAATTCCTGTCGCCAGAATTGGTTTTTTAAAAAATTTGCCAAAGGGGGCTGATATTCTTGATGTTGGTTGTGCGGGTGGTAGAGACGCAAAAGAATTTGTGAAAAGAGGATTCGCAGTTACAGGCATTGATCTTTCAGGAATATTCATTAAAATTGCCAAGAAAGAAGTGCCAAAGGCTAGATTTTTAAAAATGAATGTTTTGGATTTAAAATTTTCTAAGGAAAGCTTTGATGCTATTTGGGCTCAAGCAGTTTTGTTACATTTAGATAGAAAAGATGTTCCGAAAACCATGAAAAGTTTTTATACAATACTTCGCAAGGGAGGTTTGTTGGATATTACGTGGATATAAGAGATTTTATACTTATTTTACCAAAAAAGAAATGGAGAATTTTTTTAAAAAATCTGGTTTTAAAATTATTTATTCAAAAATTTTACCACCGGTTGCAGTAAGTGAACCGGGTGTCAAATGGATTTCAATATTAGGTAGAAAATAAATTTATGCAAAACCTGACCAAAAAACTTAAAACAAAATGGTGGAGAATGAAATCTTTTTTGGCGCGGTATTATTATGGTAATCCGTCCACAAAATTAAAAGTTGTGGGGGTTACCGGCACTAATGGCAAAACCACCACAGCTACACTGCTTTATAAAATGGCCACTGCATTCGGTTACAGGGCGGGGCTTGTAAGCACGGTAGAAAATATTATTGCCGGGGAAAAAAGACCAGCTAAAATGACCACCCCGGATTCTATTTCTTTAACTAAACTATTCAGTGAAATGGTGGAGAAGGGTTGCCAATATGTTTTCATGGAGGTTTCTTCGCATGCATTGGACCAAAGGCGAGTGGCCGGGGTAACTTTTGCCGGTGGAATTTTTACTAATCTGACCCATGACCATTTGGACTACCACAAAAGTTTGGAGAATTATTTTTTGGCTAAAAAGAAATTTTTTAAAATGCTTCCGGCTCACGCCTTTGCGCTCTCGAATGCTGATGATGAACATGGCTTGGATATGATTCAAGGCGTAAAGGCGCAACAGATTTTTTATGGTTTTTTAGGCCACGAGGATTTCCACGGGGAGATTCTAAAAATGGATTTCTCTGGCCTGGAACTTATTTTTAATAAAAATAAAATTCATTCGCAGCTCCTGGGCAAATTTAATGCGTACAACTTGCTAGCAGTCTGGAGCGCTTCTATCCTTCTTGGTTTTGCTAAGGAGAAAGTAGGTAAAATTTTAGAAAATATAGAACCTCCACCGGGACGCTTTGAAAATTTCACATTGAAAAACGAGGTGCTAGTGATTGTAGATTATGCCCACACACCGGACGCGTTGGAAAATGTGCTTTCCACTGCGCAAGAAATTAAAAAAGATAATGGTAAAATCATTTCTGTCTTCGGTTGCGGTGGTGATCGCGATCCCTTCAAGCGTCGGATGATGGGCAAAATAGGAGTCACCCTTTCGGACATTGCCATTTTCACCTCGGATAATCCTCGGAGTGAAGATCCAGAGAAAATTATTGAACAGATGAAGACTGATTTACAAGAAGAAGAAAAGAAAAAAGTGCTGACCATTCCCAACAGACATCAAGCTATATTGGAATCGGTTAAACTTGCTCAAGCGGGAGATATAATTCTTTGCGCCGGCAAAGGCCATGAAACTTATCAAGAAATCAAAGGCGTCCGGCATCATTTCAACGACTTGGAGGAGTTTAGAAAAATATATGAAGAAATTTAAAAAAATATTCAAAGGCAAAAAAATAACCGTTATGGGGCTTGGAATCTTAGGGCGCGGAGTGGGCGACGTAGCTGCCTTGGCAGAGTCTGGAGCCCAGTTGATTGTCACTGACCTAAAAAGTATGGCCGAGCTCAAAGAATCTCTGAAAAAACTTAAAAAATTCAAAAATATTAAGTATGTTTTAGGCAAGCATCGATTAAAAGATTTTAGAAATCGCGACATGATTCTGAAGGCAGCTGGGGTGCCTCTCGATTCTATATATATTAAAGAAGCAAAAAAGAATAAAATTCCAGTTGAAATGAGCGCGGCACTTTTTGCTAAACTTTCAGATTTGTCAATGATAGGGATTACTGGCACCCGAGGAAAATCTACCGTCACTCATCTTATTGCGCATATTCTACAATCTGCTGGCAAAAAAGTGATATTAGGCGGGAATGTGCGTGGTGTTTCTAATTTGCAATTATTGAAACAGGCCAAGCGTGTTGATATGATTGTTTTTGAACTGGATTCTTGGCAACTGCAAGGTTTTGGTGAGAGTAGAATTTCGCCGCATGTTGCTATTTTTACCAATTTTCTTTCCGACCACTTGAATTATTATAAAAATGATCTAAAAAAATATTTTCTTGATAAATCCAATATTTATAAATTTCAGAATAAAAAAGATTTCTTGATTTTGGGACCAACAATGAAAAACAGAGTTAAAAATGCCAAAGCAAAAATAATAAATGCAACTATCAAGGAAGTGTCGACCTGGCAGGTCAGTCTGCCAGGTCCACATAATCTGGAAAATATTGCTTGCGCGGTGGCAACAGCTAGAGTATTGAAGGTTCCAGAAAAGATCATCCAGAAATCAGTTCAGTCATTTAGAACGTTGGCCGGGCGGCTCGAAATGGTAAAAAATGTGCGCGGTATAAGCATTTATAACGATACAAACTCAACCACTCCGGATGCGGTGATTGCCGCGCTTCATTCGTTTTCTCAAAAAGTAATCTTAATAATGGGTGGTATGGATAAAGGGCTAAAAGTAAATAATCTGGAAAAAATTTTACTGACTAAAACTAAGAAAGTTTTTCTAACTCCTGGCTCGGGCAGTGATAAAATAAATAGTAAAAAAATAAAATTAGAAAAAACTTTAAATCTAAAAGAAGCAGTGATCAAAGCTATCAAAGCCGCAAAAGTGGGAGAGGTGATACTTTTTAGTCCCGGTTTTGCTTCTTTTAATATGTTTCATAATGAATATGATCGAGGGGATCAGTTTATGAAGATAATAAAACGATTGAAATAGCCGAGCCGAACCATTTCCTGATTAATACTTTTAAGTTTGATGTTTCCTCTGTTATCACAATCCTCAAATCTTTCTTTTTAGAAATTTGCTTGGTGATTTCTGGATGTCGAGCGAGATATTCTTTGAATTTTCTCGGCACTATTTCTTCTTGTGAAATAATTTTCACATTTTTAGGCAGAATTTTTTTAATTTCTCGCTTCAATATCGGATAATGAGTACAGCCCAAAATCAAAGCTCTTATTTTCTTTTGCAGGAGAGGTTTCAAATATTTTAACAGCCAAAGCAGGGCCAACTCATTTTTTCCTTCTTCGATCAGTGGCACAAGTCTTGGCGCCGCATTTTGAAATACTTTTGCCTGATTATTTAGTTTTTTTATTTCTATTGGGAAAGTTTTTGAAGCTACTGTGCCAACTGTCGCTAAAATACCGACACTGTCATAAACACAAGCCATCTCCGCGGCAGGAATTAGAACTCCAAGCACTTTTCTGTTCGGGAAATTTTTTGGCAAATATTCTTGCTGTATTTTTCGCAAAGCTCTGGCAGAAGCGGTATTGCAAGCAATCAAGACAATAGCACAATTCTCTTTGCGGAAAAGGTAGTTAACTGCTTTTTTAGTAAGTTTGAAAATTGCTTGAGGTGATTTATTGCCGTAAGGTACTCTTTTAGTATCACCCAAATAAACATAATCATATTCTGGCATCAATTTTCTTACTGCTTTAAGAATGATCAGTCCCCCAAGGCCAGAATCAAAAATTCCAATTTTCATTTTTCTATCTTAGCACAACTAAAGATTTGTGCTATATTTTCATTATCGTGGATTTAGACCTATCCAAAATCAAAAAAGTTTTCTTTATCGGCATCGGCGGAATTGGGATTTCAGCCTTGGCCAAAATGGCCATTTCTCGTGGTATGGAAGTATCAGGTGTGAATGACGAAGAAAGCCCGAAGACTTTGGACCCACTGCGTTCCGCCGGAGTAAAAATATTTCTTCTACCGAACTTGCCCGCTGAAGCTTTAGCGAAAGAGGGGGCGGATTTGTATGTTTTTAGCGATGCTTGGATCCATCGTGGTCCAGAAATTATTGCACAAGCCAGAGAAACCGGCAAACCCGTTTTGAGTTATTTTGAAACGCTAGGAATTTTTGCCAAAGAATACAAAGTGATTGCCGTGGCTGGCACGCATGGCAAAACTACTACCACGGCTATGATAGCCGAGATTCTTGTGGACGCAGGACTAGACCCGACAGTCATTGTCGGTTCTTTTGTGAAAAAATTTCAAAGCAATTTCCGCTCGGGTAAAAGTAAATGGCTGGTAGTAGAGGCAGATGAATATAATCGTCATTTTTTAAACTTCTATCCTTATATCGCTGTTGTCACCAATATCGAAGCCGACCATTTAGATTATTATAAAAATTTGGCAGATATCCAGAATGCTTTTGCTAAATTTCTTTTACAGAGTAAAAATACGATTACGGATTATTCAAAATATTTTAAAAAAGCCACCGCCTCTGGCGGGGCCCCGCAGCATGCGGTGGTTCCAAAATTATCCGTACCTGGAGAGCACAATAGAGCTAATGCAGCCGCGGCCTATGCCGTAGCAGAGAAATTAAATATTCCAGAGGAAATTATTCAAAAATCTTTAGCCGGTTTTTCCGGCACTTGGCGTCGTTTAGAGAAAAGAGCAGAAACTAAGGAAGGAGTAATAATTTATGACGATTACGCCCATCATCCGACAGAAATAAAAGCCAGCTTGCAAGCTTTGCGTGAGTTGTATCCTTCGCCTAAAAAAATCACCATAATTTTCCAGCCACACCTCTACAGTCGGACCAAAGCGCTCTTTGATGATTTTGCCAAGAGTTTCAAACAGGCTGATCGAGTGCTCTTGCTCCCCATTTATTTTGCCAGAGAAAATAAAGACCCCAGTGTTTCGAGCGAGAAGTTGGCGCAAGCTATTTTGGAGACAGGAACCGAGACCCAAGCTTTTCCCAATTTTCAATCAGCCGAAAATTTTGTAAAGGGGTTAAATCTTGGTAAAAATGATGTTTTTGTAACGATGGGGGCAGGTGAAGCTTATAAGGTTGCCGATAAAGTGTTTTCATGCTAGTATCTATATAAGACCCTTCATATAAGGTGGAAGCCTTGTTAGATAAGGGTTTTTTAGTTTCAGGCGGGCACAGGACACAGCCGCTCTATATGAAAAATCAAAAATTACGGTTTGTGGAGTCATTGATCCTTTTGCCGATGATAACAATAATGCCTTCCCAAACTGTATTATCACAAAAATTTAATACTGCCGAGGTCTCTTTAACTTTTAACCAAGCTATTGATTCCGAGGCTAATATACAGGCCAAAACCCTAAAAATACAGGCGGAAGCTATAAACGCCTATTTTAGCTTACGCAATATGCCACTTGAAGGTATGGGTATGAAAATGGCTATTGAGGCAGACAAGAACAACATTGACTGGCGTCTGTTGCCGGCTATCGCTGTTCGAGAATCAACCGGAGGTAAAAATGATTGTACTAGAGTCTCTCATAACTTTTTCGGTTGGGGTTCCTGTAAAATCAGTTTTAAATCTGATATCGAGGCGATTGAAACCGTGGCTAAAAATCTGGGTGGCAACAATCCTAATACGGCCACACACTATGCTGACAAAACTATCAAGCAGATCTTGCGCGCCTACAATCCGCCTTCCATTGTTCCCAATTATGCCAAGCAAGTGATGTCTATCATGAATATGATTGGTCCAGAAGATCTGGGAGTAAACTCTAATAGCTAATACAGAAATCAAAAATTCAGCTATATGCTTTATTTTGATTTGGTGATCTTTTTGTTATAATTCTTTTATGGCAAAAGAATCTTTTAGTTCAGGACAGAGTAAAGGCTATAGAAGAGAGTTTTTAAAAACGGCCACAGGTGTGGCTGGTGGACTTTTGGTGGGCGAGCAAATGACCGGAGCGCAGGGACAAGAAAAAAATATAGGAGTTCAGAATGCGCAGGAACTCAAGCGCCAAAGATTGGAGTATGATCCTTATTTTACGGAAATAGTTATTAATAAAATTGATTTTCCAGCTCAACCCAAGCCACTTACCGAGGAAGTGAGGGATTTTATAAAAAAAACCATTGAACTTCAAAATGGCCTTGCCTTAGCTTTACCTATTAGAGGCAGAGCAGGATCCGGCACCAAGATTGAGACTTTCGGTTTTAAGCCAGCCCAACTAGACACCGTGCCAGTTGAATTTTGGAATTTATTTAAGGACAAGTTTAATTTTAAAGGTAGCTATTCCCGGCAGGATGTAAATTACGCTTTAGCTTACGAGCTTCCTGATTATCTTGCACAGTACGGAATTTTTGTTCATCCATTCACGCTCACATATTCAGACCAAAAAGGCGCGCTGAACCTTACCTGTTTGGTTAGTTTTCACAAAATTATGGATAAGCAAAGCGAGTTTGTTTCTGTATGGGGTGAAGAAATAAAACGCGATGTATTCTCTATTATTCCTCTCGATTTAGGCACACGTCAAGAGGCTTATGAAAGTTTTGACCCTCGTTGGCAATCTCGCACAAATTTTCAAAATATTTTCTTTACTGATCCGGATAAAACAGAAGAGCAAAAAGACAAGGATTCTCTTAGCCAGCTTGAAAATGCTTTTTCAAATCTTAATGAAAGCCAATATCTTAAGACAGTCGCATCCAGCGTCGACCAAAGGCAGATGGCCGCTACAATGGCAGCCAAAAAAATTCTTAACCACTATCCAAAAGAGCGCCTGATGGTTCGGAGAGATACTTTATTGTCTCATGAAACCGGTCACTTATATCATTATAAAAAGTTACAGGAATTTGCAATCACTAAGCCTCCTACGGTCTCAGAAGATAAAGAATATTCTATTCACGAAGCTAATTCTAAGACTCACGACGAAATAGACGCTATGTTAACCGAGTACAAACTTTCGAAATTTAAAGAAAACGCATTAATGGGGCATCTTGGGTATTTAGCGTCAGGAGTGCAACAGGATTTTGCTCACGACACAGCTGCAAATTGGTGCATTGACCGTTTTATAAATATCATTAAGGGGAATCCATCTAACTACGCCATAACCATTGATTCAAAATCACCAGTGTCCGTGGATAACCAAATTATTTTAAACTTGCCTAATTTATTTAGCAATCCGCATTTATTTGAAACATTGGCGGACAAGGCCATGGAAGTTCACAAAAAAAATTATGCGCAGGATTTTTCCGCAGCTTATTTTGCTTACCAAGGTAGGCCCATTCCGGTTGATCTGCCAAATATCCCATTAGTGGAAACCCAGAATCAATTACCTAAACAATTTCCCTGGGGCGACGTTGCAGTTGGCGCTGGAGCAGTGACAGCTCTAGGAGGAGTTACTTATGGATTGAAAAAATTATATGATAGAAAGAAAAAAGTTGCTAAGGAGACTGCTATGCTACAAGGCATGACTAAGACCGAACGCAAAAAATATCTGAAGAAGAAGGCTAAAAAACTAAAAAAATAATCTCCATGTCATATGTCAAAGAGACTCTTTGACATTTTTTCTATTCCAAATGCACCAAAGTCATTTTGTGTTCTTTAGGTTCAAAAAGAGTTATTTGGAAATTGTAATTTTTACCGAGTTCCAACTTATCGCGAAGTTTGATTTCTCCACCGAGAGT
>JAHFNV010000009.1 GCA_023267115.1 Candidatus Nomurabacteria bacterium | reverse complement strand
TTTCTATTCCAAATGCACCAAAGTCATTTTGTGTTCTTTAGGTTCAAAAAGAGTTATTTGGAAATTGTAATTTTTACCGAGTTCCAACTTATCGCGAAGTTTGATTTCTCCACCGAGAGTCGAATTATGGACTAATCCAGCTACACCTTCCTTGATGGAAACCAAAGCGCCGTGTTTGTTGTATTTAATCACCACTCCCTTAATAATGTCTCCTTTTTTTATTTTTCCTTCAAATTCTTTCCAAGGATTTTCCTTGAGCGCCTTAATGGAAAGAGAAATTTTGCCGTCTTTAATTTCTATCACTTTAGCTTTTACTTGATCTCCAATTTTAAACATACTGCGTGGGTCTTCCACCAGTCCCCAATCTAATTCGGAAATATGTACCAAGCCTTCTAAATTATCTTCCAATTTTAAAAATACTCCAAAGTCAACAATACCAGCTACCATACAATCCAGGCTGTCACCGATATTATATTTGCTTAAAATTTCCTTTTTTTCTTCGGGGTTGTTGTCTTTTTCAGAAAAGATTAATTTGCCTTCTTTCGGCATAGTAGAAATAATCATCACTGAAATTTTTTGTCCAACTAATTTTTTTAGTTCTTTCAATATTTTATCTTTATCCGAATCTTCCACCCGAGGATAGTGTTCAGCTTTCAATTGAGAAGCGGGCAAGAATCCTTGGATGCCTTGCCATTCCAAAATCAGTCCGCCCTTATTAGCGTCCTTTATTTCTAGGTTCAGAACAGTTTTTGCCCTGATGGCTTTTTCCGCTTCGCTCCAGGCCAACGCCTGTTTGGCTTCTTTCAGCGAAAGTTCTGTATAACCATCCTCATTTTCAACCTCAACGACTTTTGCTTTGATCGTATCGCCCAGGCTTATTTTTCTAATAATGTCTTTGGCATTAATAAATTCGCGCCCGTAAATAATACCGGTGCCAAAAGGCGACAAGTCAACGAAGACAGATGATTTTTCTATCAAAATTACCGGACCCTCTATTAATGAATCAACTCCTGGTCTGTTTAAACTGCGATCAACAATTGATTTTAACACTAGATTTTCCTCATTTGCTTCGCTATGTGAAGTATCGTGGATAGGTTCTATTATTTTTCCTTTGCTCATAAAAAACTTAAAATAAAATATCCGCCCAAAAGCGGATAAAAGGTTTAGGTTTTCCGGCTGTTTCGCCAAAAGGTTACCCTAAATCCTGCTTTTAATGAAAATTAAATTATCTGGTCATATTATCACAATGGAGCAAAATTGCAAGCAGTCGGGAGTTTGCTCAAAATAGCCTTTTTTGATATAGTTTTCGGACGAGAGCGTGTAGTTCAGTGGTAGAACGCTGTCCTGATAAGACAGAGGCCGATGGTTCGATCCCATCCACGCTCACAATTTGCATCGCCATTGTTTTTCTCTTATACTATATAAAAGCTTGAAAGCTTTTTACTTTTGTGGCTGACAATCAAAACAATTCAAATAAACCATCTTGGGTTGCCGGAGTGCAAGTGTTTAGTGAGATTTCGGCCTGGATTGTGGTGCCTATCGTAGGTGCACTTATTTTGGGCAAGAAATTGGATGGGCATTATGGTACTAGTCCGTCGATATTTCTTTCATTGGCTTTTTTTGCATTTTTAATCACAATATTTGGTATTGTGAAAGTGGTTAAAAATTATATGCAGAAAATAAAAAATAATGGAAATTAATTTAAGCCAAAATATTTCTCACAACACCACCCTCTTCGCCGAGCCGGTCTTTCACTATCAAGGTTTTGCCATTACCAACGCGCTCTTAGTCAGTTGGCTGGCGGTTTTAGTGCTTATGATTTTGGCTCTAGTGTTACGTTTTAAACTTCGTGAAATTCCAAATAAGTTGCAAAATATTTTTGAAATTATTATAGACGGGGCGTTAAACCTATGTGACCAAGTTACAAATAATCGAGAAATTTCCATAAAAATTTTCCCAATCGCTATTTGTGTTTTCTTTTTTATTCTGGTGAATAATTGGCTTGGGCTTCTACCTTTGGGCGGATTTGGAATTATTGAGCAAGCTGAACATGGACTGGTTTTTATTCCGTTTTTGCGTGGAGGCACGGCTGACATCAACACTACTATTGCTCTTGCCATAATGGCCGTCATTGGGGCAAATATCTTTGGTATTTTTTCAATCGGTATCTGGAAAACTTTTAATAAATATGTTAATCTGAAAGTGCTGGGACAGATACCAGCCAAAATATGGAAAGAGCCGACAGTGGTGATTGTCGCTCCCATTACGTTCTTTGTGGGTTTGATTGAAATTGTCGGCGAGTTTGCCAAAGTCGCTTCGCTTTCTTTCCGTCTTTTCGGAAATGTTTTCGCCGGCGAAGTGCTTTTAGTGTCAATGACCGCTCTAGTGGCTTACCTTATTCCGGTACCGTTCATTTTTCTGGAAATACTCGTCGGAGTGATTCAAGCCCTGATATTTTCAATTCTTTTGGTTGTATATTTTACCATTGCGGCCAGTGATCATGAAGAGCCTGAAGAAGGACATGTAGATAAAGTGTCGAAGATTATTAATAATATATAAAATTAATCACATGACAACATTTTTTGCAAAAGCAATTGTTATGGCGGTGGGGGCGATTGGCCCAGCTGTGGCCATAGGCATGATTGGCTCGAAAGCTATGGAGTCGATTGGTCGTAATCCAGAAGCAGCTGGCAAGATCTTAGTGCCGATGCTTTTAGCTTGCGCTTTCGCGGAAGCAATCGCCATTTACGCTCTGGTTATTGCATTTTCGATTTAGAACTTAGTAGTCACTTAGTAGTCCGACTACTAAGTAATTTATGGAGTCCATTATTGCCACATTTCACATAGATTGGAAAATCATCATTGCCCAAGTAATTAATTTTGGGGTTGTGGTGGTGGTGTTGTATTTTTTTGCTCTGAAGTTTTTAATCAAATTGTT
Organism: Candidatus Nomurabacteria bacterium; assembly: GCA_023267115.1. GTDB lineage: Bacteria > Patescibacteriota > Minisyncoccia > Phycocordibacterales > UBA9973 > UBA9973. The sequence continues at coordinate 15,621 of JAHFNV010000009.1, read as the reverse complement.
GAACGAACGGGCCGAGAAGATATCAAAAGGGATTAATGATGCAAAGTCGAATGCTATCTTGCTTCAAAAAACGAAGGCCGAATATGAAACAGTTCTAGCTAAAGCTCGCACTGAGGCCAACACAATATTTCAAGAAGGTAAAAAAGAAGCGGAACATAAAAAAGCACTGATGTTGGAAGATACAAAGAAACAAGTTTCTAGCATGATTGAGAATGGCAAAAAAACTCTAGAAAATGAGAAAATTAAAATGGTGGCTCAGGCTAAAGGAGAGATTGTATCAGTAGCTGTAAAAATAGCCGAAAAGTTACTTGGTGAGAGGGTTAATACGCCCTTGAATGAGCAAACAATCAAAGAACTCAACAATTTATTGTAAATCATGACCCAAATATCTAACAATGACATAGCTCGCGCCATTTATTTGTCCTTAAAAGATAAAAAGGGTATAGAATTTTCTCAAGGACTAAAAAGGGTAGTGGATTTTATTTATCGTAAACACTTGCTTTCAAAAGTTGGAGGCATACTTTCCTCCTTAAGAGAAATAATTAATAAAGAGGAAAGTATAACTATAGTCAAAGTATCAAGCGCTCAAAAATTAGAAAATCATTCTAGAAAAAGCCTGGTTCATTTATTAAAGAAACGTTATTTATCCAAGGAAGTTAACCTGATCGAAGAATTGAATGAAGAATTATTAGGCGGAATAAGGATGGAAGTAAAAGATGAGGTTATTGATTTGAGTGTTAAAAATAAAATTAAACAATTAGAAGCATATTTAGTATGCGAATAGCCTTAACGAATAGGCACATACGAATAAATAAATGAGTCGCAGCCACATTGTAGACAATTTAATAAAAGAGATAGATAATTTTTCAAGCCAACTGAAGATTGAAAAGGTTGGCAAGGTGATTGAAGTTTTTGACGGAATCGCTAAAGCTTCAGGTCTGTCTGATATAAAATTATCAGAGATGGTAACTTTTCCTCATGGTGAAGTAGGAGTAGCCCTTAATTTAGAAGAAGATGCGGTCGGTGTCATTGTTCTAGGTGATTTTTCTAAAATTAAAGAGGGAGATGAAGTTAAAGCAACCGGAAGAATACTTGAAATATCAGTCTCCGATAATATTTTGGGAAGAGTGGTGAACGCTTTAGGTATGCCTATCGATGGAGAGGGTGCTATTCGAGCAACTAAAACCTATCCAATCGAAAAGGTGGCTCCAGGGGTGGTTACTCGCCTTAGTGTCAGCGAACCGGTGGCTACCGGTATAAAAGTTATTGATGCCATTATTCCGATTGGCCGAGGACAGCGCGAGCTCCTAATCGGTGATCGTCAGACTGGCAAGACGGCCATCGCTATTGATACGATTCTAAATCAAAAAGGCCAGAACATGATTTGTGTGTATGTTTCTATTGGTCAAAAAGATTCTAAACTTCGCAAACTACAGATGCGGCTGGCGGAGGGTGGGGCGATGGATTACACCGTCATTGTTTCAGCTGGTGCTTCCGAAGCAGCTCCGCTTTCCTACATTGCGCCTTACACTGGAGTTTCAATTGCCGAATATTTTATGGATCAAGGTAAAGACGTGCTTATTATTTATGATGATCTTTCCAAGCATGCTGTCGCCTATAGAGAAATTTCTCTTTTACTTCGCCGTCCGCCTGGCCGAGAAGCGTATCCAGGCGATGTTTTTTATTTACATTCTCGATTACTTGAGCGCGCTTGCCGCAGAAATGAAAAATATGGTGGCGGATCGATTACCGCTTTGCCAATTATTGAAACCCAAGCTGGAGATATCTCCGCTTATATTCCGACCAATGTTATTTCCATTACCGATGGACAGATTTTCTTAGAAACAGATCTTTTCTATAAAGGTATTCGCCCAGCGGTAAATGTTGGGTCTTCAGTGTCGCGTGTTGGTTCCAGCGCCCAGATTAAAGCGATGAAGAAAGTGGCTGGCACACTCAAATTAGACTTGGCCCAGTATCGCGAACTTGAAGCCTTTGCCCAATTTGGTTCTGATCTTGATGAAAATACTAAAAAACAATTGGAGCGCGGCAAAAGAGCAGTGGAAATACTTAAGCAACCCCAATACGCCCCGATGAAAATAGAAGATCAAGTGATTGTGCTGTATGCTCTCACCAAAGGTTTTATGGATGATGTACCTCTTGAAAAAATAAAAGAATTTGAGCTAGGCTTGATAGAATATACTGAAAAGAATGCTAAAAAGTTCTATAAAGATATTGAGGAGACAAAAATGTGGACTGAAACCGGAGAAACTGAACTTCAAAACGCGATTGAAGAATTTAAAAATAACTTTTTAGCTAGAACCTAGAACCTAATTTTTTATGCCCGGGACAAAAGAAATTAAAAGAAGAATCAAGAGTGTGAAGAGCACCAAGAAAATCACCAAAGCAATGGAGCTGGTGGCTGCTGCCAAGATGAAGCGGGCGGTGAACGTCACCCTATCTTCGCGCCCTTACTCGGAATATTCAATAGAGATTTTAGAGTCTCTCTCTAATATTAGTAGAGAAAATAATAATCCACTTTTTGAAATTCGTGAAGTGAATCGTATTTTAATAGTTCTAATAACTTCTAACAGAGGTTTGTGTGGCGGATATAATTCACAAGTCGCAAGACAAGTGGTGAATTTTTTAAAAGAGAATAAAGGCAAAAAAGTTGATTTTATTGCCATTGGTCGCAAAGGTGAAGTAATACTGAAACGTCTAGGCCAAAGTATGATTGCTTCCTTTTCCGAATTTCCGGATGCGGTACGATTTCAAGATATAAGACCCATAGCAGACTTACTGATTCAAATGTATAAAAACAGAGAGGTTGATCGGGTTTTTGTGATATACACTCACTTTTTATCAGGGCTCTTACAGACACCATTTATCAACCAAGTTCTTCCGGTTGATGTCAATATGATTTTAAGTAAAAGTAAAACACCACAAAATGCCAGTAATGAATTTATTTTTGAACCAAACTATCAAACCATCATACCCACCCTGGCCGAGAAATTAACCCGCATGCAAATATACCAAATGTTACTCGAATCAAACGCTTCCGAACAATCAGCCCGCATGGTTGCCATGAAAAATGCAACTGAGGCTTCGGCAGAAATGATTGACGATTTAACTTTGGTTTTTAATAAAGCGAGGCAGTCGAATATTACCAGAGAAATATCCGAAATTAGCGCTGGTATGACGTCTGTGAGTTGAAAGTTGTAAGGTAAAAAGTTATAAAGTAATTATTGAAATTATGCAAAGTACAGGAAAAATTAAAAGAATAATCGGACCAGTGGTAGATGTAGACTTCGGAGAAAATTTGCCGGATATTTATAGTGCGCTAGAGATAGTCAAAGACCAAAAAGAAAAACAAAAAAAACTAATTTTAGAAGTGGAACAGCACTTAGGCGCTGGCATAGTTCGCGCCGTGGCCATGGATTCCACCGATGGTCTATCTCGTGAGATGGAAGTTGTGAATACTGGTGTGCCGATTTCTGTGCCCGTTGGTCAAGCAACGCTTGGTCGTATATTTAATGTTTTGGGTGAAAATATTGACGATGGTAAATTAGTGGTGACAGAAAAAAGACTTCCCATCCACCGCAAGGCCCCAGAGTATGTTGCTCAAGCAACTAAAATTGAGATTTTAGAAACTGGCATCAAGGTCATTGATCTTATTTGCCCAGTATTGAAAGGAGGCAAAGTGGGACTTTTTGGGGGTGCTGGGGTAGGCAAAACCGTCGTTATTCAAGAGCTTATTCATAATATCGCATCCAATCACGGCGGCTATTCAGTCTTCGCTGGGGTGGGTGAACGTACTCGTGAAGGAAATGATCTTTATCACGAGATGAAACAATCTGGAGTTATTGATAAGGTAGCCATGGTTTTTGGACAAATGAATGAACCACCGGGCGCACGACTGCGAGTGGCCCTTTCTGGACTTACCATGGCAGAATATTTCCGCGACGTGGAAGGCAAGGATGTGCTTTTGTTTATTGATAATATTTTTCGTTTCACTCAAGCTGGTTCTGAAGTGTCGGCTCTGTTGGGTCGCATTCCTTCGGCAGTTGGTTATCAGCCTACTCTTTCGACAGAAATGGGAAGTTTACAAGAACGCATTACCTCTACCGACAAAGGCTCAGTGACTTCAGTGCAAGCTGTGTATGTGCCAGCGGACGACCTGACTGATCCGGCTCCTGCCACTACTTTTGCTCATTTGGACTCAACAGTCGTTCTTAATCGCTCGCTCTCCGAAATAGGTATTTATCCGGCCGTTGACCCGCTTGATTCCTCTTCTACTATTCTTGACCCAAATATTGTCGGTCTTCCGCACTACCAAGTTGCCCGAGAAGTACAACGAGTACTTCAACGTTATAAAGATTTGCAAGATATTATTGCCATTTTAGGTATGGAAGAATTATCAGAAACTGACAAAGAATTGGTGGCGCGCGCGCGCAAAATCCAAAAATTTCTATCGCAACCATTTTTTGTGGCTGAAGTATTCACCGGAACCAAAGGTGTTTATGTGCCGCTGGCCGAGACCATTCGTTCTTTTAAGGAAATTCTGGATGGCAAGCATGATAGTAAACCAGAAAGTGATTTTTATATGAAGGGCGCATTGTAATTTTTAATAGGTTCTTCAAAAATTAAATAGCTTCTCTTGAAAAGCAATCTATCTGACAAAGCTTTGCCAGCGAACTGCTCGTCGCTCAAGAAAATAATAGTCAGAGTATTTCCTTTATTTTCTAAGCTCCTGCGCAAGGCTTTTCTCGAGAACTATTTAATTTTTGAAATAAACATTATGTCCAAACAATTAAAACTAAAAATCGTAACACCCGAAAAGCTTGTCTTAGAAGAAATGGTGGACCAAGTTAGCTTGCCGACCACTTTAGGAGAAATCACGATTTTGCCAGACCATATTCCTTTGATTGCGGGTTTGGCTTCTGGTGATGTGGTGGCTGTTGTTAATGGTGAGTATGTGCCAATGGCTGTTGCTGGTGGATTTGTGGAAGTCAAACAAAGTGAAGATAAGATTACTGCTGTTGCTGTTCTGGCCGATTTTGCCGAGCATCTCTCCGAGCTTTCTGACCTGGCCATAGAGAAAGCAAAAGCCCGAGCCCTAGAATTAAAGAAACAGATGGAAAATAAAGAAGTGGTTGATTTTGAGCATTTTGAAGCCGAGCTAGAGCGATCCCTAACCCGTGTTAAAATAGCTGATAAGTGGCGATTAAAAAAGTATAGAAAATGACCGTTAAAATTAATAATTTAAAATTTTAGTATCTGGATGGCAAAATTTTACGTAGTGGCTACGCCGATAGGCAATATGGGGGATATTAGTTTTCGAGCTATTGAAACACTAAAAAATGTTGATTTGATATTGTGCGAAGATACGCGGGAGACGAAAAAGATCTTGCAAAAATATGCTATAAACAAGCCGACCATGAGCTATCACGCGCAAAGTAAGCTTTCTAAAACAGATAAAATTTTTGGATTATTAGAAGAAGGAAAAAATTTAGCATTAGTTTCAGACGCTGGCACGCCTGGAATTTCTGATCCAGGAGCATTACTCGTTTCCCAAATCGTTGCTAGGCAAGACCTAGCAATAAAAGTGATTCCTATTCCAGGAGCTTCGGCGGTAATTACTGCACTTTCGGCATCGGGACTGCCAACGCATGAATTTACTTTTCTAGGATTTTTGCCGCACAAAAAGGGCAGGGAAACTTTATTTAAAGAAATAGCTCAAGCGGAAAGAACGATGGTGTTTTATGAGTCTCCACATCGGATTTTAAAAACCCTGGAATCCTTGCAAAAATTTTGTCCAGACAAAAAAGTCTGCTTGGCTCGCGAGCTTACAAAAATCTATGAAGAATTTAAAACCGGCTCATCAGCCGAACTTTTGAACTATTTAAAACAAAATCTTGAAAAACAAAGAGGGGAGTTCACGGTAGTTGTTTCATAAGCAATACGGAGGCGTTGCCTCCGTACACTCGCCTCCGTATCCGTCTCCGTACACGTGTGCTTGCAGCATAAAATATCTATGATAGTATTGAGATAATATGGAAGGCCTGAATAAAAATCCAAAAGAGCCAAGAACAGAAATAGAAAATTTGGAAGATATCAGGAGGAAAATAAAAGTTTTTGGGAATCTCTTGTATGAATATCGCTCCCAAAAAATTGCCAAAACTCGTAAAGAAATTAAAAACAGTTTGGGTGTTAGTAATTCAACAATATTTGGCTGGGAAAACGATGAAAAATTGCCCAATGTAGAAATGCTTCCTAAAATCGCTGAGATTTATGCAATAAACTTGATTGAATTACAGAAAGCTTGGCAGATTTCTCAAGACGCAAAAAAACAAGTCATTTATGAACTAAAAGCGTTGAGAAAGAAACCGCCTCGTAGAAAAAAAAATTCGGACGATGAGCCGTTTGGACTCAATCCAGGTTCTAATTATCCACGCAAAAAGCAATACTAATAAATTGATTTCACATTTTCTTATGTTTCAAGCAAGTGCTGATGGACCAGTTAAATTTGCCTTTCTCGGCTAAATATTTCATTCGGTCTAGCGCCCAAATACAATCATCTAGATTTTTATCTAGAACCTCGTATAATTTTTTGGCTTCGTATGCAAGTTTTCCATAGCTCCTTTCTTTTTTCTTGAAAAAACTTTTTGGCTTTTTGTCCCAGCCTTGCATCTCATAATAAGTATTCACAATTTCATGAATTGGATTAATCTTTTTTTTATTTTTCCATTTTTTTTTAAATTTCTTAAGATTTTTAAGATAGCCAAAAAATGGATTTCCGGTTTCTTTATTAGTTTTTTTAGGCATGTTTTAATTCTAACACAAGTATGATATATTCCATTTATGGTCATTTTTTCAAGGAAATTAGGTATCGATTTGGGTACAGCCAATACCCTGGTATTTTTGCCGATCAAGGGAGTAGTCCTAAATGAGCCTTCAGTAGTAGCCGTTTCTGAGCAGGATAACAAGATTTTAGCCATAGGATTCGAAGCGAAAGATATGATTGGTAAGACGCCTGAATCCATCATTACTTACTGCCCAATGAAAGATGGAGTGATTGCCGACTATCGGGTGACCGAGGCAATGCTACGTTATTTTATAAACAAAGCCTTGGGGCGATTTAATCTCTTTAAGCCGGATGTGATGATTTCAGTGCCGGCTGGAGTTACTTCCACCGAACGTCGAGCGGTGGTGGAAGCAGCTATACGCGCTGGAGCCAAAAATGCCTATGTGGTCAAAGAGCCTATTTTGGCGGCTATTGGTGCTGGTATTCCAATCAACGAAGCCAAAGGACATATGGTGGTGGACATTGGTGGAGGTACGACGGACGTGGCGGTCATATCGCTTGGTGGTATTGTGGCTTCCACTTCGGTAAAGTGCGCTGGCAATAAAATTGATCAAGCAATCGCCGATTACATTAAAAAAACTTTTAATTTGGCCATCGGCGACAGGACAGCCGAAGAAGTAAAAATAAAAATCGGCGCGGCTGTGCCTTTAGAAGAGCAACTTTATGTTACGATTAAAGGTAGAGATTTTATTCAAGGTTTGCCTCGATCGGCGCAGGTTTCAACCAATGAAATAGTGCATGCGATTGACGGAGAGTTGAAACAAATAATAAAAGCTATTAAAGATGTGCTGCAAAAAACTCCACCGGAGCTCGCTTCGGACATTATGGATCATGGCATTACCATGACCGGTGGATCATCGCAACTGCGAAATTTTAGTGATTTAGTTTATCGAAAAACCGGCGTCAGAGCCACTATTGCTGAAGATCCTCTTTTTTGCGTGGTCAAAGGCACTGGTATAGCGCTCGATCATTTGGATGTGTATAAAAAAGCAGTACTTAGTAAAAAGTAGAATATGAACTTACTCAAACATTTAGATAAAAATAATTTGCATCACGCATATTTGATAGAAGGCACGCGAGAAAAGGTTGTGCCAGAAATTTCCGCATTCATTAAAAGTTTGGGAATAAAAATTCTTGGTAATCCAGATTTTTGCCACATATCCTTAGATTCTTTTAAGATTGAAGATGCGCGTAATCTTAAATCTTTGGCAGTAGAAAAAGGATTTTCAAAAGAGAAGAAGATTTTTATAATTTCCGCTAATAATTTTTTACTGGAAGCGCAGAATACTTTGCTTAAAATGTTTGAGGAGCCGATAGAGAATACGCATTTTTTTCTAATTGTCCCGGATGCTGATGCTCTCCTCAGAACTTTAGTTTCTAGATTTTATTTAATTTCTACTAGGCAAGACCTAGTAGAAGAACAAAAAGGCGCAGAGAAATTTATAACTATGTCATTACAAAATAGAATTAATTTTATAAAAGAATTACTAACTGAAACAGAAGATGAAGAAGATATAGTGTTAGATTCTACTCGTTCAAAAGCGTTGAAATTTCTGAATTCTCTTGAATTTATTTTACATAACAATAAATTAGTATCAAGGGTTACCCTTGATATTCACGATATTCAAGTTTTTAACCATATTTTTAAAGTTCGGGAATATTTACGCATGCCGGGTTCATCAGTGAAATCACTAATAGAATCTGTAGCAATTATGCTACAATAGAACCATGACTTACAGCTTTTCAAATTTTAAAATGGAACTCAAGAAAATAGAAGAATTCTTGGGTAAAGAATATAACCAACTGAACATTGGTCGGGCATCACCAATGGTCCTAGATAGTGTGTTCGTAGAATCCTACGGTTCGCGTGTGCCGCTTAAAAATATCGCTTCGGTTTCCATTGAAGATCCTAAAACTCTGCGCATCGCGCCCTGGGACAAAAATCAAATTAAGGAGATTGAGAAAGCGATTACCCTTTCCAATTTGGGATTATCGATAGCTACCGATGAATTAGGTATTAGAGTTATTTTCCCGCAATTGACTACCGAAACTAGGCAAGACCTAGTCAAAGTCTTAAAAGAAAAACTGGAAGAGGCGAGGATTGCTGTTCGTCGCGAGCGTGAAAGAATTTGGGATGATATTCAAGCAGCAGAGAAAAAAAATAAAATGACAGAAGATGAAAAATTCAAAGCCAAAGATGATTTGCAGAAAATTATAAACGAAACAAATAAAAATCTGGAAGTCAGTTTTGAGAAAAAACAGAAGGAAATGTTAAATTAAGTTCTAGCAAAATTAAAATTCATGTCAATTGTTGTTTTTCTAATTATATTATTTGTCTTAGTACTGGTTCATGAATTTGGGCATTTCTGGATGGCTAAAAGCTTCAATATAAAAGTGGATGAATTTGGTTTTGGTTTTCCGCCAAAATTGTTTGGCATTAAAAAAGGGGAGACTGAATACACTTTTAATTTATTGCCAATAGGTGGCTTTGTTAAAATCTTTGGGGAGAATCCAAATGAGGAAAATACTAACGGTCCCGACAGTGCAAGAAGTTTTGTAAATAAACCAAAATATAAACAAGCCATAGTTCTTTTGGCCGGAGTATTTGCCAATTTTTTACTGGCTTTTATTTTGTTTTCTGCTGTTTTAATGCTAGGAACAGCCAAAATGTCATTATACCCAGCGGTTTTGAAAGGTATGAAAGTAACCCTATTTATCACTAAAAACACAGTTTTGGGCCTTTATACGCTAATTGTGGATGGTTTACAAGGTAAAGGAAGCCTTGAATCGATTACCGGACCTGTCGGTTTGGTCGGTATGATAGGCAGTGCTTATAAATCTGGTTTTACATATTTGCTTTCATTTACCGCTCTTATTTCGGTAAATCTAACGATTATAAATTTACTGCCTTTTCCGGCGCTGGACGGTGGACGGCTTTTCTTTCTCTTGATTGAAAAAATAAAGGGTTCGCGCATTAATCCTAAAATTACAAACACGGCTAATATCGTTGGCTTCTGCATCTTAATATTTATTATGCTTTTAGTAACTTATCATGATGTGGTTAAGTTGTTTTAAAAATGAAAACCAAATTAATCCACGAAGTTCGAGCGGTCAAGAACAAAAAAGAGCTGGCGAATATTATAAAAGCGCAAAGGATAAGCGAGAAAGTACTACAACACATTGTAGTAAAACTAAAAACTGGGATTTCAGAAATAGAAATTGCAAACCTGATAAAAAAAACTTTCATAAAATACGGCGCGCCGATACTTTCCTTTCCGCCGATAGTTGCCTTTGGCAAAAATACAGCTCATATTCACCACCAGCCCAACAAAACAAAACTAAAAGTTGGCGACAACGTAATGTTTGATATTGGCTGTACGGTAAATCATTACTGTTCGGATATGACCCGCACTTACTTTTGGGGCAGAACAAATGCCAAGCAAAAGAAAATTTATTTGGCAGTGCTTGAAGCCCAAAATCGAGCCATGAATCTAATTAAAAAAGGTGAACGCAGGGGCAAGATAATAGACAAAGCGGCCCGTGGATTTTTAAATAAAAAGTTTGGCAAGAAAAATTTCCAGCATGGTCTCGGCCACGGAGTCGGCACTGTCATTCACGAATGGCCGAACTTCAAACCCAAAAGTGAAGACATTATTCCGGCCGGATGTGTGATGACCGTTGAACCAGGTTTATATTTCAAAGGTCGGGGCGGAGTGCGCATAGAAGATATGATTTTAATTACTAAAAGTGGATACAAAAGTTTGACGAATGTTGCAAAAGACTTTAAAAATGCCATACTCCCAATACGATGAAAAAGAAGCTAAAAGTCGCGGTACTTTTTGGAGGTAAATCAGCCGAACACGAAGTTTCAGTCAGGTCAGCTCGTAATATTATAAATGCTTTAGATAAAAAAAAGTATAAAATAACTCCGGTTAAAATAGGCCGAAATGGGGAATTTTATTTAGATCAGATTAAAAAGTTTGATGTTGTTTTTCCAGTGCTTCATGGACCATTTGGCGAGGATGGGAGCATGCAGGGATTTTTAAAATTGGCCGGGGTGCCTTTTATTGGACCTAGTGTTTTAGGTTCTGCGGTGGGGATGGACAAAGATGTTGCCAAGCGACTTTTGAGAGAGGCTCGAATACCTATTCCTAAATTTGTCGTTCTTCATCCCAGAGGGAATATGCCATTTAAAAAAGTTTCTAAAATATTAAATCTTCCAGTATTTGTTAAGCCTGCCAATTTAGGTTCTTCGGTTGGCGTAAGTAAAGTAAAAAATAAAAAAGAATTTAATAAAGCATTAAAAGATGCATTTCAATATGATTCAAAAATAATTATTGAAGAAGGTGTAGAAGGTAGAGAAATAGAATGTGCTGTGTTGGGTAATGAATATCCGATCGCCTCAATTCCGGGTGAAATTATTCCCAACTCTGAATTTTATTCTTACCAATCTAAATATATAGACGCAAAGTCTGTATCTAAAATACCGGCAGTGATTTCAAGACAAAAAATAAAAGAAATTCAAAATTTAGCAATCAAAGTATTCAAAACTCTTGATTGTGAGGGGATGAGTCGGATTGATTTCTTTTTAAAGAAAAATGGCAGAATATTGGTAAATGAAATAAATACAATTCCAGGATTTACCGAGATCAGTATGTATCCAAAAATGTGGCAAGCAAATGGTTTATCTTTGCCGGAACTTTTGGATAAATTGATCGACCTAGCTCTACAGAGATTTGAGAGAGAAGGTAAATTAAAAAGTACTTTATGAAACTGACAGAGATCGAAAAATCAAAACTGCGCACCTGGGTAGAACTTGATCGAAAAGCTATAAAAGCAAATTACAGAACTTTTAAATCTCTAATTAATAAAGATACTATTTTAATGGCAGTAGTTAAGTCTAACGCTTATGGTCATGGTTTGGTGCCATTTTCTAAAGAGGTGGTAAAAACAGGGATTAATTTTTTAGGCGTAGATTCATTCCAAGAAGCGTTGGATTTGAGAAAAGTTGGCATAAAAGCCAGAATTATGGTTTTTGGTTACGTTTCACCGTTTTTCTTTAGGCAAGCTGTTAGTAAAAATATATCCATAACTATTTCTGGTATTGAAAACCTTAAAGCCATGCTTAAAATTAGTTTAAACAAAAAAATTAAAATCCATTTAAAAGTTGATACTGGCCTTGGCAGGCAAGGTTTTTTAATGAATGACATGTCAAAAGTTTTAAAGTTACTGAAATCAAAAAAGGGTGTTAAAAATATTGAACTTGAAGGTATCTATAGCCACTTAGCGAAAGGAGAAGATTTAGCCGGGCGTGAGTATACAATGTTACAAGCTAAGCGTTTAAATAAATGGTATGAAAAGTTAATAGAGATAGGTTACAAACCCATCAGACATCTTTGCGCAACATCTAGTACGGCTTTTTTCCCAGAATTGCATTATGATATGGTGCGAGTAGGGATTGGCATGTATGGCCTATGGTCTTCAAAAGAAATGAAGTTAGCATTTGAAAAAAAAATTAAACTCCATCCAGTACTTTCTTGGAAGACTATTATTACTGAAATAAAAAAAATAAAGAAAGGGAGCAAAATAGGTTACGACCTTACTGAAACTTTAAAAAGAGATTCGGTTTTAGGAGTAGTCCCCGTAGGATACTGGCATGGTTACCCGAGGCTACTTTCGAATAAAGGTGTATTTAATGTTAACGGCAAAAAAACCAAATTGATTGGTCGAGTATCGATGGACATGATTACTTTAGACTTAACAGATGTTAAAGCCAAAGTTTTAGACGAAGTGGCTATACTTGGCGGAGACTATGGGCATTATGCTGAAGCTGATATAATGGCGCAAGATTCAGATACAATAAATTACGAGATTACTACCAGAATAAATCCAGTTATCAAACGTTTTTATCGCATCAATCCACAAATTAAAAGATTCATAAAATGATTTGCTTTTCGAGCTTAATTATATTAAGATCAACCCATGTCCCAAGATAGACTTATAAAACTTGCCTGCTCCACGTGCAAACGTATCAATTACTGGTCCAGTAAAAACAAAAAACTGGTCACTGAAAAAATCGAGCTTAAAAAATACTGCAAATGGTGCCGGAAGCAAACTAAGCACAAAGAGATTAAGAAATAGATTTTATTTTCTTATTTACTCTGTTATAATCTGGTGGGCTATGATGGGTCCATAGTTCAGTGGTAGAATATCTCTCTCCAAAAGAGCAGACCTAGGTTCGAGTCCTAGTGGACCCGCAAATTTTACAGCTTAGTAAAAACTTTCTTTGCTAAATCTTTCTCGGACGCGTCAAACCATTTTATTTCTTTGTCGCGTTTGAACCAGGTTATTTGACGTTTGGCGTATTTTAGAGTTTGTTTGATTACTTTTTCTGGCGTAGGATTCGAATACTCAAAACCGAGCTCTTTAAGTCTTTTATTGGATACACCCGATCGTCTTAATTTTTTGATTTCATTAAGCAGGCCTAGCTTAAACATTTTCTTTACTCTTTTTTCTATTTTCTTTTTTAATTTATCGGCTGGCAAGTATAATCCTATTTTTATAAACTCATACGGAGGCGTCGCCTCCGTAATGGGAGGAGTTTTGCCTAAATACTTAGCAATTTCTATTGCTCTAATTAATCTAACTTTGTTTTTCGGGTCTATATTTTTTGCTCGGCTTGGATCTAATTTTTTCAATTTTAGCAATAACAAGCGGTCGCTTACTAATGCTAATTTGTTTCGAAGTTTGTAATCTGGCGGAACCTCTGGGAAAATTATGCCTTTGGTAATAGCGTCAATATAAAATCCGGTACCTCCGCAAATAATTGGCGTTTTACCCCGCTTTATGATTTCTTTTATTTTTTCTTCAGCCAACTTTTTAAATTCTGCCGCCGTAAATATTTTTTTTGGATTTACTATGTCTAGTAAATGATGTGGTACGCCCCGCATTTCTTTTTGGGTAATTTTCCCAGTGCCAATATTCAGGCCCTTGTAAACTTGCCGAGAATCAGCTGAAATTATTTCGGATTCGACTCCGCTTACCGCAAATGCCTTAGCGATTTTTACAGCCAAATCACTTTTGCCTGTGGCAGTTTGACCTAGAATGACAACAATTTTTTTCATCTTAATCTTCTGTAGATTTTATTTTTGCGCCAATGTTGTTGAATCTTTTAACAATATCTTCATATCCACGATTGACCATATAAACATTGCGAAGAATTGATTTGCCTTTAGTTGCAAGCATGGCCAGCATTATAACGACTGAAGGGCGAAGGGCTGGCGGACAGACAACCTGGGCTGGTTTCCATTCAGTAGGCCCTTGGATAAAAACGCGGTGTGGATCGGCCAAGATAACATTGGCACCCAATCGATTTAATTCAGTCAAATAAATTGCGCGGTTTTCATAAACCCAGTCATGAATCAGAGTTTGGCCGCGAGCGCAAGCAGCAATCAATCCAAAGAAGGGTAAATTGTCTATATTTATACCAGGATAAGGTCTAGCTTCGATTTTATCTTCCAGGGCTTTTAGTTTTGATGGTTTTATTGAGATATCAACCAAATTTGTTCGCCCATTTTTTGATTTGTAAGTTTTTGAAGTTTTATATTTTAATCCCATTTTTTCCATCTTATAAAGTTCCAACTCTAAAAAATCTATTGGGCACCTTTTTATTTGTAGTTTTGAATCGGTGGCAATGGCAGCAGTAATCCACATCATTGATTCAATCGGGTCTTCGCTGTTCCAATATTCTACATCTTTATTTATCTCACCAATTCCATGAATTGAAATAGTGGTTGTATCTATACCTTCAATTTTCACTCCTAATTTTTCTAAGAAAAAACAGATTTCTTGGACCATGTAATTTGAACTAGCAAACTTAATCACAGTTTTACCAGGAATTAGTGCGGCGGCGGTCAGTAAATTTTCACAAGCAGTGTCTCCAGATTCGTACATTATTATTTGATTCGAACTTAGTTTTCTATGGCTTAATTTATAATTTTGATCGGTCACTTTTATTTTCACTCCTAATTCTTCTAATCCATAAATATGGGCAGCGATTGTTCTTTTGCCAAGTTTACAACCTTTGGCGTGAGGTAAAGAAAATGATTTAAAGTAATGCAACAGTGGACCAGCAAACATTATAATGCTTCTAGTTTTAACGGCGGCTTCTTTGTTTAAATTTTCTATTTTGAATTTTTGGGGAGGGATAATGCAAATGGATTGTTGGCCGATCCACTTTATTTTTACTCCAATACTTTCCAATATCTCGATAATTCTATACACTTCTTCAATTTTAGAAATGCCGTGGAGAGTAGTTTTGCCTTTATTAACAAGCGAGGCGCATAAAAGTCCGACTGAACCATTTTTAGAAGTATTCGTCGAAACTGATCCATGCAATTTACGTCCGCCCTCTATCACAAAATTATTTATTCGGCTGTCCCTTATTTGATATTTCATATTGTTTTTCTGGTGTATTTATACAACTCCACTCGAACCCATTTTAGCAAAAATTGCTGAACTTGGCGAACGCCTCCGCGCCCCGCCAAAGGCGGGGCTACGCTTCAAGCAAAATTTTCTTTTCCCTTAAGATTAAAAAGTCCGGCGCGCGCAAAAACAAAAAATGTAAAGAAAATTTTGCTTTCGGCGTTCTGCTCTTTCAGAGCAGGCGGAGGCTTCCCAACGATTTCGCTCGGAGCGGGGCGGGAAGAAAAAGGGGTGTGGGGAAAATGAATTCCCGCCCCGTTTTTGCTTTTCGCTGG
>JAHFNV010000008.1:16958-18802 GCA_023267115.1 Candidatus Nomurabacteria bacterium | reverse complement strand
CCGCAATGTACGCCTCCAAGTGAAAAATAATTCTCTTCGGTCCCAATTTAGTATAAATATCAAAATTTTCTACCGCATCCGCGACCATCAGGTCAAGCTCAAAATCAATATCTTGCCAAAATGGCATGCCCTCTTCCTCATTTAAAATTTTCTGAAAATGAATATCAAGGCAAGACCTTGTATCCAATACAAGGTCTTGCCTTGTATTTTCAAATGGCCAACTTCTAGTTTTCACAAAAACTCCATCACAAATATCTACTTGTACGACTGCCACCACTCCACGCACCAAAGCAACTTTATTTTTTAAATCCTCGTAGTTCTTTGGCAATATTGCCGGGATAATCTCAATCATAATAATTTTTTATAAACATTATTAAAATTTTTTAATTCTTCTAATATGCCTTTCCTCTCCGCTAAATTTTGTATTTAAAAAAAGTTCAATGGCAAATTTTGCTTCATCGTCCGAAATAAAACGCATACCAAGAGATAAAACGTTGGCATCGTTATGTTCGCGGGAGAGTTTAATAATTTCAAAGGCATCCACACCCTGTCGACCTGCCAGGTCGACAGGGTGAACTGCTTCCCTCGGACCATAAAACACCGCCACCCGCGCGCCCTCCATTCTGTTGGCACACATTGCTTCGCCTTGCCCGGAACCGCCCAGAATAATTCCCATACTGCCGTCGTTTTGGATCACTGCCAACGCCACGGAACTGGCAAAATCCGGATAATCATCATTTTGATCATATTGAAACGCACCTTTATCTTCCACTTCATATCCAAACCCAAGATCACTCAAATACTTTTTGAGTTTTTCCTTAAATTCATACCCTGCGTGATCCGCCCCAATAAAAATTTTCATTTTATTTTATTGAATTCCCTGCTTTTATTACATGCTCCACTAGCGTATAACAATACCCCATTTCGTTATCATACCAACCCATCACTTTCACTAAATTCCCTCCAACCACCCGAGTGAGACCAAGGTCGGCGATACATCCATAAGAACTGCCTAAAATGTCGCTTGACACCAGTTCTTCTTCAGTCACAGAAAATACTCCTTTCCAGCGAGCATCCTTGGCCGCTTTTTTTAAAATTTCATTTACTTCTTCAGCGTTGGTGTTTTTCTTGGAAACAAAAGTAACATCCACGATCGATCCGGCAATTACCGGCACCCGCATAGCAATGCCGTCAAAAAGACCATTCAGTTTGGTGAACGCTTTAGTCACCGCAATGGCCGCGCCGGTGGAAGTGGGCACAATATTATGCGCGCCGGCCCTGCCTTCTCGCATATTGTGTTTATTTGGACTGTCAACCGTCGGTTGGCTATTGGTCAAGGCGTGAGCTGTATTTAAAAGCGCTTTCTCAATGCCAAGCGCTTCGTCTAAAATGGCAATCAACGGACTGGCGGCATTTGTCGTGCAGGAGGCATTAGAAGTAATGACACAAGTAGAAAACTTTTCTTCGTTCACCCCCATCAGTACTGTTGCTCCACCTGCTCCCGCTTCTGGTTCATCCTTCATTGGAGCAGTCACTACTACTTTCTTGGCTCCAGCATCTAGATGCACTTTGGAGCCTGCATAGGTAACAAAGAGGCCAGTGGATTCTACCACCACATCAACACCCAAAGCTCTCCACGGCAATTTGCTCGGGTCCTTTTCCGAGAGAATTTTTAATTCTCGAGGACCCGCCGAAGCCTTGGCGGAGGCGGGCACATCAATTACCAGCTTATCGCCTTTAATTTTAACATCATGTTCCCACTTTCCGTAAACACTGTCATATTGAAGCAAATACGCCATATTAGTGACATCACCCAAATCATTCACTGCCACAATTTCAATTTC
>JAHFNV010000008.1:0-16858 GCA_023267115.1 Candidatus Nomurabacteria bacterium | reverse complement strand
CTATTTCCACATTTTTATATCCCACAATACCCATTGTGGCTTTTTAATTTGACATTGAGAATGGATCTGCTATACTTAGGACACAAATGGCCATTAGGCCAACTGAGAAGCCCCCGCAAGGGGGCTTCGTTTGTTTTACTTGAGAAAATTTATCAATTTGTTTTTGATTATAGAAAATTGGTTTGGTGAAATTTTTCTGACAAAGCGACGAAATCTCTTAACGCTAATAAGCCGTACTTGAGAAAGTATGACTGAAAATGTATGCCCGTCGTGTTCATAATTGTGATAATAAATTCCCTCTTTTGTTTTTGTGCTCATTGGTAAAATCCAAGCAACTTTTTTATTAAACTTTTTTAAAATAAGCACAGGCCTTTCAAAAAGTTCGTTTTTACCATCTTGCTCATCACCCAAATTTATACCAAGAGAGCACCACCAAATTTCTCTTTCGTGGAAAGGAAGCTCTTCTGGACCTATATTTTCTAAGTTTTTCTTTTCCTTATTCCAATTATCAAAATCTTTGGGCACACTTTTACATTATACCAAAAAATAATAAAACAGCTATAATAGAAAAATGGAAGCAAGCTTTATACATCTGCATACTCACTCGCACTATTCCCTGCTCGACGGGCTCTCAAAGCTGGAAGATTTGGTCGCCTTGGCCAAGAAATTCAACATGCCGGCCATGGCTCTGACAGACCACGGCAATCTGTACGGCGCCATTGAATTTTACAAACTGGCTAAAAAAGAAGGCATTAAACCGATTATCGGAGTGGAAGCCTACATTGCCAATCGTGGCAGACTGAATAAAGAATCGGGTGTGGACAATAAAAGATACCACCTGACCCTGCTGGCCA
This sequence comes from Candidatus Nomurabacteria bacterium, assembly GCA_023267115.1. GTDB lineage: Bacteria > Patescibacteriota > Minisyncoccia > Phycocordibacterales > UBA9973 > UBA9973. The sequence continues at coordinate 16,004 of JAHFNV010000008.1, read as the reverse complement.
AAAATCTTGAAGGTTATAAAAATTTAATTAAACTGGTAACCATTTCTCATTTGGAAGGATATTATTACAAGCCCCGGATGGATAAAGAAATCTTGCGCAAATATGCGAGTGGAATAATCGCTCTGTCCGGATGCTTGGGCGGCGAACTTGCTCGTGCTCTAGCCAATAAAAATGAAGAACAAGCGGAAAAAATAATAAAAGAGCATCAGGAAATCTTTGGTAAGGAAAATTATTTTCTGGAAATTCAACATTCTAAAATTCCAGAATATCAAAAAGTGCGGGAACCGATAATCGCCCTAAGCAAAAAATTAAATATTCCGCTGGTGGCCACCATAGACTCTCATTACCCGCACCAAGACGACTTCAAGGCCCACGAAACATTGCTCGCTATCCAAACAAATTCCGATTTGAAAGACGAAAATAAATTCACTTTTGGCGAAGACATTTACTATTTTGCCAGTCCTGATGAAGCAGTGGAATTTTTCAAAGATATACCCGAGGCTATTACTAATACTTTAAAAATCGCCAACATGTGCGAACTGGAACTAGAACTGGGCAAATGGGTTTTTCCCGACTATAAAATCGAAGGAGGCAAAACACCTGATGAAAAGTTAAGAGAGCTTACTTATGCTGGTTTCCAAAATATTGAAATTCAAGAAACTCCCGAAATCAAAAAGCGCGTCGAGTACGAGCTTAAAACTATAAAAGACAAGGGATACGCTCCATATTTTTTAGTAGTGGGCGATTTGCTTCATTATGCCAAAAAACACGGTATTTTAACCACCATCAGAGGCTCGGTTGCCGGATCAATGGTCACTTATCTTACTGGTGTTACAAATATAAATCCAATAGAGTATAAAATACCTTTTGAAAGATTTTTAAATCCATTCCGCCCTTCGGCGCCGGATATTGATATGGATTTCGCCGATAATCGCCGGGACGAAATGATCGAATATACCAAGAAAAAATACGGAGAAGACAGAGTGGCCCAGATAGGAACTTTCGGCACCATGGCGGCGCGTGGTTCAGTGCGAGATGTGGCTAGAGCTCTGGCTTATCCCTATACAGTCGGCGACAGAATTTCCAAAATGATTCCGATGGGTTCACAGGGAATGCCCATGACTATTGATCATGCGATGGAGATAGTGCCCGAACTGCTAGATGCCTATAAAAAAGAGAAGGACACCAGAGAAATCATAGACCTAGCAAAAAAACTGGAAGGATGTGTCCGGCATATTTCGGTGCATGCAGCCGGAGTTGTTATTGCCCCGGGACCGGTTTCCGACTACATGCCTACCCAGCTTGATCCCAAGGGTGGAAAAATAATTACTCAATACGACATGTACAGCGCCGAAGATGCCGGGCTCTTAAAATTTGATTTCTTGGGAATTCGCAACTTGGCCATATTGGCAGACTCCATACATTTAGTTAAAAAATTTTATAACATAGACATTGATATTGAAAGAATTCCATTAGATGACAAAAAAACTTTCTCTTTGTTAGCTCGTGGCCAGACTGAAGGCCTTTTCCAATTAAACGGCGCCGGTATGACCAAATATTTAAAAGAACTGAAGCCGACTTCCATCCACGACATCAATGCCATGGTGGCATTGTATCGTCCCGGACCAATGGAATCCATTCCAGAATACATAAAACGCAAACATAATAGAGAACTAGTAAAATATCTAGATCCGCGGATGAAAAAATTCCTTGGTGAATCTTACGGACTGATCGTGTATCAAGATGATCTTCTTTCTTGCGCTTTGGAATTGGCGGGATATAACTGGGAAGAGGTGGATAAATTTCGTAAAGCCGTCGGTAAAAAAATTCCAGCCGAAATGGCGGCCCAAAGAGAGAAATTTACAGCTGGAATAATTGCCAACGGTCAGACTCCGGAATTCGCCGAAAAACTTTGGAAACTTTTTGAGCCATTCCAGGCTTACGGCTTTGGTAAAGCCCATGCGGCCTCTTACGGCAAAGTTGCTTATCAGACAGCTTATATGAAAGCCAATTATCCAGTAGAGTATATGGCTGCTATCCTCACGGCTGAATCCGGTGATATAGAAAAAATTTCTGAAATTATTAACGAGTGCAAGAATATGAATATCACCGTGCTACCGCCTAATATCAATGAAAGCTACGGGGGATTTACAGTGATCAAGGAAAACTTGGAGGCCTTGCCTCCACTTGGAGGCAAGGCCTCCAAGTCAGAACCGCCTTCACTAAAAACTACGAGCAACTACAGTAAAATTAGATTTGGATTCTATACTATAAAAAATTTGGGTACCGATATTTCGGACGCTATCATTGCTGAAAGAAATTCGCATGGCAAATTCAAATCAATCACTGATTTTCTAGATAGAATCAAGCATAAAAATTTAAACAAAAAGTCCATGGAAGCGTTGATAAAATCGGGATGTATGGACGAATTTGGCGAGCGCGGATTGCTCCTATTTAATCTGGAAGGAATGCTGGAATATAATCACGAGTCTTCCAAACAAAGTGAAAACCAGACTTCTCTTTTCGGCGAACTTCCCCAAACTCCAACTTTCAAATTAAAAGGGGCGCCCCAAGCAAGTCAAGCAGAAAAATTGCTTTGGGAAAAAGAATTATTGGGGCTTTATATTTCCGGCCACCCACTAGATCGTTTGCGCGAAAAACTAGAAAGTCGGAAAATGAATATTAAAAAAATAAAAGCGGAAGTCGGGAACGGTTTGCTGGTTACCATCGCTGGGATTATAGAAACAACTCGACAGGTCATTACTAAAAACGACGAAAGAATGGCATTCCTTAAAATCTCGGATTTGACCGGCTCAATAGAAGCAGTCGCTTTTCCTTTAATATTTAAAGAGTCCGTTGATATTCTTATGCCTGAAAAATGTATTGCTCTATCTGGTAAAGTATCACTGCGCAACGGAGAAAAAAGCATTATCATAGAGGCAGTGAAAGTGGTGTAATCCCACATGAACCCCACATGTCCGACATGTGGGATTGACATATCGAACTTATTTACGAAGCAAAGGGTGAGTCAGAAAAAACTTTAAAAGATTCAGGTGAGCGTGTCTATGTAAAAATGAATTTCTACACATAAAAAGTTGTTATCGGCGACAAAGAAGATAATGCAATCAAAGTAATCATTGACAACGAGCATCAAAAATATTGTTGGGTAATGCCATCGGAATTGAAGGGGTTAAAATTGTCACCACCCAATATACCTTTGTTTACACTACTTGGTTATTTGTAATTTCCCACATGTCATTTCCACATGTCAGACATGTGGGATTATTGGCTTTCTGAAGAAGTTATCCACTCAAGAATTTCTGCATCAAAATCTGCCACACCTTGAAAGTATTCGGGGAAATCTGGAACACTCAAAATTTTATTCTCTTTGCGAGAAACGCCTATGTAGTCAAGATAACTGCTCCATTTATATAAGTTTAGGAATTTAAGCGCGACTTTTTTGTTTTTTATGCCATTTTCTTTCCACTTTGAATCAATCAACTTTATTGGATTTAAGTGTATATAAGAAAAAAGATATTTAGCTTGAGTATCTTCTGAAACAAGCACCGATTTAAAAGAACCTTCAAATAAACCTCCACTACGTTTATATTTTGCATTGAAATATTTTGAATATGATGTTGAGAGTTTTCTCATAAATTCCGAAATATTATTCTTCTTCCACATGTCCGACATGTGGGAATTAGTTGTCAAGTAAATGTGAAAATGATTAGGCATTAAAACCCACGCACCAATTGAAACAAGTGGTTTTCCTCTATCAAAATCAAAAGCATCTATCTGGGCATCAACTATATCATCACGGAATTTGAAATTCTTGTATGTATTACAAATGAAAAGACATTTAACAAAATGATAATAATCATTTTTATCTAAGAAGATTTTTTGTTTGCTATTTCCTCTGTTGTATATATGATAATATTCACCCTTAACAAGAGGATTTTTTCTAATTGCCATTATTTCATTATATCACAATCCCACATGTCCGACATGTGGAAATTCTAGTTGAAAATGCTCATCGCCTTTTCTTTGCTTTCGGTGAAGATCATCTCTACTGCCTCGGCGACTTTTTTGGAAAGTTTTTTGAGAATGTCGAGCTCGCTTTTTTTGAATTCACCCAGTATGAAATTAATTACGGCCTTCTCCCCTTTCGGCTTGCGAATTTTTCCCGAGGGTGTTGCGGGCGAAATACCAATTCTAATTCTTAAAAACTCCATAGACTTGAGTGCCTTAATAATAGAGTTTAAGCCATTGTGCCCGCCGGAAGAACGATTAAAAGAAATTTTCATCTTACCTAAAGGCAAATCAATATCATCATAAACAATTATCAAATCTTTTAAGGATTTCTTGCCCGCCATAGCTTTAGCGACGGCGGGACCCGAACTATTCATAAAGTTTTCTGGTATCAAGAATTTAATTTTAATTTTACTATCCTTCAACTTTTGTTCAATTAAGCCAACCGCAATCCGCCCGGCATTGTGCCTGGTATTTTGATATTCTTTTCCTGGATTACCCAAACCGACTACAAGTTTCATAATCACGGAATTATAGCATTCATAATTCTTTTATGCTATATTGGACAAATGGAAAAAGAAAAACTCAAAGAGCAATCATGGTGGGAACTCGGGCGTTTTGCTCTAATCGCCCTGGCGATAGTTGTTCCTGTCCGCATTTTTATCGCCCAGCCATTTGTTGTCTCTGGCTCTTCGATGGTACCAACTTTTGAAAATAAAAACTATTTGATTATTGATGAAATATCCTACAGATTAAGCGAACCAAAAAGAGATGATGTGGTAGTTTTTCGATTCCCCGGTGATCCAAAAAAATTTTACATCAAGAGAATAATCGGCCTGCCAAACGAAACAGTAGACGTTAACGGTGAGGTTGTTACCGTCATTAACAAAGAACATCCGAATGGATTTAAGTTGGACCAATTATATGTGCAAAATCAATCACAAACTATCAATCATTTTGAATTGAAAGATGCCGAATACTTTGTTATGGGAGATAATAGAAGCGGCAGTTCTGATTCAAGAATTTGGGGCGCGGTAAGAAAAGAACTTTTGGTGGGAAAAGCATTTTTACGCTTATTACCGATAAGTCAAATGGACATATGGCCAGGTCAGTATGAACAATCGGAATAAATAACCATGAAAAAACAAAAGAATTCGAAAGAGAAAAAAAATAATGGCTTCTCGTCGCCTAGGGGCATGAGAGATTTAATGGACGAGGAATACTATAATTTCCAGGGATTTTTTGAAAAGGCGCAAGAGATATGCTCGTATTACGGCTTTAAACCTATTGACACGCCAATATTGGAACATAAAGAAATTTTCACTTCCGGTATCGGAAAAGGCACGGATATAGTGGACAAAGAAATGTACACTCTTAAAACCAAAGGTGGGGATTATTTGGCGCTTCGACCCGAGCATACCGCGCCCTTGATGCGAGCCTATATCGAGCACGGAATGCAAACTTTGCCTCAACCCGTTATGTTTTATCACTATGGTCCTGTTTTCAGGCACGATAAACCTCAACGTGGACGCTATAGACAGTTTTGGCAATTTGACTTGGATGCCTTGGGAAGCGACAAGAGCATCATGGATGCCCTCTCCATAAAAGTTGGTATGAGTATATTGGAGGAAGCAGGAGCGGAAAAATTATCCATTGATATAAATTCTATCGGCGACAAAGAATGCCGAGGCGTGTATATTAAAGAACTGACCAATTATTACAGAAAACATATCAGTAAACTGCCAGTAATAGACCGTAAACGACTGAAGATAAACCCTCTCCGAATTTTGGACTCCAAGGAAGAAAAAACCCGCATAATAAACGAACAAGCTCCTGACTCTGTCAGTTTCTTATGCACTTCTTGCAAAAAACATTTCAAGGAAGTTTTAGAATATCTGGAAGAAATGGAAATAAATTATAATATCAATAAAAATCTGGTACGCGGACTTTCTTATTACACTCGCACCGTTTTTGAAGTGTACACCAGAAGTGAAGAGGAAGACTTATCTGCCGCATCCTTAAATACAGGACAAGCAGATAAGGCACCAGTACAAATAGCCTCCGGTGGACGTTATGATTATCTGGCGCGACAAATCGGCGGGAAAAAAGATGTGCCGGCGGTGGGCTTTTCAATCGGCGTGGATAGGATAGTAGAATCAAGCTGGTATAAAAGACTTTCACCTAGAATACTTAAAAAGCCAAAAATTTATTTCATTCAGCTCGGCCCTGAGGCAAAATTAAAAAGCTTGAGTGTGATTGAAATACTTCGCAAGGCGCACATTCCGATAGCTCAATCACTCTCACGCGACTCTTTGAGTTCCCAGTTGGCGATAGCAGAAAAGCTGTCCATCCCTCATGTTATTATTTTGGGAGTAAAAGAGGCATTGGAAAATTCAGTCATTGTGCGCGATATGGCAAATAGATCACAAGATACCATAAAATTAAATAAACTTCTGGAGTACTTAAAAGAACTAAATAAATAGTCATTGTATGAAGAAAATTCTTCAAAGAGAGAATAAGATCCTGCGCCGAAACGCGCGAGAGGTGCTGGTGCGTGAAATTAAAACGACCAAAATAAAAAAAATATTAAGAGAGATGTCCAGCGCTCTGAAGAGTCAAAATGACGGGGTAGCTATCGCCGCGCCCCAAATAGGCTATTCGCTTCGGATTTTTATAGTTTCTGGAAAAATTATAAAGACGGGTTCCGCTATGCAGGAAGGAAACGAAAAAGTTCAAACCAAAGCGAAAGATTTGATCTTCATTAACCCAAAAATTTCCAAACTCTCGCGGGAAAAAGAATGGCTGTCGGAAGGTTGCCTTTCAGTGCGCTGGCTGTACGGCAAAACATTCAGGTCTAAAAAGGCAGTGATTACAGCGTATGACAAAAACGGTAAAAAATTTGAGAGAGGTGCCTCTGGACTTCTAGCCCAAATTTTTCAACACGAAACAGACCATCTAAACGGCATACTTTTTATTGACCACGCCAAAGATATCAAAGAAGAACTACCTAAAAATAGAACCCATGAATCTAAAACCTAATTTTATTTTTTTCGGCACACCAGACGTAGCTTCCGAAACTCTAGAAATTTTAAAAGAAGCTGGGCTTTTGCCATCACTCATCGTTACCTCTCCCGACAAACCGCAAGGACGTAAAATGCTTGTCACTTCCCCGCCTGTAAAAACATGGGCCACAAAAAATAATATCCCATACCTACAACCAGAGAAACTAAATGGTCTAGAATTTAGGGATAGTTTTGATTTATTTATCGTAGTGGCATATGGGAAAATAATTCCAAAAAATATCATAGAAATACCGAAACTGGGTTCTATTAATATTCACTATTCCTTACTGCCAAAATACCGCGGCGCGTCCCCGGTCGAATCGGCTATCTTAAATGGTGAAGGTTTTACTGGTGTTAGTATTCAAAAAATGGAATTCAAATTGGATTCTGGACCCATTATAGCCCAAGAAAAAGTGTCAATAAACAACCGTGAAAAAGCACCTGATTTACGCAAACGACTAATTAGAATTGGTGCAGAACTTTTAGTAAAGATTTTGCCGAACTACTTAGAAAATAAAATAACAGCCATACCGCAAGAGGAAAAAGAGGCAACTTATTGCCAAAAAATCAAAAAAGAGGGCGGATTGGTTGACTTGGTGGCAGAGCCACCAAGTATGTTATACAACAAATTCCGCGCTTACGCCGGCTGGCCAAGTATATTTTTCTTCGTAAATGGAAAAAGAATAAAAATAACCGATGCAATTTTAGAAAATGGAAAATTTATAATCAAAAAAGTCTTGCCAGAAGGCAAAAAAGAAATCAAATATGAGGACTTTCTCAAAATACAAGGCAAGGCCTTGTATTAATAAGGCCTTGAATTAGTATTTCGCAGTAAACGGATTCCTTTTGGATAAGCCTTTCAGCATTTTTTTGATGCTGGCGGCTCCGCGTTTAAATAAAGTTTGCTTGCGATCTTTATGTTTTTGAATTTCATTAAAAAGATTTTCCCTTACCGTATCAATAGCCGTATATAAATCTTTGGTGTCGGCGCTAGAATAAAATTCTTCTCCACTAATGTTAATCAAGCAGTCGGCATGAAAAATTTCTCCGGACTTGTGATGCTTAGTGCTCCTAGCAACTTCGAAATAGACCATCGCTTCGCTTTTTCCTACTTCAATCTTCCAAAGCAACTTTTCCAAATTAGTAATTTTCTTTAAAACATAATCTTTGATGGGAGGGGTAAGCTCCATATTTTTCCCTTGTAGATTTATCTTCATTCCGTTATTATAACATTAGTATTTCATCCCGTGCAAAAGCGCATTTAAGATAATATCGAGCTCCATAGTGGCTACTCCTATTACTTTGTCTCCCCCACCGTAATAAATATACAGTAAGCCGTCTTTCAAAACCATACCGCAGGGAAAAACAACATTATTGACAATTCCGGTTTTTTCATATTCCTCTTTTGGTTCAAAAATAGGTTCGCTACTGCGCGCCAGGACAATACCAGGATCTTTCAAATTAAGCAAAATAGCCCCAAGGCGATAAGTATTGTGACTCCTGGATATTCCGTGATAAAGCAAGAGCCAACCTTTTTTTGTCTTGACGGGAGGAGCGGCAATGCCTACTTTGGCGCTATCCCAGGCATTTGTCCTGGGTCCGATAATCCGGATGCATTTTTTAATAGTTTCATGTTTAAAATCAAGGGTGGTCAAATAGTCACCGCAAATTTCATTACCCACCCGATGCAAAATAAAATAACCGTTGGGAAATTTTTTGGGAAAAAGACAGGCATCTTTTTCGTCAAAACCCGGCGGAGTAACCAGAAACGGCTTGCTCCATTTCCAGGCATGAGAAAGAAAATCCGCCTCTTTAATGGAAGAAATAGCAACTCGAGGAGGACCAACACCGTCAAAGGCGGTGTAGCAGATATAAATATTTTTGCCAATCTTGGTAATTCTCGGGTCTTCACAACCTGAATTGCCATTATTTATTTTTTTTGTTTCAAATTCCTCGCGCGGCGAATAAATTGGGGCGGCCAAACGTTCTTCAATATCAAAACCGTTTTTGCTTGAAGCATAACCGAAGCTGGATGTATTTTCCGGAGAAAGCGCCCGGTAAAGAATATGGGTCTTGCCGCCAAGTAAGATCGCGGCCGGATTAAAAGTCGCTTTGGCTTCAAACGAGTGTTCACTCTTGGGGCTAATGATAGGATTTTTCGCAAAGCGTTTAAAACGAAAACGGTCTCTGGACTGTGGACAGATACTGGAAAGAAGATCGGAAAAGTTCACATGGGCTAGGCAAGCGGTAGTGTCCGCCGCGCCATAATATATGGTAAGAGTGTCTCCTTGAAGCAAAGCTCCGCTCGGAAAAATCACGTTGGCAACATAACCGGACAATTCATATGGTTCTTCGGGCGCCAGCATTGGACCGCTAGTCCGGCCGATTATTTTTCGAGGATCCTTTAAGTCCAACAAAAGAGCTTCAATGCCAAAAATTTTGTCAAAATTATTCGGTGAAGAAAAATAATTTTGAATATGGGAATAGATGAGCAACCAACCATACTTAGTTTTAATAGGCGGAGCGCCAACTTCCACATGGTCATATTGGGAACGTCTTGGATCAATAACATAATCATCAATTTTTTCTCTCCATTTCTGCCAAAAACTTTCCGACCATAATTCTTCCATTTTATCCACCTGGGCTATTACCATTTTGGCCGGGGGCGCATCGGTGGAAGCTGAAAAAATAACAGTGATTTTGCCATTTAGACGCTCCGGAAAAAGCGTCATCGCTTTCGCATTAAACGGCGTCACTAAATGTCGCTCATCCACTTTTTTCAAATCCCGCGAAAGCGCCACCGCCACTTTAATACTATCAGAACCCGGCGGATGTTTTGAAAGGGCTGTATAAAAAGTGTAAAAAGTTCCTTCAAAATAGGTTGTTCTCGGATCCTCACAGCCAAATTGATCCCATGCTTCCTTGGGAATTATAAATTGAGTGCGGCCTTGAAAGTGTATTCCATCCTTGCTGATGCCAATGCCAATCACTGAAATTTGACGCGGATTTCGAAGCGCATCCACTGCCGAAATAGCGCGAAAAAGTCCATAAACTGTTTTGCCATGCTTAATCGGACAAAGATTAAAAGTGGCAAATTCTTCCCAGTAATGATCTCGGTTGGGAATCAAAATCGGATTGTGTTGTGATCGTTTTATGACAAACATATTGGTGGGATTATAGCATATCTTAAATTCTAAAGTAATTCTAAAGTTAACATAAGTTAAAAGACTTAAATTAAATAAAAATTTAATCTTACTATAATTGACGATCGTTAGAAATAGTAAGAATAAAAAAAACAAAAAAACTTTTTATTACGCTTCAATAGTTCCCTTTTCTTTGACACTAAAAATATGAACGCAATAAGTTAAATTTCTCTGTTTAATCTCCAGCATAAAATCTTCAGGCAGTGGACATTTTCCTAACCAGACACTTTTTTGAACCATTTTATAACCTAAGGCAACTAACTCTGACCTAATCCACACCCTTTTGTGTTTTTCTTTTTCCGGAATGTCAAAAACAACTATTCTCGGTTGGCCATCCGGCGTCGGTTTTAATTTATCATTTTTAAATTTTTTCAAAACAAACTCTCCCTTACTTGTAACTCCCCACTTTGATTTTTTCTTTGACCCTATTCTTTTTACCAAACCTTCGCTTTTGAGTTTAGATAAAATACTAGAAAACTTGTCTTTGGAAAATTTATAATTCCTGTCCAAACCCAAAATTTCCCGCCAAAGTCTAGCTTGTGGATATTTCTTGGGAAAAAAGGCATCAACGGTTATATAACCGATTTCACCAACTTTCGAGAGAATCATTTTGCTTATGGTATTAATTGATGATTCATTTTTATTCATTTAATAAATCTCGCTTTACTTAATTTTATTTAATCTTACCATATTTGACGATCGTTAGTAAATAGTAAGAATAAACAACAAGCACCTAAATTTTAGATTTTAGCAATTTGCTTTTTTAATTTTACCACTTTATTTTTCTTCAAATCCTCGAGCAAATCTTGGAGCAGGATTGAAGCCACGGCAATGTGTTTGTCTCCGCCGCCATAGTAAACAAAAAGCATACCATTTAGCACTACTGCTCCGCTGGCATACACTATTCCCGGTTTATAATCATTTTCATACCACTGGTCGGGTTCCAAAATTGGATGCGGTGAGCGGTAAAGAACTTTCCGTGGATCCTTTAAGTCAAGCAGAAGAGCGCCCACTTTATAGCGCCAAGGTTCGCTTTTATCCATCGCATGATATAAAAGTAGCCAGCCATCTTTGGTTTTTATGGGTGGAGCGGCGGCGCTGCGGGTCCGGTAATGCCAAGCTACTTCGTGATCCGGCAAAAGCTGCACATCCGGCGCGTCTGCTTGAGAAGGCGTCTCTGACATATCCAGTTTATTAAGATAGGCGATGTGCACTCTTTTTGGATCTCCTTTGTCTAAATTATGAAAGAGGGCAAACTTGCCATTTATTTTTTCCGGAAACAAAACCCAATTTTTTTGCCTGTCGCCAGGCCGTGAAAGGTAAGAAAAATTTTGCCAAAGCCATTTTTTATTTATTAAATCTTCTTCTTGAATAGAGGTTACCGCCACCCGCATAGAATTCCAACCATTAAACATATTGAAGGTCATATACACAGAGCCTTCAATAATCACTGCTCTCGGGTCTTCACAGCCACCCCACCCTCCGCCGGAAGTGTAAAGATAGGGATCATAAGCGAGCCTGGCGGGAGAAGTGAAGGGCCAGTGTTTTTGAGCTTCTTCAAAGCTTTGGGCCACATAAACCGGATAAGACAGTCTGGTGTCAAAATTTGTTCCGTCTTGGCTGGAAGCGTAGCCTATTCTGGATACTCCGTCAGGCCCAAGCGCTCGGTAAAAAAGATGCACTCGCCCGCCGGACATTACAGCGGCCGGATTCAAAACAGCTTCCGACTCCCAAGCATTAGCCCCAGGTTCAAGGATGGGGTTATCCAAAGCTCGTTTCAGTCCTATTATTCTTTTCTTTCTTAGAACTTTCTTTTTTCCTGAAACAACTTTAATTTTCTTCTTTTTTACTTTAAGAATTTTTTTTTCTAGCTTTTTCTTTTTGATTTTAGACTCGGCCATATTTATCTTCATAACGAATGATGTCCTTTTCGTCAAAATCTCCGGTAGAAATTTCCAGCGCCACCATCCCAGCCGATCCGGCAATCCAGCGATGTTTTGCGCCGACGGGAATATTATACTCATCGCCTTCCACCACCTTGTATTCAATTTCTCCTATGCGTAAAATGCCGCCACCGCTAAGGACGCGCAAAAACTCCGAACGTTTAGCGTGCGTTTGCAAACTGGATTCTTCTCCCGGCTGGACCGTGTGAATTTTTACGGTGCACGAAATATTTTGAGTGAACTGCCGAAAACTGCCCCACGGCCGCTCTATGGTAAAAGCTTTAATTTCTGCCATTTTATAATTGTAACACAAATATTAAATTGTGAAACTCGTCGCAGGCGCACTTTTTAAAGCGACTTTCGCAGGCTGACGAGCCGAGAATGAGCGAAAAATCAGCAGATTTTTACGCGACGGTTTAAAAAGTGCGCCAAGAAAGAGTTTAGTAACTTACAGAGCCTTGTATTTTTTAAGCAAACCCGAGGAGCTTCGGATTTTGCCTCCGCCGACATTAAAAACCATTTTTATGCCTAAATCATTGCATAATTTAAACTCGGGAATGTTCTCGGCAAATCGGTCCCCGCCGTTGGCAAAAATATGCGGCCTGATTTTGAGCAACTCTCGGCAGACACTCATATCTTTGGTATTTTTTGCATGACCGGACAGAATTACTTCGTCTACCCACTCTATCGCCTCTATAATTTCTTTCCGTTCTTTGCCCGGCATAAATTCTTTCCCTTTTTTCTTTCTTAACCAATGGTCATTGTTCAAAAGCACCACTAATCCGTCCCCCAACTTTTTGGCCTCTTGGAATAAACGAATGTGCCCAATATGAATCGGATCAAATCCCCCGCTGACCATCACTAATTTATTCTTGCTTTTTTTCATCAGATTTATTATGCAAGTATCGTGTTTTTATTTTTTCCCACAACAAAAAGCGAAATCCTAAAAATTCCAACCCCAGAAAAATCAGCCACCAGCCGGGAGTGAAAGGAGTAATAAGAGCGATAAATCCTATCAGCACTAAAACAATGCCAATGGTTTTTTTAATTTTTGGATTTTTATTCATAAAACGAAGCATAAGTCTATTGTATCAGTTAAATAAACAAGGGGCTAGTTCTTGTTTTGGGGAACAAAAATCCCTCGTGTCATCAGGCACGAGGGTTGCAGGGATGGCACCACCATCACAGGGCCATTGAAGAGCTCTGGTGGTGCCTTTGATGGCCACGGGCCTCCCTGCGGGGCCCCGGAAGGAGAGCTCTTCGGGATTTATCTTAATACAAAACTATCAAAAAAGCAAGTGTAAAAATTTGACAGGTTGTATATAGTGTGCTATCGTTTTTAGCGGAGGAGAAAAAAATGCTTAAGAGAAATTCAGGAGGGCTAATGCTATTAGCCCTCCTGATTGCCGCCCTAATTTGGGCGGCAAAAAAAATTCCGGACCGGAGTGTCCGGGCAACGACGGCGGAGCCGTCGTTGGAAGAAACGCTCGCCGACCTGGATCGGCGAGCTGGGGAGCTGGATGCTCTCCAGAAGAAAATCAAACCCACCACCAGTCTGGTGGTGGTCCGGAACGATGAACCAGTTTTTTTCATCGTTCCGGCGGGAAACCGCTGGTGGTTCGCAGCAGGCGAACCACCAGCGAAAGTACTCAGGGGGGAAGGTTTCCGCGATCTAGGCGGAAACTGTGTCCTCCCATTTGAAACCGAACCTCCCACGAGGGAAGTTCGGTTTCAAATCATCTTTGTCCCGACTATGAAACCGCAGAGCTGTGGTTTCTAGGGGACATCAGGGACATTCTCGCGCGCGTGTCGTCGAGAGTGTCCCTTTTTTTATTTTCTAAGCAATTTGTCTGTTAATTTCGCTCTCCAGCGCTCTCATAAAATCGCGAATAATTGATTGCTGGTCAGCCGGTAAAAATGCTCCCAGTTCGCCGCTAAAATCAATTTGCTTGCCGTCATTAATAATCTCGTTTTTTATTTTAGAAAGTTTGCTTTTTTGTTCAATAGACAGCATTCCTTTGCGCATCATAAAATACAGGTCATAAAAATCGCGCGGTTTTTTCCGTTTCATGAGCGCGCCAAAAATTTTTTCTTCAACAATATCTTTTTGCGGCAAATGGATAATAGTGTAAGTGGGCGTAAAATCATTAACGACACTGTCAATTTCCCCGTTCATAGGCGCTGTTTCTCGTGAAGAAATATTGATTTCCATGTCAACGGGCGGATAGTGAAGTATGTGAAAAGTGGCAATGCCAAAATATCCCCCGCTGGTTACTTGAGAGCTTTTTCCAATTTCAGTTTTTATGCCACTACGTTCAATTTCAACCAGAACTTTCACAAAAATATTTTCTACAAAAAGTTTTAGGTCATCAGACGAAACCCCTAAAAGTGAAAAGTCTAAATCTTCTGAAAACCTTGGGCTTCCATAAATGATGCGAAGGGCGGTGCCACCCTTAAAAAGCAAGGCTCCGGCTTCGGGCAATTTATATAATTCTGCAAGAAAAATATGTTGGAAGTACTCCCGAACAATGTTTGGGAATATCGCCATTTGATATTGTCTGCTTAATTTTTCAAAATTTTCAACCGAAATCATTTGAGAGTTGTTTTCATTATACTGATAAGTTTTTGACTTTTAAAAATATTGGCGTAGCGCAGAGCTTTGGCAACATTTATTCTTTCTTTATTAAAACGGGAAATCGGTTTCTTATTTGAAAGTAATCTAAGGTAATTGGCGTCAACCAGAGCTTTTTCCGCGTCAGCAATGCGAAAACTAAATCTCCCTTGTTTCTCCACAGTATAACCAGTAAAGGCGTCGCGTTTTATTTTTCGGTATGAAAAAACTTTTCCCATTGTTTCAAATCGGCGGGTGGCTTTGGTGGTCACAGATGTAATCTCATAGACTGTTTCCGGAATTACTTGATGATACGACAAGGCAAACTCTAAAGATATATATGACGGTTCATACATTTTATTAGCCAGCAAAAGTTCCGGGGGCAAAGCGTCAGGAAACGCATACATCCCCCGCTTTATTCGCGCGATAAAACCGCTTTTGTTATAGCGGTATAAAAGAAAAGTAGCCGCAATTTTTGAAACACCAAAAGTCCTTTGCACGTCAATAGTAGAAAAGAAAGGCAGTTTCCCTTTTATTTTTTGGTCGAAATTATACCAATTCACTAATTTAGCCATATTATATATATACCAAACCATTGAAAAACAAGCAAATCTTTTACCTGTGGATAACCTTACTTAGCCGTGTGATGTTCCAGCACCTTTTTTTCTAACTGCTCCAGAGTTTGAGTAATATTTTTAAGCTCGTCTTTAATATCGGAAATCGCCCGCACTTCATTTTTTACCTCGCCCTCCGTTTTCTCGGTCAGTCTCTTTTCGCCGCGCAAGCCAGAGAGAATCAATTCATTCCCGATAAAGCTGGAAATAAAAGCGCCGGTAAAATATAAAAGAACACAGCCAATTAGGAGCGACAATGGCCCGTCCCACCAAGGCGAAGCAAAAGCATCTATGGTAAGCGGATCCGCCTGATAGCTAAAATAACTGTGCAACTGGTCGGCGCTGTGCCAGACCCCCCGCCAAAACAAGACGACACCGACACCCACTATCAATGCATAAAGTTTCGGGCGATGGCTTAAAAAATTGGTAATTTTTTCCTCTAATTTAAAAACTAAATTTCTCATGACAATATGCTAAATTTAGCACAGAATATACTTTTTGGCTATAAAACATCGGGCAACTAAACGCTGCTGGGTCTTCCT
>JAHFNV010000023.1 GCA_023267115.1 Candidatus Nomurabacteria bacterium | reverse complement strand
AAAGAAATTGTAAAGAAAATTTGCTTGAGGCGTAGCCCCGCTCTTGGCGGGGCGCGGAGGCGTTCGTCAAAGTCAGATATTTTTGCTAAAATGGGTTCTAGCTAGGTTGTATAAATACACCAACAACAAACTCAAAGGTTTTTTTGAAGCCCAAATGCGGGACGCGCGAAGCGCGTCCCAATGATTTCCCCCGACAAATCCTCTCCGCTCGGCGCGCGCAGGCGCGGCTCGCCAAGACGAGGTTCGAGCAGGAAGGGTATTAGCCGTTGGCTAGTGTATTGATTCTCCTCTTGAGGAGTACCTGAAGGGGGAGGTGGATGAATTTCCACCCCGGCCAAAGGCCACCCCTCAAGAGGGGAATTTAAATTTAAACTATGTTAAAATAGCCAAATATGCCCAAACCAGGCCGAGTGCAAATAATCAAATACGGGCCGCCGCCGCCGGAGTTCATATTTCGCTTTGCGAAATGCGCCGCCAGAAATTCCACTTGCTCAAGCTCATTTTATTTAGTAGTATAGCAATAGAGGTAATAATCATATCTACTACAATACTACCAAAACTTTATTTATATGACAAGTGGAAAAACAATTAGCGAAAATATCAAGAGAATGCGGAGCAAACTTGACTTAACCCAAGATGATTTAGCCAAAAAAGCGGATATTAAATATACAACGCTTATGAAAGTTGAAAGTGGCACAGTGAATAAGCCAAGTGTCCAAACTATGGCAAAAATCGCCAAAGCGTTGGGTGTTTCAATAGAGGAGTTATTAAAATAAATTTATGAAAATTAGATCAAAACTTATTATTGCGGGAATTATCGGAATAGCAATTTTTGCTGGAATCTATTTTTTAGTTTCTAAAAATAGCGAGCCGGGGAAACTGGATATTTTTGCTCAATGTCTGAAAGATAAGGGAGCTGTATTTTATGGTGCTTTTTGGTGCCCGCATTGCCAAAATCAAAAGACGATGTTCGGCAAATCGCAAAAATTGCTTCCGTATGTAGAGTGCTCTACTCCAGACGGCAAGGGGCAACTTGCGGTTTGCAAGGAGAAAAATGTTACGGGTTATCCAATGTGGGAATTTTCTGATGGAAGTAGGGAGTCGGGTGAAGTTTCTTTAGAAAAATTATCCGAAAAAACAAGTTGCCCGCTTCCGCAATAATATGACTAATCTAAATACAATTTTTTCTTTGCTTACGATTGGAGCACAGATTTTAATTATCGCTTTACTGTTTTCTTTTTTCACCAAGCAGGAAAATCCACTACTGCGTTTTTTCCGCAAGAACGCTCTCTGGACTGCATTTTTGGTGGCTATAATAGCTACTGGATTGAGCCTTTTCTATTCAGAGATTGTGGGGTTTGAACCATGTAAGCTTTGTTGGTATCAACGTATTTTTATGTATCCGCAAGTGGTGCTTTTAGGAATAGCGTTGTGGAGAAAGGATAATAATATCGTTGATTACAGTATGGCTCTGTCGCTCTTCGGTGGAGCAATAGCCTTTTATCACTACTACGGACAGATGTTCAACCCCTCAGTACTTCCATGCGCGGTAGTAGGACTGACACCAGCATGTTCGCAAAGATTTTTTGTAGAGTTTGGATATATTACAATTCCGATGATGGCTTTAACAACATTTGCTTTCTTGGCAGTGTTGATGTTTATTCAGAAAAAACAAGTTGAATAAACACTTAAATTAGGGTAAACTAAAATATATGAATAATACAAAAATTGTGCAGTGGGTTTTAAGAATCGCAATTGCTGGAGAGTTCATCGGTCATGGATTATTAGCCCTTGGTGGTAAGGCGGATTGGATTAAATGGATTGGCATGATGATTGGTACAAGTCCAGAAACATCAGCAATGCTTCTTTGGTGGATTGGTGGATTTGATCTGGTGGTGGCACTTATTGTGCTCATAAGATCCATTCCGGCAATATTGCTTTGGGCAACATTCTGGGCTTTCTGGACTGCGCTTGTTAGGCCCCTTGTCGGCGTTGGCTGGCTCGACTTTGTCGAGAGATCGGCAAATTGGGGCGCACCCCTCGCATTGCTTCTTTTGATTGGTTGGCCAAAGAGTTGGAGAGAGTGGTTGAAATAGTGTTTGTATAATCTGCCGCAAAAAATTTGAAATCAAGGCGGCGCGCCAACTTCGTTGACACGAAATTGGGCGGTGGCGGAAAAGCGAGGGCTGGCAAAAAGAAAGGGGGTTGGGGGGAATGAATTTTTGCCCGCCCGAGCGTTCAGTTTCGGTTTGCCGCGCTTCGCGCGGCAAACAAGAGTTTTTCAGAAATTTTTGATAAAATGAGTTCGAGCCAAACTGTAAAGACACACCAGAATCAAACTTTCAGGAATTTTGCCGACCGATTCAGCCGCACGAAGCGCGGCAAAGAACGGAAACACTGGCTCGCCGCGCAGAGCGCGGCTCGCCAAGACGAGGTTCGAGCAGGAAGGGTATTAGCCGTTGGCTAGTGTATTGATTCTCCTCTTGAGGAGTACCTGAAGGGGGAGGTGGATGAATTTCCACCCCGGCCAAAGGCCACCCCTCAAGAGGGGAATTTAAATTTAAACTATGTTAAAATAGCCAAGTATGCCCAAACCAGGCCGAGTCCAAATAATCAAATATGGCCCACCGCCACCAGAACTGCCAGTTTTTGGCAAAGTGAAACCAGAGGAGGTTTCTTTCATTGGGCGCACGAATTATGTGGCTTCTCTAGAAGAGAAAAAATTTATTTTCGGCATCAAGCGGGTGGACCGCCGTAGGCATTTGTATATAGTGGGGAAGTCCGGTGTGGGCAAGTCAAAATTGCTCGAGCTTCTTGTCCGACAAGACATTCAGTATGGGCATGGGCTTTGCTTTATTGATCCGCACGGCGATGAATTTAAAAGTATTTTAGATTTTGTGCCAAAAGAACGAATTGAAGATGTTTGTGTTATTGATCCGACGGACGTAGATTTCCCCGCTTCCTTCAATCCTCTGGCCAATGTTGACCCCGCCTTTAAATTTATTCTAACTCAAGGACTAATAGAAGTTTTTCAAAAGCAATTCGGCGCCAACTGGACTCCCAGATTGGAGCACGTTTTTCGTTTCACTTGTTTGGCTCTTTTAGATTATCCGCACGCCACCATGCGCGGAATGATTTCTATGTTGACCGACAGGAATTACCGACAGAAAGTAGTGGAATATATTACGGATGACATGGTTAAAAGATTCTTCGCTATTGAATTTGCCGATTGGTCGGAGAAATTTGACACCGACGCTATCATTCCGTTAGTTAATAAACTAGGGCAGTTCCTGTCAGATCCATTGCTCCGAAATATTTTCGGTCAAAAAGAAAACAAGATAGACATTAGCAAGCTGATGAACGAGAAGAAAATTATTCTGATTAATATTTCCAAAGGCCGTTTGGGAGAGGAGAATTCTTCTTTCTTTGGATCTATCTTTCTTACAAAAATTAAACAAGCAGGGATGGAACGCGCCAGTATGCCAGAGAGCGCTCGAACCGACTTTTACCTGTATGTGGATGAGTTTCAAAATGTAGTGACCCAAACTTTCGAGAACATTTTGTCAGAAGCTAGAAAATATGGATTAAACCTCACCGTGGCGCATCAGTATGTCGGCCAGATTATTACCCGGGTACATCAGGCAGTGCTTGGAAACGTTGGTTCTGTTATCTGCTTCCGTGTGGGTGGAGAAGATGCGGTTAAGTTAAAGCCGGAGTTTGCACCGCTCTTTGATGTGAAAGACATGATAAATCTTGCGGTCACTGAATTTTATATTAAAATGACCATTGACGGAGAGTCTTATGATCCTTTTTCAGCCGATACCTTAAGAGTTTTACCGCCAACCCACCCCTCTTATCAAGAGGAAATAGTAAACGCCTCTCGCCGTAAATATACAATTGCCAAAGGTGACGCCGCTAAGCTCATTGCTGAAGAAGAAGCCACTATTATCAGAAGTGCCGAAGAAAAGGCGATTATTGAAGGCAAGACAAAGAGAAAAGCTAAAGAAAAGGAGATTGCCGAAGAAGATCAGAAAGAATCGAAAGCAAAAACTTCACAAGAAGCCGAGCCTATGATATAAAGAATATATGAATAAAGATTATTATGCAACATTAGGAGTAAATAAGGGCGCATCAAAAGACGAAATAAAAAAAGCTTTTTATAAGTTGGCGCATAAATATCATCCTGACAAAAAAGAAGGCAACGAGGCTAAGTTCAAGCAGGTAAATGAAGCTTATCAGGTTCTTTCCGATGATGCTAAACGTTCAAAATACGATCAATATGGTTCTGCTTATGAGAATATTAATCAGGGATATGGTACCAAAAGCCAAGGCGGATTTGACGGCTTTGAAGGTTTTGATTTTTCTGGTGGCTTCCAAAACAGTGGGGCGGATTTTGATTTTGGCAACTTGAATGATATTTTTAGTGATTTTTTTGGAGGCGGAATGGGGGGAGGAAGACGAGAAGCAAGACGTGGTCGGGATATTTCTACTGAAGTGCAAATTTCTTTTGCCGATTCTGTTTTTGGCACCGACAGGAAAATTTTAATCACCAAAACTTCCAATTGTCTCGTTTGTCATGGTTCTGGAGCAAAAGAAGGAACAAAAATAGAAACTTGCAAGCATTGCAACGGCCAGGGTAAGCTTCGAGAAGCAAAAAGGACAATTCTTGGCACTATCTCAAGCACAAAAATCTGTGAGTCATGTTTAGGTACAGGTGAAGTACCCAAGGAACTGTGTGATAAATGTAAAGGCAAAGGAGTTTTGCGTCGGGAAGAAGAGATCTCCATTATTATTCCGGCGGGCATTCGTGACGGAGAGATGATTCGCATGTCTGGTATGGGTGAAGCAATATCCAAGGGCACTGCCGGCGATCTTTATATAAAAATAAATGTGGTGCCGCATAGCATCTTCAAGCGTGACGGGAATGATCTAGTAATGAGTTTGAATTTGAGACTCTCGGATGCACTCTTGGGCACAGAGTATCCAATTCAAACTCTAGATGGGGAAATTAAAGTGACTATTCCGGAAGGTGTTTCTATTAATGAAATTTTGCGAGTTCGGGGCAAAGGGGTGCCCATTTCCAAAAGCAAACGCGGCGACTTGCTCATAAAATTAAATATCAAACTCCCAGGCCACCTCTCCCGTAAATCTCGCGAACTTATTGAAGATCTAAAAAAAGAGGGGATATAAGATATGGAAATAATAAATTGGGGTGACTTTGAAAAAATAGAATTAAGGGTTGGTACAATTATTCAAGTGGAAGATTTTCCGGAAGCCAGAAAACCCGCCTATAAACTAACAATAGACTTTGGTTCTTTTGGTCTTAAAAAATCCAGCGTACAAATTACTTCCTTGTATAAAAAAGAAGAGCTTGTCGGTAAGCAAATAGTCGGAGTTATTAATTTCCAGCCAAAACAAATTGGTCCATTTGTTTCGGAATGTTTAACTACTGGTTTTGCAGATGAGAGCGGCAATGTAGTATTAACAGAACCAGAACGCAAAGTACCAAATGGTTCAAAGATGTTTTAAAACAAGACAAAAACAAGGTTCGACCTTGTCAAAGCTTTTTGATTTGTTATCATTTCAGTATGAGTAGAAATATCGAATTTTCTATCGGTGAATTTTATCATATCTATAACAGGGGTACAGACAAAAGAATTATTTTCAAACATAAAAGTGACCACCTTCGTTTTATGGTTCTTTTATATTTATGTAATAGTAACCTGAAGGTTGATTTAGGAGATCATTTACGACAAGGTCGAACCTTGTCAGATATGTTTGATTTGGATAGAAATGAAACCCTGGTTGATATTGGTACATATTGTCTGATGCCCAATCACTTTCATATTCTCGTGAAGGAAAAAATGGAAGGCGGAATTAGTTTATTTATGCAGAAGTTAACAACTGCTTATTCTATGTATTTTAATAAAAAATATGACAGGAGTGGGACTTTATTTCAAGGTAAATTTAAAAGTAAACACGTAGCTAAAGATAATTACTTAAAGTATTTATTTGCATATATAAACTTGAATCCAATAAAGCTGATTGATAAAAATTGGCAAGAAGTTGGAATTAAAGATTTACATCAAGCTCAGAAATTCTTAAAAAATTACGAGTTTTCAGGTTTTTTGATTCACTCCGGGGAAGACAGAAAAGAAAAATTCATTCTAGCTTTAGAAAATTTTCCAAATTATTTTCAAACTGTAAAAGAATTTAAAGATTTTATAAATGATTGGCTGAATTATAAAGAAGAGAGTTTTGACAAGGTTCGACCTTGTCAGCACTTGTCAGTGAGTAATTCGTGATATACTTTTTCTATGCTTCCTGAAGAAATTATTTATGTTGGTAGTTTTATCAATTATAGTATTGGCACTTTGGTATATAAAAAGTATTATCTATGGGAATACTAAACCGAATTTAGTTTCTTGGTTTTTATGGACACTAGCACCTCTTACTGGATTTTTTTTGCAAATTAAAGCAGGTGCGGGTATAGCTTCTTCTGGGGTATTCATTGCTGGATTTTTTCCTCTTATCACTATTATTATTTTTTTGTTTAAGAAAAATAATTATTGGAAAATTTCTTCATTTGATATATTCTGTGGCTCCCTTGCTATTTTAGCATTAATATTTTATATATTCACCCGCAACCTAGGCATTTCCATTATTTTTGCAATTTTAAGTGATGCTTTGGCTTATATTCCAACTATTGTAAAAACATGGAAATTTCCTGAAACTGAATCAAGTTCGACTTATTTAGGAGGTGTTATAAACAATGTAGCTGCTTTGTTAATTATTAAGAACTGGTCCTTTGCCATATATTCATTTCCTGCTTACCTAGTTTTAGCAAACTTATTAGAAATTTGTTTTATTTATCGAAAAAAATTGCTGGAATTTTTAGCTAGATTTTGATGCTTTTGGGCCAGATGAAGTATCATCTATCTCATACCCCAATCTTGCTGTTTCATTTCTGATTTTATCAGCCCTAACCCAATTTTTATTTTGGCGGGCAATTTCACGCTCTTCGACAAGCTTTAAAATTTCTGCAGGAATTATTTTTGCTTTCAATTGTTCAAAACCAAGCCCTAATACTTTATCAAAGTCTAAAATCGTGGCTTTTTTATCGGCCTTTGAAATTTTTTCGTCTTTCATTAAATCCCAAACAAGCGCCAATGCTCGCGGGGTGTCCAAATCATCTTCTAAGTACTCTTTAAACCTGTCTTGATATGTTTTATCTACTTTTCCTACCTCCGTGCCCAGGTCTAGATATAGGTTATAAAGCCGTTTTAGGGCCGTTTCTGCACCCTGTAGGGCTTCCCAGACAAAGTTTACTC
>JAHFNV010000022.1 GCA_023267115.1 Candidatus Nomurabacteria bacterium | reverse complement strand
TGGGGTGAGGATTCCTCTAGGGAGTTCTCTTAGGCGGATAAGTAGGGTTATACTCATTCAACTTCACATGCCCCTGCTCCGGATTTATTTCAGATGGAGAGATATTTAGGGTGTTCAAGATTACATTTAAAATAAACCACACCCCCATCATGATAACGATACCGATAATCCCCCAAAGCATATGACTTTTGCCGGTAGTTTTTTTCTCATCGTTAGCCTGATTTAAAATGAATTCAAACATGCCGTACAGAAAATACACCAAGGCCAAGGCAAAAAAGAACAGAATGAGCGGGTTAACAATCATGCCGTTTAATTTCATCACAAAGGAGTCAACATTGGCGTAGGCTATGTTTGTAAAAGATCCCATATTTTATCTTATTTTATCTCGCACTTAATTAATGCTACGGGATAACAACAGGCACAGTGGGCAATTGAATATTTTGCTGATTATTGAGACCAAAGGTATTCCTTAAAAGGTTTACCAGTCCCCACACACCGATGATAACCGCCAGGCCGATAATGCCGAAAATAATTCGGTCTCTTCCTTTTTTCTTGGCTTCTTCGTCGCTGGCAATCACATACGACACAACACCCCAGATGAAATACAACACTCCCAGAGCGATTAAGACTGGAATAACCGCGTTCAAAAGCTGGCCAATTTTACACAATAAAGTAAGCAGTGACCCAGTTGTTTGCAATGTGGGATCACACGATGAAGTAGTGCCACTAGTTCCAATCTGCGCTAACACCACCAGCGGCGCAAAACCCAAAACTAAACCCGATAACACAATTAATTTTTTCCTTAACATAAATTTTTAATAATTAATAATAATTTAAGACGACACACGACCTATTTATAATATATATCCTAATTATAACATAGTACAAATAAAAGCAAGGGCAAGTGTGAATTACCGGCTACTCTTGACCTGCGGAATAGCATATTCAATACCGAAGGTATTACCCACAATTCTCACCAGCCCCCAAACCGAAACCATCACCGCCAAAGCGATAATGCCCCAAATCATAAATTCCCTGCCCTTTATTTTTTTCGCCTCATCATCGCTGTTGATCACATACTGCACCACGCCATATACAAACGAAACCACGGCCAAAGCAAAGATGAGCGGAACGATTGATCTGTTAATAGTGCAAGTGGCGTAATTTAAAAGGTCCGCCAATTTTGGATTAGTGGCCAGTCTACAAAAAACAGCAGATGTTGTACTGGAAGAAGGGGGTGTATTTACGGTAGCTGTACAATAAGGCTCCATAGAAACCATGCCTCTTTCTCTAAAGCCAGCACATTCTGCTTGAGTGTATCGTTGGGCAAAAACTGGCCCTGGAGAAAAAGCTAAGATTATGGCCGGAGTCAGTATTAACAACTTAAAATTGAGTTTCATAAAATTTATAAAGCTAAAACTGTTTCTGATATAAGTTGAGCGATAGCCCACGACCCTAAGAGTATCGCCGCGCCGATTAAAGTGTAAAGAAGGGCGTCTTTGGCTTTGGTTAATTTTTCTTCATTGCCTCGCGCAAAAACAAAAAGAAAACCGCAGTAAATGACAGCCAAGGCAATGAGCGGTATACCGACTTTTAGCGCCCCTTCTAAAATAACTTTTATTAAGCCGTTGATGCTGTCTATGGGGGCTATTGGATTGCAGATTTTGCCAGCAGCAGGATTGCACCCTGAGTTTCCGCCGGTTGGGGTGAAAGAGTTGCCACCGGTTGGACTTAGAGAGTTTCCACCGGTTTGCGCAAAAGAAATAACCGGCAGAGCAATCAAAAAAGCTATCAAAAATATAGTATATAAATTTTTCTTAATAGGGGTCATATTTGCATTATACTCTATACTAAAAACCAATCCAAGTCCCTTCATAACCCAAAATGGATAATATCTCATGAATAATCAGCCAAGCGGCCACGGCTATAATAAGACCAAAAACCGCATTGGTAAAAATATCTTTCGCCTTTGTCTTAGCTTCGGACGACCCGCCGGAAGTGACCAACAGAAATCCGGCATAAGCGAACATAATGGCGGCAATCGGCACCACCATGTCAAAAAGAATAAAACGAAGGACTGTGTTGACTAAATTAAGCAATGCGTTAAAGTTGCAATCCGCTCCGACGCACGGTACAAGACTAGCGGCATAAGAAAAAACAGGCATAATTATTATGCTAAAAATTGAAAGAAGGGGCAGAAATTTTGTCGTTTTTTTCATGTGTTGTTAAATATCAAGGGCTACCCTTGATATTTTATATAGATTACTCATCTAGCTAATAAAAGACTCAATTTGGCGCCGGCGTCGCGTATGGCGTCGATCGCCGTCATACTGTTTGAAAGCACTCCGTCAATCATGCCGCGAAAAATATTATCGGTGTCTTTAGGCGACG
This sequence comes from Candidatus Nomurabacteria bacterium, assembly GCA_023267115.1. Lineage (GTDB taxonomy): Bacteria > Patescibacteriota > Minisyncoccia > Phycocordibacterales > UBA9973 > UBA9973. Next base: position 5,013 of record JAHFNV010000022.1, on the reverse strand, counting down.
GATCCAACCAGCTTCTGGCATAAAGCGCTGAAGCGTAAAAAGTAGGCAAGTAGGCGCCAGCCGGCCTAATCGCAAGCAAATCTCGGCGCGCCGGAGCCAAACCGAGCGCATTTGAAAATTTGGCGGCAAAGTCCCCGCTTCCCATCAGGCTCGCCGCGGTAAAAGCAGTGTTTAAATTTTTAGAAAAAGCCGAAATGGCTATACCCGTCACTCGAGCGCCGGTTAATTTGAAAGCCCCGTTCCTCAACTGGGGTATCGGCGCAACCAAGAAATTTTGATTTGGATTTTTATTGACCAAAATTGGCAATTCGCTCCCGTAACCAAAATAGAGCGCCAAATTATCCGCGCTGAAGGTATCATTAGAATTTGGAAATGACCTGTTCCAAGAATAAGTGGCCTTCAGCGGATCGGCAAAATCGCGATAAAATTTTAGAATTGAACCCAAATCATATTGCCCAAATTCATTTAAGGCGGACATAAAAAACCCGTCCTTTTCCACTACAATCTGGTTTCCCGCCTGCATAAAAAGAGTGGCAATTAAATCTTTAGCATGGGTAATATTCCCGAAATGTCCCATGGCTATGGTACTTTTTATTATTTGATTAGAGTCGTTTTTTTTAGTTAAAATTGAGACTAAATTGGGAAGTTCATCCCAGTAGACTGGAGGATAAACGACATTATTGGCATCCAGCATACTTCGATTGTAATACATCACCAAGGGATCAACAGCAATTGGAAAGGCTAAAATACCCTTCCCGGTCAGAAACACTTCTCCCGCCCCGACGAAAGTATTCTTAAAAGATGAAACTGGCAGACTGCTATATGGTATGGGGAAAATCCTATTGCGATAACTGAAGGCTAAATTATCCGGCAAAAAAAACATATCCGGCCCTACGCCCGAGGCCAGCGCTTCCAATAAATCATGGTCAAAATTTTCCGGAGTTTTCTGGACATATTGCACCACGAAAGTCGGATTGGCATTATTAAAATCCTCAAGCAAAGAGGCGATGGTCTGGGCCTTGACTGTTCCCCATAAAACGACTGTGCCTTTCGCGCCCGTTTGACTGCTCTGGCCGATTGGTATGGCGCCAGAAAAAACCAAGATTCCAAAGATAGCGGCCGCTATAAAGATGACAATAATTATGATTTGAAAATTATTTTTCATTATTTTTCACTAATATCATACCATAATGATGCGCGCCGGCGTTAATATCTCTTTGCCAAACAAATCCTTTCTCTTCAAACATTGCTCGTGCTTTTATCTTCGCAATGACTGTGGCTGAATTGGGCCCCAGAATGGACGAGCTATCCGACCAGTCAATCAAAAGTATTTTACCCCCTGGTTTTAATATTCTCTTGGTTTCTCCGATAAACCCTTTTTTGTCTTCAACCTGAAAAAGGATGTTAGAAGCAATAACCGCGTCCACAATACCATCCCCTAATTTTGTTCCGTTGATTTTTTCAATATCTCCACATAAAATTTCTACATTATTTAAGCGAGCATCTCTGGCCTTGTTTTTCACTGTCGCCAAAAAATCTCTCACTACCTCAACCGCGTAGACTCTGCCGCGAGGCACCATCGCTCCGGCAGCCACGGAATAAAACCCGGTCCCCGCCCCCAAATCCGCCACGATATCAGTTTCCCTCAAACCAAACGCTTTTAAATTTTTTACTGGATCGGCAAACATAGCTTAATTGTAATATAAAAACAAAAGATAGGCTACACTATAGTTTTTGCTTTCTCAATAACATGGCATTCAATGCGACAACAACCGTGCTGACAGACATGAACACCGCCGCCAGCGCCGGTTCAAGGAGAATACCTTTGAATGCAAGTAGGCCCGCGGCCAGAGGTAGAGCAACGACGTTATATCCGGTTGCCCAGAACAAATTTTGGATCATCTTTGTGTATGTCAGGCGCGACAACTTAACAATTTTCACGATATCTCGGGGATCGTTGCGGATAAGAATAATTCCAGCTGATTCAATAGCCACATTCGTACCTGCGCCAATAGCAATGCCGAGATCGGCTTGAGTAAGCGCCGGCGCATCATTAATACCATCGCCGACCATTGCAACCCTAAGTCCCCGCTTTTGGAGCTCCTTCACTTTTTCTGATTTCTGGTGAGGCAATACTCGCGCAAAGTATTTATCAATACCAAGTTCTTGACTGACCCACCGAGCAACATCTTCTGAATCTCCGGTAATCATAGAAGTCCTTATCCCCAGTTCTTCAAGAGCCTTAATCGCTTCGCGCGATTCTTGGCGGATAATATCAGCAAGAGTTAAAACGCCAAGAAGTGTTCGATCTTTGACCACAAAAATAACCGTTTGTCCTTTTTCCCCTGCTTCTTGCGCTTGTCCCGCTAGATCGTTTGGAAGCTTTAGGTTAATCTCTTCAAGCAGAGCCGGTCCACCAACCATGATTTCCCGATCGTCCACCAACCCCCTTACCCCTCTACCTTTCAAGGCTTCAAACTTTTTAGGTTCTTTGAGAGAGACACCGCGCTCCTTGGCCTTTAACACCACTGCTTTGGCAATCGGATGTTCTGAAAGAGCATTAAGAGATGCGGCTAATACCAGCACATCATCTTTGGATTGTCCGGTTGCAGTCCAAATATCAATTACCCCAAATTCGCCGCGAGTTAATGTTCCGGTTTTATCAAAAAGTATCATATCAACCGTGCGAGCGGCTTCGAGAGCAAGCCTTTGTTTTACCAGAAAACCGTTTTGAGCCGCTTTGGTGGTGGAAATAGAGGCGACAAGAGGCACGGCCAGTCCCAAAGCATGCGGACAGGCAACTACCAGCACTGCCACCAGACGGGCTACCGCAAAGCTGACCTCGGCTCCGGCCAAAAGCCAAGCAATAAGCGTAACAACTCCTCCAATGACGGCGATAATGGTAAGATACAGCGCCGCTTTATCAGAAAGGATTTGAAGCTGTGATTTAGAAGCTTGTGCTTCAGCCACCAGACGCATGACACCAGCCAGAAAGGTTTTTTCGCCGATCGCCGCAACTTTTATTTTCAAGGCGCCATCGCCATTGATCGTGCCGGCAATAACCCGATCGCCATTTTTTTTGGAAACCGGCTTTGACTCGCCGGTAATCATTGATTCATTTACATTAGAATCTCCGTCTATAATTTCACCATCGGCTGGGATTTTTGTTCCGGGCCGAACAAGTACAATATCTCCCTCAAGCAATGCAGAAAGAGAGATGCTTTCTGTCTTTCCGCTACGGATAACTTCGGCCGTATCGGGAAGGAGCTTGGAGAGTTCTTGAAGCGCGCCTTGGGCTCCGGATACTGCACGCATTTCCAGCCAGTGGCCAAGAAGCATGATAGTAATAAGCGTTGTCAGTTCCCAAAAGAGAGCTTCAAGGCCGGCGAATACGGCATACACACTCCAAAGATAGGCGGCAGAAATAGCAATCCCAATAAGGGTCATCATGCCTGGCAATTTGCCTTTTATTTCTCGCCCTGCTCCAGCAAGGAAAACGGAGCCGCCGTAAAAGAATACTATGGAGCCAAATACGAATGGCAAATATTCTGATCCGGGGAAACTTGCTGGAGACCATTTGAAGATTTTCTCTACTACATCGGCATACAGCACTACCGGGATAGTGAGAATAAGACTTACCCAAAACTTTCTGAAAAACATGGCGGTGTTATGACCGGCGTGCTTGCCTGCACTGAGCGTGGTCGAAGCGCCATGAGTATTATGATTGGCGGATGATCTCTTCATAATTATTTTTATTTATTGAATAATGTCTAAACCATGATCAGTATAGCAGAAAATTTAATTCAAATATGCTATTATTTATGACGTGGCATGAGATTAAGATCTATTTTTATATTAATTATTTTTATTCTGTTGATTGGAACTCCGTTCCTGGGGGTTTTTTACTACAAATTCGATCCAGCGCTTCTCGCCAAATTGTCTTTTTATGTGGACCTGGCCAATCCCTATATGCGCATTATTAGAATCGAAGAAGGCCTACGCAAGGAAGAGGTGGCGGACACAATTGCCAATAAACTTAACTGGGGTAAAAAAGAGGAGAACGCTTTTTTGAATGCGCATTTGGCGATGAGTACTACCAATGATGAAGGTTACTATTTCCCAAAGACTTATTTAATTTACCAAGATGAAACGCCGTCGGTCGTGCAGGCAACTATGTTTGATGAATTCTCCAAGCAAGTGCAGACAATCAAAAAACCGAAGTCAAAAATAATCAACCAAGACACCATTCTCCGAATTGCTTCCATTATTCAGCGCGAAGCGGCCAGCAAAAATGACATGAATTTGATATCAGGCATTATTTGGAATCGAATTTGGAGCGGAATGAAACTGCAAATAGACGCCACTCTGCAATATGCCAAGGGTAGCGAAGAAAAAGGCTGGTGGGCAGAAGTAAATCCTGAAGATAGAAAAATAAAGTCCCCATATAACACCTATTTATACCCCGGTCTGCCGCCCAGCGCCATCGCCAATCCGGGACTTTCGGCCATTGCGGCCGCCTATAATCCACAGAAAACGAGCTGTTTGTTTTATCTGCACGACAAAAACAGAGAAATTCACTGCGCCAAAACCTACGAAGGACACAAAAAAAATATTGAAATATATTTAAAATAAATACGACAGAATAATTTCAATCACATCTTGAATTTGGCTAGCACCAAACCTCTGCTCCGGAGGTAGGACTCGAACCTACAACCCTCTCCTTAACAGGGAGACGCTCTACCATTGAGCTACTCCGGAGCAGAAATTTGGTGTTGGAGCCGATGATCTCAAAAAAACAACTTTCATTATCTTAACAGAAAACAGAGAAAAAACAACAGCTGAATTTGCCTTATTGATAAAAAGAGATAGAATAGCTGTATTGGTTTTAGGGGCTAATCCATTATGATGGCCGCCCGGAATATTTTGATAAAAATGTTTTAGGGCCCTTAGCTTAGTTGGTAGAGCGCCTCATTTGCAATGAGGAGGTCACCGGTCCGAATCCGGTAGGGTCCA
>JAHFNV010000021.1:1645-8060 GCA_023267115.1 Candidatus Nomurabacteria bacterium | reverse complement strand
TATTTTCAAGATGTAAAAGATTTTAATGCTGAAATAAAAGAATGGTTAACATTATCAGAAAAAGATTAAAGTTGCGGAATAAAGTTGCGGAAGCCTTGCTTCCGCAACTTTTGCAAGCTATTTAGGGTAAAAAAAGTTATCCACAGGTGGCACTTGGTGTTCTTTTTGGTAGTGGTTTATAATGAATATCAAGTGGGAAAAAGTGGGAAAAGAGTGGATAACAATTTTTATGCCCATCCCGCACCAGAGCAAGCTCAGTACGGGAAAAGTCGGCGAATAATATATGTTGATAGGAGAATATATACATACGATAGACGAAAAAGGCCGGATTTCGCTGCCGGTCAAGTTTCGAAAAGAGATGGGCAAGAAAGTGGTGATCACTCGCGGTTTGGATAAATGTTTATTTATTTTTACCACCAGAGAATGGATTACCCTTTCCAAACAACTTTCTTCTTCACCTTGGTTGAAGTCTGACACTCGAGCTTTTAACCGCCGGATTTTCGGAGGGGCGACAGAAATAGAAGTGGATGCCATTGGCAGAATACTAATACCGGAATTTTTGAAAACGGAAGCAAATTTGGAAAAAGCGCCAAGAGCGGTATTGGTCGGAGTAGACAATCGAGTGGAAGTTTGGCAAGAAAGAAGATGGTCGCAATACAGAGTTTTGACCGAGAAAAAGGCGGATGAGATAGCCGAAAAGCTCGGGAATGCCGAAAAGTAATGGAGAGTGTACATCAGACTGTTCTTTTAAATGAAACAATAAATGGTTTGAATTTGAAAGATAAATCTTTGGTGGTTGACGCTACCTTCGGTGGTGGCGGACATTCTTTAGAGATTTGCAAAAGATACAAGCAGGTGAAAATTATTGCATTAGATCAAGACAAAACTGCTTGGGCACGATCCAAAGATAAATTTAAGAATTTAAATTGCGATATAACTTTCAGTCACACTAATTTCAGAGACATTAATCTTTCAAATAATTCCATTGATGCCATTATCTTTGACTTGGGTTTGAGTTCAGACCAATTAGAAAATTCCGGTCGCGGATTTTCTTTCATGAAGGATGAGCCATTACTTATGACCATGCGAGACAATCCGCGGCCGGAAGATTTGACAGCCGGAGACGTTGTGAACGACTGGAGCGAAGAAAATTTGGCCGACATTATTTATGGCTACGGTGAAGAAAGATTTGCCCGAAGAATAGCCCGGGGAGTGGTGGAAGTCAGAAAAACAAAAAAGATTCAAACCACTTTTGATTTGGTAAAGATTATCAGCGATTCAGTGCCCGTAGCGTACAGAAGAGGCAAACTGCACTTTGCCACCAGAACTTTTCAAGCATTACGGATAGCGGTGAACGATGAGTTGAATACGCTGCAGATGGGATTAAAAAATGGATTTAATGCATTAAATATTAACGGAAGAATGTGTGTTATATCATTTCATAGTTTGGAAGACAGAATAGTGAAGCGATTTTACAAAACAAAAGAAAAAGAAGGAAAAGCAAAATTAATAAATAAAAAACCGATTATAGCTGGCGAAAAAGAACTAAAAAACAATCCAAGATCCAGAAGCGCCAAATTGAGAATTTTAGAAAAAATAATATACAAATAGTCCCAGCGAATCGCACTAATTAAAAAATGAAAACCATTGCTTTAAAAATGAATACATATGCTAAAAGCGTGAGTATTGTTGATAACGACAATTTGCAAAGGCGGGTATTATACATGATGCTTTTTTCTTTAGTGGTGCTCGCTCTGCTTTATGTTTTGCTTTTAGGTAATATGGTTTTTAATATTTTAGAACGTAGAACGTTTGAAGCGGATGCTCGTGCGCTCTCCAATGAAATTGGAGAGTTGGAACTTGTCTATCTCTCTATGTCAAGCGAAGTTGACCTTAATCTGGGACAAGCTATGGGCTTTAAAGAAATTAAGCCAAAATTTGCTGTTCGTAAATCGTTTGGTTCACTTGACGCTTTTCCTAGTATAAAGTTGGTAAAAAATGACCTATAGTTTTTTTTCTAGAGTTAAGTTTTTGTTTCTTGGCACTTTAGTTTTTGCCGGCATGCTGACGACCAAGCTTTTTTGGGTGCAAGTTATACACGGTGATTCTTATTCGGAGCGCGCCGATCGGCAATATTTTACGCCTTCATCTGATATTTTTGAGCGCGGAACTATTTACTTTGAGCGTAAAGACGGAGAGCTCTTGGTGGCGGCCATGCAGATAGCCGGATTTAAGTTAGTGATCAATCCGAGTAAAATGGTTGACGTTGAAAATGTTTATCAAAAATTGACCGAGAAAATAGACTTGGATCACGATAAATTTTTTGCCAAAGCGAATAAAAAACAAAGTGTTTATGAGGAAATTACCAATCATCTTTCCAAAGAACAGGCTGATGCCGTTGCGGCTCTTAAAATTTCTGGCTTAAGTATTTATAAAGAAAAATGGCGTTTTTATCCGGGTGGCAGTTTGGCCTCACATGTTTTGGGTTTGGTAGGTTATAAAGGCGATGAGCTTGGCGGGCGTTATGGTCTTGAAAGACAGTATGAAAACATCCTTTCCCGAGACAAAGATAATCCCTATGTTAATTTTTTTGCCGAAGTTTTTTCTAATATCAATAAAACTTTGTGGAAGAGTAATGATCGAGGCGGCAACATTATAACAACTATTGAACCGGTGGTGCAGGATTTTTTGGAGAAAAAAATTTCAGACATTGGTGGGAAGTATCAAGCTGATTCCGTTGGCGGAATAATTATGAATCCAACAGACGGATCTATTTACGCTCTGGCTGCTAAGCCCGATTTTAATTTGAATGATTTTTCCAAAGCTAAAACTTCCACTTTTGCCAATCCCTTGGTTGAGAATGTTTTGGAGTTTGGTTCGGTGGTCAAACCCTTAGTGATGGCCTCTGCTTTGGATGCAGGACTAGTAACGGCTGAAACAAAATATACCGACAAAGGGTCCGTCTTGGTTGAAAAAAAGGAGATTTTTAATTTTGATAAAAAAGCACGAGGCATTGTTAATATGCAGGAAGTTTTAAATCAATCTCTGAACACGGGGATGGTTTTTGTTTATCAACGGTTAGGCAAGGAAAAAATGCGCGACTATATGCTCGCTTACGGCATTAAAGACAAAACTGGAATTGACTTACCGAATGAAACCAGCAGTTTGATAAGTAACATTTTAAATAGTCCTCGCGACATTGAGTACGCCAATGCCGCCTTTGGTCAGGGCATTGCCTTGACGCCAATTGAGCTAGTGAGAGCCCTGTCCTCGCTCTCAAACGGCGGCAACCTAGTCGTGCCACACATTGTAAAAGAAATAAAGTACGACAGCGGGCAAGAGGAAAAAATGATTTACGAAATTTCACGCACAAAAATAACCAAGGTTACTGCCGAAGAAATAACTCGCATGCTGGTCTATGTGATGGATCATTCATTAAAAGGAGGCCAAGCCAAAATGGAACACTACTCTATCGCGGCCAAAACGGGAACGGCGCAGGTTGCCAACAATGTTACCGGAGGCTATTATGAAGACAGACACACCCATTCTTTCGTCGGCTATTTTCCCGCTTATGATCCGAAATTCATAGTCTTTCTCTACGCGATAAATCCAAAAGGTGTGCTTTATGCCGCTCAAACTTGGGCCGATCCATTTTTGGATATAACAAAATTTTTACTCAATTACTATGAAGTTCCACCCGACAGATGAAGATAATTTTTAAAAAAATCATAGCCTATATTTTGCAAATAGAATCACGACTAATACTTTGGAAATATAAACCGAAAATTATTGCTATTACCGGATCAATCGGCAAAACTTCCACCAAAGACGCAATTTACTCCGTTATTTCCAAAATTTCTCAGGTTCGTAAAAGCGAAAAAAGTTACAATAGCGAACTGGGGCTTCCTCTGGCTATTTTGGGAGTCTCAAATGGTTGGTACAATCCTTACCTTTGGCTTAAAAATATTTTCAAGGGCTTATGGCTTATTTTAGCGCCTCATCAATATCCAAAGTGGCTAGTGCTCGAGGTTGGTGTAGGGAAGCCGGGTGATATGTCTAAAACTGCTTCATGGTTAGAGACGGATGCAGTTATTATTACAGCCATCGGTGAGACTCCGACTCATATTGAATTCTTTGACGGACGGAAGCATCTAATAGAAGAAAAAAGCGGACTGATTAAAACTTTAAAAAAAGACGGACTTTTAATATTGAATGCTGACGATGAGGCAGTATTAGAATTAAAATCCAAAAGCAAGAATCGGGTAATAACTTACGGTTTCAATCGCGAGAGCAACATTTTAGGTTCTAGTGAGAGTATTTTTTATAATGATTTAGGTGTACCAGAGGGAATAATTTTTAGAATAGATGAAGGAGGCAATAGTTTGCCGGTTGTTATTGAAGGAGTATTCGGCAGAAATCATATTTATGCGGCCCTGGCAACCTTAGCGCTTTCTTTTGGTTTGAAGTTTAATATGTTGATGGCGATCAACGCTCTAAAAAATTACGATGTTCCTCCCGGGCGGATGCGGCTACTGAAGGGAATAAATGAAACTCTTATCATCGATGACACTTATAATTCTTCTCCCTTGGCCTGCGCATCAGCCCTTCGGACTTTGGGAGAAGTAAAATCTATCGGCAGAAAAATCGCTATTTTAGGTGACATGTTGGAATTAGGCAAGCATACTGTTTCCGCCCACAAACACATTGGTCAAATTGCTAAAGAGAATGCTCAGATACTTGTGGTTGTCGGCCCTAGGGCGCAAACCATCAAAGATGGCGCGATTGAAGTTGGAATGAATAAAAATGATATTTTTGAATTTGCAAATTCAGACGAAGCCGGAAGGTTTGTGAAAACTTTTATACAAAAAGGAGATTTGCTACTTATCAAGGGTTCGCAAGGAATACGAATGGAGCGAGTGGCAGAAGCAATATTACTTGATCAGAAAAATAAAAGTATGTTATTGGTTCGCCAGGATAGAGAGTGGTTAAATAAAGAATAAAAAATAACCCCGACGACTGAAGTTGTGTCGGGGTTTGTGCCGTGGGGACGGACGCTTACTCCGTTCCCCCCACGGCTTGCCAGGCCGGCAGACGAATTTTTTTGGGAGCACTAGTTGCTCCCAAAAACTAAGCGTTCCGCTGCCTAGCCCAGCATATATATTGTCAATCAGATTTTTTTTGATGTCAAGAAAAAAGAGTGGATAACCATTGGTGACCCTACCGGGGATCGAACCCGAATTTTATCCTTGAGAAGGATACGTCCTAGCCGTTAGACGATAGGGCCTTATCGAAAAAATATAGCATTTTTGATAAAAAATTAAAAATTTTCTAATCTTTGATCTTGGGTTTTTCTACTTCCAGCAAAGAGAGTTCAGGTGAAGCGCCGGAGATGCGCAGTACGTCTTTGTCTATTTTTTTCAGCTCTTTATTTGAAATATTGTAGTGATTCACAACAGTGCTTAAGGCATTTCCTAGTTTGTTGTGATATTCGTCATAAGATTTCAAATGCTTGCCCAACTCCCCAACCCTTTGTATGATTTCTTTTGTTTTTTCTTCTATGTGCATAGCTTTTAATCCTTGCAGTACAGTTTGCAGATAAGCGAGAAAAGAAGTGGGGGAAGTAATAATAACTTTATATTTGCCGGCCGCTCTTTGAATTAAATTTTCTTCTCCAGCACCAACTTTCCCCGTAAGTAAATCATAGTAAATAGCTTCATGCGGGATAAACATAAAGGCAAAATCCGTAGTGCCTTGAGCTGGTTGTATATATTTTGCTGTTTCAATGATTCTATTTTTTAGGTCATCCTCAAAAATTTTTCCCAATTTTTTTCTTTCTGTTTCATCACGCTCTTCGGTCATTCTATTGTAATTTTCCAACGAAAATTTAGAGTCTACCGGGATTATTTTATTTTTTACAAATACGACCGCATCCACTATGGTTCCATCCGGGAAAGAATATTGCATTCGGTAACTTTCTGGATCAAGAACATTTTTTAAGACTGTTTCCAAGTAATATTCTCCCAAGATGCCGCGCTGTTTTGGATTTTTCAAAATATCTTGCAAGCTTTGCAGTTGATCCGCGAAGGAAATGACTTGTTTATTTGTCTCGTCAAGGCGAGTCAGCCGCTCGGTCACATCCCGAATTATTTTATTTGATTCAGAAGAGTGAAATTTCAAACTCTCATTGACCTGTTTGTGCGACTCGCCGATTTTATTGTCTACCGTTCTTGAAAGTTCATTTAGTTGAGCCAGTATAAGCTGTAAGCCAGTATCATTTTCTTTGCCCCCTTCTTTCTTTTTACCCAACAAAAAATAAGCAAGCATACCTCCGCTTAAAATCCCTATAATAATCCAAACAACATTTTGCATAATCCTATTTTAGCATTTTTATTTGTAAACAAAAAGCAAAAATTTT
>JAHFNV010000021.1:0-1545 GCA_023267115.1 Candidatus Nomurabacteria bacterium | reverse complement strand
CTAAAGTGCAACACTGAATGCCTTGACATCGTTCCAAATTACCTAATATTAGCGACCGCAAGAGTTAGGTAATTTTTGATAATTGTCATATAGTGTAAACTATGGGAAAACTTGAACAGGAAATTAAATCTAAAGATAAAAGAAAAAATATTCAAAAGATAATTTTGAATACTGTTTTTGCCGCAGGCGTTTTAGGGATTGCCATAGTCGCACCCAATGTTTTAGGAGCAATAGCAAAACTTGTCGGAAATAAAAACAGGAAAAAGAATCTTAAATATTCAATCAATACCTCTATGTTGAGATTAAAAGAAAAGGGGCTGATTAAAATTGATGAACTTGATGGCAAAAAAATTGCCTACATTACAGAAAAAGGCGAGAAGGCTCTGGATTTTTTAGAGCGACATAATTATAAGTTAAAAACTCCTAAAAAATGGGATGGCAGATGGAGAGTAATAATTTTTGATATAAAAGAATCTAGAAAAAAAGTTCGTGAACAAATTAGATACACGCTTGTTCAAATTGGCTTTGTGAAGCTTCAGAACAGCGTTTGGATTTATCCTTACGACTGTGAAGATTTTATTTCACTCATGAAGACTGATTTTATGATAGGAAAAGATCTTTTATATATGGTAGTAGAAAAGCTTGAGAATGATTGGTTTTTGCGCAAAACTTTTAAATTATCTCTAAGCTAGTCAATTCAACAAATCAGAAATTAAATTACCTAATATTAGCGGTCGCAAAAGTTAGGTAATTATACAAACATAAAATTATTTAATATAGATTTTCCTAATCACTAAAGTTTAGCTTAATAGTGCTATAGTTAAATAAATGTTTATGCAAAAATTAAAGTTTTATCTAAAAGAGTTTTCAATTTTTGTGTTAAAAGAAGCGCGCGCCAGTTTATTTGCCGGCTCCTTCTTGTTCTTATTGATAGTGAGCAGTTATATACTTTTTTCTTTTTTAAGTCGGGCAGATTTTTTGTTTTTGGCGGCTGTTTTTATACAAATAGTAATGGTTTTAACCAAGCTGGAAACCATCGATGAAGCGAAAACAATTTTACTTTTTCACATTATTGGTCTAGCGCTTGAACTTTATAAGACCAGTCCGAGCATAGGTTCTTGGACTTATCCAGAGCTTGGCTTTTTCCATATAGCAGGGGTGCCACTTTATAGTGGATTTATGTATGCTTCAATAGGGAGTTACATTGCCCAAGCTTGGAAAATATTTAAACTTAAACTGCATCATACCCCGCCGTATTCTCTTTCTTTGATTTTGGCAGTTTTAATTTATCTGAACTTTTTTACGAATCACTTTTTACCGGATATGAGAGTTTTGTTGGCAATACTTGTCTTGCTCATTTTTTGGAAAACCAAAATAGAGTATACAGTCACTACTGTCGCTAGGAAAATGCCCGTTACATTATCTTTTGTGTTAATCGCTTGTTTTGTGTGGATTGCGGAAAATATAGGCACTTTTACCAAAGCCTGGCAGTATCCACAACAAATCACCACCTGGTCTGCTGTCTCTCTTCATAAAGTGAGCTCT
>JAHFNV010000020.1:1525-8637 GCA_023267115.1 Candidatus Nomurabacteria bacterium | reverse complement strand
CTCCAAACCGCTGTATTAGCAAGCGGGATAAAGCGATTATTGGAGTTTTCAAGGACACAAAGCTCACCTTGTTCTACTTTTCCATGAAAATCTTTCATCACTTCAGACAAAGCATAACCAAGCGAGAGCGAAGAAGAATCGGTGGCATAAGAAGTTAAAATAACAAAAAGAGGTTTGTCGCTTAAAACTTTTGGCACTAAAGAAAGAAGTTTTGATAATTTTTCTTCTATTTTCCAAACTTCTCCCTTCGGGCCCCGACCAAATTTCGGCGGATCTATTATCACTGCGTCATACTTATTGCCTCTTTTTATTTCTCGTTCCAAAAATTTAATCGCGTCATCTTCTATGATGCGCATTGGCAATTTATCAAGCCCCAAAGGACTATTAAGTTTTTGATTCTCTTTCGCCCATTTGAGAATTTGTTTAGATGCATCTAAATGAGTGATCTCGGCTCCGGCCCGCAAAGCAAAAAGACTAGCCACTCCAGTATAGCCGAATAAATTTAAAAACTTAGGTCTTGAAACAGAAGAGAAATTCTCTGGGCGGAAGGTTCCGTCCGAAGGATGGAGTAAGACCGGAGAATTTCTCTTCTGTGAAAAACTTTCCTTAATCTTTTTTTCAATAAAATCCCAGTGACTCGCCTGCTCCGGGAAAAATCCTAGATGTCGAAAAGGCGTCGGCGAAGCAAAAAATTTTATACCCTTATATTCTATAATCCATTTAATATCAAGGGCTACCCTTGATATTTTCGATATCTTCCAGCCCGCCTTAGTGCCATCTTTTGAGCTAAAAAATTTCCCGTCAGCATTGTCCCACTCCTTTTGTGATAAAGTTTTTGGCCAAATGGCATCTTCGCAGGGCCGGACAAAAGTATATTTGCCGAATTGCTCTAGTTTCTCGCCTCCACCCGTATCCATAAGGCTGTAATCGCTCCAATTTTGCGAAGAAAATATTTTAATCTGATTCTGCATATTTTTTATATCAAGAACTCTATAACATCTCCATCTTGCACGATGTATTCTTTGCCTTCAGTCCGGATCCAGCCACGCTCACGCGCCTTGGCGTATGAACCAGCTTCTAGCAATTTATCATAAGTAATAATTTCTGCCCGAATAAATTTATCTTTGAAATCATTATGGATGGAACGGCCCGCCTCGGGCGCGGTGGAGCCTCTTTTAGTTGTCCAAGCGCGACTCTCTTTTTCACCAGTGGTGAAAAATGTGATAAGGCCAAGTAAATTATAACTTTCTTTTATAAGATTATCAAGCCCTGTGCCAAAAATTGGGTCTACTTCTATGTATGGTCCGGGCAATTTTGATTTAAATTCATTTTTAAATTTTTCACTCGCTTCGGAAGTGTTTAAAACGTAAAGAGTCGGTTTCTTAATGCCTCCAAGTTCAAGTTCCATATTTATCACTTCAATATCAAAAAGCGGATCTATCTTTCCTGCTACATGGATAATACTTTCATCTTCAAAAATCCGCACTACTTCGGCAACAGCATCCACTTCCCGAATATGTGAGAGAAATTTATTGCCAAGCCCTTCACCTTCTGACGCTCCCTTCACTAGACCCGCGATGTCCACAAACTCCACCACCGCTGGAATAGTTTTTTTAGACTTGGACATTGCCGAAAGTTTGTCTAGTCTTTCGTCCGGCACTGGCACAATCCCGATTGACGGATCAATGGTGCAAAATGGATAATTTTCCGCCGGCACACTTTTTTTAGTCAGCGCATTGAAGAGCGTCGATTTCCCGACGTTTGGCAAGCCAACAATACCGATTTGTAGAACACTGTGTGACATTTGGATTTATAGGTATATAACCATAGATAGAAATTAGTCTAAAATCTTAAAATCGTCTCCGGTTTTTGGAATAACTTTTTTTCGGCGGATAAAGTAAGCTCCGGATCCGCCGACTGCCAGCAAAATAACAAAAAGGCCAGGCCAGAGATAGGAAGCATTTTGGGTTTCTGCCGCCGCGGCGCTGGACAGCGCCGCGGCGGACAAATCTCCGGTTGAAATTGAAACTTGGGAACTGTCCGCTTTAGAAATTCTAACCGGAGCGGGAGCCAGAACTTCTGTAGGTGCCATAACTGGAAGAAGCGAAGCGGAATAATCAAACACCAGTATATTCGCCTCGGTGCTAAGTTTCAGGTTTTTACCGTCATTAAAATTAAAATTGGTCAACTGGGGAGACAACACCATTTTCTTTTTGGCTAAAATAAGGCTGTTTCGGGGCAAAATAAAACTCTTGCCGAGAGAAGCTAAAACCCATTTGGAAACATCAATGGCATAATCGGTATTATTGGAAATTTCAATAAAAAAATCTGCCGGGGTGCCAACTTTGGAGATTGAAATATTCATGGGGACAACCTTAATCGTCACCTTGCTGGTGGCATCGGGAACTGGAGAATAATAATTTATATAGTATTCAACAGAAACCGTGTAATCACCCGGATAAAAATAAGTGTGAGAAAATTTTTCCGTTCCTTGGATCCCTTGCGTTTCTTTTGAATCTCCATCGCTAAAATTCCAAAAATACTTTCCATAAAACAACTGCTCGCCGCTATAACCGAAGGCCGCTCCGGAAAACGAAAAAGGGATCCCAGTAAAGGCTAAAGCGCCGATTGTTGCGATTTTCACTTTAATTTTCGGTTCTTCTTTGGAAGCGGAGGAGGAAGAGCTCGAAGAACCACTAGAACTTCCGCTGGTGGTGCCAGTTGAAGAAGTGGTGTTGGTAGAAGAGCTGGAATTTGAATTTGGGTCAGTGGTAGTGTTGGTATTATTGGTATCATTGGTGGTATTGGTGCTATCGGTATTGCTGGCAGGCGCTTTATTTTCTGCGCCGGGAGTCGGCACAGCTGCCAGCCAAGCGCCACTTAGTAATTGCAAGGATTTTCCATCTTCCGTGGCTCCTTGAGATGAGTTGTAGGAGACCGAAGAAAGCGGAACATTTTTATCGCCATTGTTGATTTCAACCTTGCCTTTATCATTCGATAAACTAAAACTGGCAGTAAATAAATTACTTGAACTGCCCCACTTGGCAGTGAAAGAAGAAAGAGAAGAAGTGGGAATGATTATGCCGTATTCACCTGGGTGCAAAATTTGCGAACCGGAAGATTTATTTATACTGTGATTAGAAGTTGAATTATCGACTAAAAGTTTAAGTGCGGTAAGATCTACATCCGAGCTGTCCTGATTATAAACTTCCACCCAGTCGATGTCGGCGCCGTCCAGATCATACATCAGCTCATTGATGATTGGACTAGCGAAAACTGGACAACCATAAGAAAAGAAAATAATTGCGATTAAAACCAGGGTGGCTTTTTTCATAAAAATTTCAAGTTATGTTAGAATACTATCATGTTTAAAAAAGAGGGCAAATTGGATTTCTTGGCCATCGGGGATACTGCAGTAGACGCTTTTATAAAATTAAAAGACGCTCATGTGCATTACAAAATAGACACTAATACCTGTGAGCTGTGCCTACGTTTTGCCGATAAAGTTCCTTATGAATCAGTGACTGTGGTCCCGGCGGTGGGCAACGCTTCCAACGCAGCTGTCTGCGCGTCTCGACTTGGGCTCAAATCTGCGCTTGTTTCTAATGTCGGAGATGATAAGGAGGGCATAGATTGCTTGAATTCTTTTAAAAAAGATTCCATCAGCACAGAATTTATAAAAATAAACGGTGGTATAAAAACAAATTATCATTATGTGTTATGGTACGAGGCTGAGAGAACAATTTTAATTAAGCACGAAATTTATCCGTACGCCTTGCCGGAAGTAGGAACCCCGGCCTGGATTTACTTTTCTTCAGTGAGTGAAACTGCTTTTCCCTTTCATAATACTATCGCCGACTATTTAGATACTCATCCTGAAATTAAACTGGCTTTCCAGCCTGGTAAGTTTGATATCAAGTTGGGTAAAGAAAAATTAGCAAGACTATATAAACATTCAAAAATATTTTTCTGCAATGTTGAAGAAGCTGAAAAAATCTTAAGTATTAAAACTTCAGACAAAAAAGAACTGTTAAAAAAAATGCGCGATTTGGGGCCCGAAACCGTGGTCATTACCGATGGACCAAATGGGGCTTATGCCTATGACGGCATAGAATATTTATTTATACCTATTTATCCTGACCCGAAACCGCCTTATGAACGCACCGGCGCCGGTGACGCATTTGCTTCCACAGTAGTTGTCGCCATAAGACAAGGTCGGACCTTGTCCGAAGCGCTAGTCTGGGCTGGGATAAATTCCATGTCAGTGGTGCAAGAAATCGGCGCCCAAAAGGGTTTGCTTTCGCGAGAAAAACTGGAAGGGTATTTAAAAACCGCGCCGGCTGAATACAAAGCGAAGAAGATTTAGAAAAATGTCGCAGGCATACTTTATAGAAAGCCTTGCGCAGCGCGACGGCGCGAGCAGTTCGCTGGCACAACAGTGCCAAACAGATTGCTTTATATAAAGTGTGCCAAGAAAAATTTTCCTAAATCTTCTTCTTTAAAACTCTCCTCACCGCTTCTTTGATGGAATCTTTCCCCATACCGTAATGTTCTACCAACTCATCGGGTGTGCCGGATTGGCCAAATTTATCTTGCACTCCAATAAATTCTATAAACACAGGGTTTCCCTGTGCTAAAACTTCTGCTACAGCCGAACCCATCCCGCCGGCCACTTGATGCTCTTCCACTGTCACGATAGCTTTGCATTCTTTGGCAAGAGCTACTACCGCATCCTTGTCTATAGGTTTTATACTGGACAAGTTCATTACTTTAGTTTTTATTCCTTCAGTTTCTAATTCTTTGGCAACCAAGATTGCGCGGTAAATCAGTCCACCAGTGACAATTATTCCTACTTGAGCCAAACCCAAGTCCGGCATCCAATAAATTTGAGCTTTGCCGATTTCAAACGGACTTTCTTCGGTAGTAATAACCGGTGTCTTTTCGCGAGCAAGTCGCAGGTAGGCCGGTTTGCCAGTTTTAGCTAGTGCGATGGTTGCTTTTTTTGCTTCAATAGCGTCACAGGGGGAAATTACATCCATGTTCGGCATCACTCGCATCAGAGCAATATCTTCCAGCGCTTGATGTGTCCCACCATCGGGGCCCACCGAAATGCCAGCGTGCGAACCGACTATTTTTACCGGTCGATCATTGTAAGTAATAGTCGTTCTGATTTGCTCCCAATTGCGACCCGGAGAAAACATGGCGTAAGAAGAACAAAAAGGAATTTTCCCCATAGCGGCCATACCGGAAGCCACGGTTACTAAATTTTGCTCAGCCACTCCAATTTCCACAAAACGCTCCGGAAACTTTTCCTTAAAAAAAATCATCTGGGTGGATTCAGTTAGGTCCGCGCAAAGCGCCACCACATTACTGTTCGCTTCTCCGGCCACCAATAAACCTTGCCCGAAACCTTTTCGTATTGGCACTTGTTCGACATCTTCATTAAATAACCTTGGATTAAGTTTTAAATTGGGATTGAGCACAACTTAATTATACTACACTTTTATTTTATTTTTACTGTTTATTTGGCACCACTTAGTACTCCGACTACTAAGTGGTATAATACTAATATGAGAAAACATACATTTGTAATTGGAGAATATTATCATATCTATAACCGTGGAACTGACAAAAGAAACATCATTCTTGATAAATACGATTTAGATCGTTTTTTAAAAAGTATAACAGAATTTAATACAATAAAACCAATTGGAAGCATTTATGCACTTTCTTTTCAAAAAAAGAAACTTAGTACTCCGACTACTAAGTTAAGAAGGTTGGTCTTAGTGATAGCATATTGTGTAAACCCAAATCATTTCCATTTTTTGATTACTCCCCTTGTTGAAAAAGGTATAGAGAAATTTATGCAACGAATTGGTGGTTATACTAGATATTTCAATGAAAAATATAAAAGAACTGGGGTACTTTTCCAGGGTAAATTTAAATCAAAGCACATTCCTAAAAACACATATCTTCTTCACTTAAGCACATACATAAACATGAATAATCGGGATAAACTTGGTAGTCCGACTACTAAGCTGAGCAAATCTAGTCTAGAAGAATACATTCAAAAAGAAAAAGGTATATGTGACATAAAAATAATAATGGAACAATTCAAAAATCCAAAAGAATATTTTGATTTTGTTTTGGAATCTTGGCAAAATACATTAGCGAGAAAAAAGGCCTTGGAAGAAGAATAACTGCTACTTAGTAGTCGGACTACTAAGTCTCTACTAAGTCTCTAAGCCTACTAGGTAACAACGGCATCTGCCTTTTCTTCTATTTCAACTTTTCTCAGAAAGAATATTCCAACAGCCACAAAGATAGCCATGGCAGTTACAGCAATTCGATAACGAACTGGGCCTAGATTAATAAGTAGTGAAGTTATTAAACCCCAAGCCAATGGTCCCACTAGAGTTGAAACGCGCTCACCTAGAGTATAGAAACTAAAACCAAAATTCAGTTTTTCCTTTGGACATAATGCGGTCATTGCCGCGCGTGTTACTGTCCATATTGAACCGTACAAAAAGCCCATCAAAATCGTAAAGGCTATAAGTAGGGTAAAGTTTTTTATTAGACCTAAGGCTGGTAATATAATAACCCAACTACTCAAAACAATTATCAAAGTTTTCCTGAGCCCAATTCTGTCCGAGACTAAGCCTGAACAAAAAGCACCGATGGCTGAAGTTGCAAGTATACCTACGAGGAGCATTGATTTTGTGCTATCTGAAACTTCAAAAACATTTTGAAGATAAATAGGAAAATTGTTAGCGACGGTTATAATTGCGTCATTGAAAAAAAAGTAAGCAAGCAGAAACAAACCCATGTTGGGGATTTTTATAAGTATTATAAATTGACTCCAATAATTTTTATATTCTTCTTTGAAAATAATCTTACTACCGATCTTTTCTTTTTTGGGCAGTTTGAAAAATAAAAGCATTGGTAGCGCAAGAATAAAAAATAAAATAGTTGCTGGAAGAAATGTTTGGGCGCGGCCGGCTTCACCAATCAAGTACACTACGCCTGAAGCTAGTGGTAAAGTTATTAAAAGTCCTGCAATTTGTCCAATCATGTTGCCGGCTTGACCAATACCGGATATTCTCCCCCACCTT
>JAHFNV010000020.1:0-1425 GCA_023267115.1 Candidatus Nomurabacteria bacterium | reverse complement strand
TTAGTACTCCGACTACTAAGTTACTGGTGTTCTGATCGAATCTTCCCGCCCAGAGTGCGCAGTTCTTGCAGGGCCATAGCATAATCCTCCTTACTCTTATCACTATTCGGATCATAGCCGTGCCATCTATAATCTTTCTCAAATTCTTTCACCCCTTTGCCTGGAATAGTGTGTGCAATTATAACTGTGGGCTTTTCATAAATTGCTTGCGCTTCTTCCACTGCTTGATTGAGGGCTTGGAAATCGTGTCCAGAAACTTCTATCACATGCCAATTAAAAGCGCGCCACTTATCCGCCAAAGGTTCCAAGGGCATTACATTTTCGGTGAAGCCATCTATCTGAATATTATTTCTATCCACAACAGCAATTAAATTTCTTAATTTATTTTTCCCGGCCAACATTATCCCTTCCCAAGTATTGCCTTCATCATGCTCGCCATCTGACATAAAACAATAAATAAATCTGTCTTTATCTTTGTTGTCCATCCTGTCCGCCAGCGCCATCCCCACCGCTTGCGAAAGCCCAGCGCCAAGGGGTCCAGAACTGTTTTCCAGCCAAGACATGTATTCTCGATGAGGATGACCCTGCAGGCGGGTACCAAATTTGCGTAGCGTTTTTAACTCTCCAATCGGAAAATATCCGGCGTGCGCCATAGTGGCATAAAAGGCTGGGCAGATGTGTCCATTGGAAAGCACCAGTCTGTCGCGTTCGGGCCAAAATGGATCCTTGGGATCGTGACGCAAAATATGAAAATAAAAAAGGGTAAAAACATCTGCCATACCTAAAGGCCCGGCCGTATGCCCCGAGCCAGCCGTAAGCAACATTTCAATAACGGACTGGCGAATTTTATTGGCCTTTTCTTCTAGCTCTAATATTTTTTGGTCAGTCAAAATCATAAATTTCTAAATCTTTCTATAGTTCCAATTATATCATCCGTATTAAAAATAGCTGAGCCGGCGACTAGGCGCGAGGCGCCGGCTTTGATGATTTCTGGTGCCGTTTCGAGATTCACTCCCCCATCAACAGAAATTATAATATCGGGAAATTTTTCTTTTAGAGTTTTAATATAATCAAGGCACTTTTGGTCAAAATCTTCTCCTTGGTAACCGATTTTAGCAATCCCCATACATTGCACAAAATCTATGAACGGCACAATCGAAAAAATGTTTTCAATCGGGGTGCTTGGATTTATAGCCACACCTACTTGAATGCTGTCTCTGACATACTTATCAATCCCCTCTAAAAAGTTTTTGAAACCTGAATCTGCGGAAGCCTTGCTTCCGCCAGTTGGCGGAAGCAAGGCTTCCGCAATGTACGCCTCCAAGTGAAAAATAATTCTCTTCGGTCCCAATTTAGTATAAATATCAAAATTTTCTACCGCATCCGCGACCATCAGGTCAAGCTCAAAATCAATATCTTGCCAAA
>JAHFNV010000007.1:8384-22897 GCA_023267115.1 Candidatus Nomurabacteria bacterium | reverse complement strand
CAAATGTCCGATTTTGATGAAGAAAAACAAAAGAAGCAACTGGACGACTTGCATAAGTTGGAAGAAGAACAGTTGGTGGCCACTTTGGCCGAGTCAAAGTATGGTCTGCCCTATGTTAATCTGGCTCGTTTTATCATAGACAACGAAGCGCTGCGGGCGATTCCGGAGGAAGAAGCGCGCGAAGACAAAGTGGCGGCTTTTAAGCTTTCCGGAAAAAATATTCTGATCGCCTTGCGTTCCCCTGCAGAAGAAATTATCGGAAAACTGAAAGAACAAATGGAGGCGAAAAATCTGGTGCCCGTTTTTTACATGGCTTCACTAGCCAGTCTAAACAAGGTCTGGGACAGATACAAGGAAATTTCTATGGCCGAGAGTGCTAGGGTTGGGGGGTTGGATATCTCCAGTGAAGTTTTAAGAACTACAGCGGAAAAGATAAAAAAAATAGCCGATATTGAAAAATTAATAGCCGAAGCAATCGCCGGAAAACAAAGCCATAAAATTTCCAATGTGCTGGAAATAATATTGGCTGGAGCAATTGCTGTTAGAGCTTCTGATGTGCATATTGAACCGGAAAAAGACAGAGGCAGATTAAGGCTTCGTTTAGATGGGGTGTTGCAAGATGTGAGTTTTTTCAGCTCCGACATGTATCGCCTGCTCAATTCGCGAATTAAACTCCTCTCGGGAGTAAAACTGATTTCGAAAACCGCGCAAGACGGGCGTTTCAATATTAATGAAGGTGAGGAAGAAATAAGCATTCGCACTTCGCTGATCCCAGGCACTTATGGTGAATCAATTGTGATGCGTATCCTGGACCCAAGGTCCATCCAAGTAAAACTTGAAGCGCTGGGCATTGAACCATATCTCTTTTCGGTAATTCAGGCGGAAATTGTAAAACCGAACGGCTTGATTTTAGTCACCGGCCCAACCGGTTCCGGAAAAACTACCACCCTTTATGCATTTTTGCGAAAAATATATTCTGTAGAAACAAAAATTATTACGATTGAAGACCCGGTA
Organism: Candidatus Nomurabacteria bacterium; assembly: GCA_023267115.1. Classification (GTDB taxonomy): domain Bacteria; phylum Patescibacteriota; class Minisyncoccia; order Phycocordibacterales; family UBA9973; genus UBA9973. The sequence goes on along the minus strand of JAHFNV010000007.1, from coordinate 21,883 downwards.
GAATATCACCTGGCTGGCATTACTCAAACTCAGGTAAATTCCAAAAGAGGCTATGGTTTTCTGGAAGGATTGCGCTCCGCTCTGCGCCAGGACCCGGATGTGGTGATGGTTGGAGAAATTCGTGATGGCGAAACAGCCAAAACGGCCGTGCAGGCCGCCTTGACCGGTCATATGGTTTTCTCCACTCTGCACACCAACAATGCGGCCGGGGTCATTCCGCGCCTGATTGACCTGGAGGTGAATCCCAAAATTATGGTTTCTGCTTTGTCTCTTTCCATAGCCCAAAGATTGGTTCGCAAATTATGCCTAATATGTAAAAAAGAAAAAGTACCCAGTAAAGAAGAAAGTGAAACTATAAAAATGATACTGGACAGTATAAAAAAGGAGGGTAAAGATCTTGCCAAATATAATATGAAAAAAGATGCCCCTCTTAAACTTTTCTCGGCGGCTGGTTGCGAAAAATGCAATATGACCGGCTACAGCGGCCGCATCGGTATTTTTGAAGCGATCAAAACCGATGAAGCGATAGAAAAAATAATACCCCAAAATCCGAGCGAGCGGGAAATTAAAAAAATAGCCCAAAAACAAGGAATACCTTCGATGCGCCAAGACGGCCTGGTAAAAATTCTAAACGGCGTTACTTCTTTCGAAGAAGTGCAGAGCGTGGTGGATTTAGGAGAGGAGTAAATTAAAAAACACTAATCTCTAAACAATCCTTTCAGGGCTAAGCCCCAAGAGTAACAAGTTCTTAAAGGATAGCACCAGTGAATAATAAAATTACCAGAGCGTCCTATGTAAACCTATATAACCGATGGCTGATTGCTTAGAGATTAGTGTCCTCTAAAAAATAATTATACTACATGTGCTTTATGGCAAATGCTATAATGTGGATAGCGTGTTGATAAAGTAACACGTCCGAAGTATAGCATACTATAAATAAAAAGTCAACCCCATCCAAAAACAAGCTTGGTGCTGGGCAGGACCGAAAACATATGCCAAAAGATTCAAAGAAAAACAAAAATAGTGATGACCTTGTTTTAGATCAGACCTTGCGCCCCACTCGCTGGGAAGAATATGTTGGTCAAAAACATATCAAGGACAACGTTAAAATTTTGTTAAAAGCGGCCGAGGAACGCGGGCATATCCCTGAACATATTCTTTTTTACGGACCGCCGGGCTTGGGTAAAACTACTCTAGCGCATCTAATTGCCAAAGAAAGCGGACGTCAAATGAAAATCACTTCCGGGCCGGCCATTGAAAAAGTGGGCGACTTGGCTTCAATTTTGACCAACCTCGCCTCCGGGGACATACTTTTCATAGATGAAATCCACCGCCTGAATAAAATGGTGGAAGAAATACTTTATCCGGCCATGGAGTCGGGAGTTTTAGATATTATTATCGGCAAAGGACCCTCGGCTCGCACCATCCAACTAGATCTTCCGCCATTCACTTTAATTGCCGCCACCACTCGGGTGGCGCTTATTTCTTCTCCTCTGCGCTCGCGCTTCTCCGGCGGAGTTTTCCGCTTAGAATTTTACTCTGATGAAGAAATTGCTAAAATTGTCCGCCGGTCCAGCAAATTACTGGAAACGGAATTGGAAGAAGAGGCGCTGGAAGAAATCGCTAAACGCAGCCGTTTCACTCCGCGTACCGCAAATTATTTTTTGAAACGTTGTCGAGATTTTGCTCAAGTAAGTAAGAAAAAATTAGACAAGGCGACAGTGAAAGATGCGCTGAACATGCTCTCGGTGGACGAAATTGGATTAAATACTTCTGATAGAAAATTCTTAGAGGTATTGATTGAAAAATTCAACGGCGGGCCAGTTGGCTTAAAAACCATCGGCGCCGCCCTGTCTGAAGAAGAAGCCACCATCGAAGAAGTGATCGAACCATATTTAATCCAACTCGGCCTGCTAGAACGCACCGCCCGCGGCCGGGTAGCCACCAAAAAGGCTTATGAGCATCTCGGTTTTGATACGCCAGCCGGAAAACAGGACAAACTTTTATGAGAATTTTAGGAATAGATCCCGGTTTTGAAAGACTGGGGGTGGCAATACTGGAAAAACTACCCGCCTCCGCGCGAGGCCTCGGCGAGGCGAAGAAAGAGCGGGTGGTTTTTTCAGAATGTTTTAAAACTTCTGCCAAATTAGAATTTTTTGAAAGATTAAATTTAATCGGCGCAGAGATTGAAAAAATAATAAAAAAATACAGGCCAGAAGTGTTGGCGATTGAAACTTTATTTTTAAATACCAACCAAAAAACAGTCATGCGGGTGGCTGAAGCGCGTGGGGTGGTAATTTACCAAGCCGCACTATCAGGAATGAAAGTTTTTGAGGCAACTCCCTTGCAAATAAAAATAGCTACCACTGGCTACGGCCGGGCAGACAAAACTCAAGTAATGAAAATGGTAAAAATCTTGGTGGAAATAGATAAAGGTAAAACTTCTGATGATGAACTTGATGCTATCGCCATAGCCCTAACTGCCTTTACACACATCAGGCTTACCTAAAAGGGTTATCCACAGTTGGAAGCAATTTGCTATTGCCAATCTTTTTAGATTTTGATACAAAGTAGGAAATTTCAGTCCGGGACTAATTTGCCTCGGGTGGAAAAATTATAAATTAATTTAAAAGAAAATTTCACATGAGTTATAATGACGATGAATTAGTGGAGGAGAAAAGTTTTAAAGTGGCTGACGAAGATCTGGATGAACCATTAGAGCCGCTAGAGGGGGCTAATAATGATTTCAGGTTCGATGAGGAAGCAGATGAAGATCCAGATGACAAATACCACTAAATCAAAAGTTTTATAAATTTTCTCTTGCCGATCTTAAGTGTCAAGTCTTCTAGGACTTTAAAATCCGTGTTTGTGATGTTTTGTTTTTTTTCTAAATCATGAACAGCCTTACCTAAAATGAGTCGTCGCCATTCTCCCTTTGAAGATAGAATTTTGTTTTTTACCAAAATTTCACTCAATAAATCTCCCGTTTTGCACTTTACTTCCTGCATTTTATTTGGAATTTCTTTTTTTTGAAAAGTATTGGAAAAAGCATCTTGTGCCACTTGCGCCGATGTTGTATCGTGCAAATCCGACACAATTTTAAAGGCGAGTTCTTTTTTGTAAATCATTGGATTTTCTCCCGCCTTTAACGCTTTACGAACAGTTTGAACTTTTTCCATTGACACAGTGGTCAAACATTCAAAACACTGGGCAATCACTTCGTCTGGAAAGGCCATTATTTTGCCAAATAGGTCTTCCGGCCTGTCGTCAAGAGCAATGGCATTGTCCTCTGTTTTGCCAATTTTTCTGCCCGTTTTATCAACTAACAGCGGAGTGGTCATCACAAATTTTTCTTTTTTCAACATAGATTTCATGAGTGAACGGCCGCAAAGCATGTTAAAAGTTTGATCACTGCCCCCAACCTCCAAATCCACATCCATTTCTACCGAATCGTAAGCCTGAAGAAGAGGATACATCGACTCGCGAAAATTTAATGTCTCCCCTCTTTTTATTCTCTCCCGAAATAAATCACGTTCACCCAATTGCTGCCAAGAAAAATGCCCCGCTATTTTCAGAATATCGGGTGTTGTTAAACTGTTAAGCCAGTCGCCGTTATATAAAATTTCAACTGGGTTTTCTCCGTCAAAGCGGATAATCTTTTTTGCTTGTTTTGCGTAATCGGTTGCATTCTGGCGAAGTTCATCTGTGGTAAAAAATTTTTCGCGAGCTTTTGTTTTGCCGGATGGATCCCCGGCTTGCCCAGTACCGTCCCCAATTAAAAATATGACATGATGCCCCAACGCCTGCCAAGCTGCAAGTTTTCGCAGACCAACCATATGACCAATATGAAGTTTATCTCCGGTTGGGTCAAAACCTTGATATAATTTCAATTTTTTACCAGAAAGTAACACTTTTTTAAGTGCTTCTCTGGAGGGATAAATTTTATCAACTCCACGAGTCAACACTTCTTCTATTTTGTCCATGATATAATTATAGCATGAAAGAAAAGCATAAAAAGAACAGCTTCTCAAAAAATCTAATACTGTTTTGTGTCAGTATTTTTGTTTTAACGGCTGGCGTAGGAGTAATTTGGGTTTCTTCTTTCAAAATCCCTGACTTTAATTCCTTCGAGGACAGGAAAATCGTGAATTCCACTAAAATATATGACCGGACTGGAAAAATTCTGTTGTATGACATTCATCAAGATGTCAAAAGAACGAAGATAAATTTCGAAGACATGGGCGCAAATATCAAGAACGCCACCGTGGCAGTAGAAGATTCTGATTTTTATCATCACCGCGGAATAAAAATAACTTCAATCATCCGAGCTATATTGTTTAATATTTTTGGCACAGGTAAAACCCAAGGAGGGTCTACTATCACCCAGCAATTAGTAAAAAATACTCTGCTTAATTCTAAAAAAACCTTTGGTAGAAAAATAAAAGAGTGGGTATTGGCAATAAAGATAGATCAGTCGATACCTAAAGAAAAAATTCTGGAATTATATTTAAACGAAGTTCCTTATGGAGGGACAGTTTACGGAATAGAAGAAGCCAGTAAAACATATTTTGATAAAAACGCGGGTGAGCTAACTTTGGCTGAAGCTGCCTACTTAGCAGCTATTCCACAATCTCCAACCATGTTATCACCCTATGGAAAAAATAAAGATAAATTGGAAGAAAGAAAAAATTTTGTACTTTCCAGAATGCAAGAACTTAATTTCATTTCAAATGATGATTATAACAGAGCGAAAAAAGAAAGAGTGGTTTTTGTTCCGCAAGCAACTGTCGGTGTTCGGGCGCCACACTTCGTTTTTTTCATTAAAGACTATATAGAGCAGAAATACGGAAATGAAATGGTTGCTAGGGGCGGACTGAAAATTACTACTACGCTCGATTATAATTTTCAGCAAAAAGCTGAACAGTTTGTAAAAGAGGGGGCGTTAGAAAATGAAAAAAAGTGGGGCGGCAATAATGCCGGATTGGTGGCCATCGATCCCAAAAGCGGACAAATTTTGAGTATGGTAGGTTCTAGAGATTATTTTGACAAAAACATAGACGGTAATTACAACATTGCCACAGCTAATAGGCAGCCGGGGTCGTCTTTCAAGCCATTTATTTATGCTACAGCCTTTAATAAGGGTTTTACTCCTGACACAGTACTATTTGATCTGCCGACAGAGTTTCAGACAACTTGTAATGTCCTCGGTAAAGCACTGCCGGGTCACGACCAAAAAGATTGTTACAGGCCTGACGACTATGATGGAAAATTCCGCGGACCGATGATTTTAAGAGACGCGCTGGCCCAATCAATCAACATTCCAGCCGTAAAACTTTTCTACTTAGCTGGACTATCTGACTCGCTAAAAATGGCCGAGAGTCTTGGTATCAGCACTTTGACTGACATCAGCCGATATGGGCTTACTCTGGTTATCGGGGGTGGAGAAGTATCATTACTTGACATGACTTCGGCTTATGGGGTCTTTGCCAACAAGGGTGTCAGAAATTCACCTACTGGGATTTTGAAAATTGAAGACGTAAATGGGAAAATTTTGGAAGAATTTAAGCCAAACGAAAGAGTGGTTTTGCCTCCCAACATCGCTTTAATCATTTCGGATATTTTATCTGACAACGAAGCCCGCGCACCAACCTTCGGTCTAAATTCTGTATTGCGCGTCCCCGGCCGTGAAGTTGCAGTCAAAACCGGAACGACCAACAACAACAAAGATGCTTGGACCATCGGCTACACACCCTCTGTAGTTACTGGAGTTTGGGTCGGGAACAATGACAATAAGCCGATGAAAAAAGGCGGGGCGGCAATGGCCGGGCCAATTTGGAATAAGTTTATGATTGAAACGTTAAAAAGTATGCCTAATGAAAAATTTGAGAAACCAGATCTCGAAATTGACCCTCAAAATACAAAACCGGTGCTTCGTGGATTCTGGCAAGGGAATGAAAACTTTTTTATAGACAAAATATCTGGCAAATTAGCAACCGCTCTTACCCCCAAAGAAACTAAACAGGAAAAAATTATAACTAATGTGCACTCTATATTATATTGGATAAATAAAAAAGACATTGCTGGCGCGCCACCCGAAAATCCAAACGAAGACTCACAGTTTAACCATTGGGAAATTCCAGTACAGAATTGGTGGACACAAAATCAAAGTAAATATGCGGTGACAACTTGGGCAGAAAAACCAAGCGTGGAAGACGACGTGCACACCGAGATGTCAAAACCAAGTATTATGGTTTTGGAACCAAATACGACTGAAATTTATTCTCCTGATAAAAAAATACAATTAAAAGTTTCAAGCTCTGGTCGTTTTCCTCTGCAAAAAATAGAAATTTTTATTAATGATGTTTATTTGGGAACTTCCGATCCTCTGACTCCTTTTTCTTTTATTCCATCTGAATTGGACAACCTAAGAGCTGAAAATGAATTGAGGATAATTTCCTACGACACCGCCTACAACAATACTGAAACAGTTTTAATTTTTAAAGTGCAAGAGTAAATTTATCTCACTAAATAACAATAATCATCAGCAGGAGCTTTTATCGATTCATTGGCATAATTAGGTAAGTAAAAGATGGGTCGGAGACTGGAGTGATCACTATCGGGCGATTAGCTTCATTTAGTTTTATAGACAAACTATCGGTGGTAATAGACTGAAAACAATCAAGAAAATACTTATAATTGAAACCGAGTTCAATATTCTCTCCGCTAATAGCGGCATCAAGCTCGGTTTTGTTTTCGCCGACATCATTGTTGATAGAAGTTAATTCAAAAATCTTTTCTTTTGGTTTAATGTTCAGATTTATCTGGTTAAATTTGTCAGAAAAAATATTAGAGAGCTTTAAGGCGTTTAATAAATCTTGTTTCAAGATGACCGCTTCGGTTTTGGATTCTTTTGGAATAATTTGGCGATAATCCGGAAAAACCCCATCAACTATTCTAGAAGTCAAATAAATATTGTTAGCCGAAAATGAAATTTGGTTTTTATTTAAGTGTATTTTTATGGTGCCAGAAAACTCTCCAAAAACTCTTAATATTTCAGGAACATTCTTGAATGGAATAAGTATGCCGGGGATTTCTTCCAGTCTTTTCATTTTAACTTTTTTCTCCGCCAGCCTGAAAGAGTCGGTGGAAACAAATATCAAATTATCCTCGTTGGAATATATATAGACACTAGAAATTTCTGGTTTTATATCAGAGGGAGATGAGCTGTAGTATACCGACTTTATTCCGTCGATTAGTTTTTTTGATTCTATTTCCAGGGTTATTCCGGAAACGATTGGTATGGTTGGAAAATCGTCGCAAGGTTGACCTTTTAGTTTTATTTTACTTTTTTTGGTTCTAATAAACAGGTTCCCGTTTTCACTTTCTAATAGAACGCTTCCATTATCGAAAATATTAGAAAATATTCCAGCCAATACCGAACCGGGAATTGCCACTAAACCATCTTTTTCAACCTTGGCTGGAAGTTCAACTTCAATGCCGAGACTTAGGTTAGTGGCGCGAAGTTTTAAGAATCTATCTGAAGCAATTAAAAGGATTGAATTTAAAACTGGCAAAGTAAGATTTTTGCCAGTAATTCTTTCTGCTTGTAAAATCCCGTTTTTAATTTTTTCAATCTCACATTCCAGTTTCATTTGTTTATTATATGTGTAAATATATATTTTATAAATTTATTAATACTATTATTAGGTATGTTTATTAAGTGAATAAGTCTTTTTAGTGTTGTTTTTATATTAGTCTTTGGCGATTGGTTTTTGACTTACGTCTAATAACTTACTAATAACTATCTGAATAATGTTCGAATGGTCTCAATCTCTTGTAGTAATTGCGGATTATTTTTCAAATCTGATTTTATTTTTAAATACGAGTGGATTACCGTAGTGTGATCTTTACCACCAAGCTTTTGTCCAATCATGGGGTATGATACATTAAAATCTTCTCTTAGTAAATACATTACCATTTGTCTGGCGTTGACGATTTCTTTTCTGCGGGTTTTTTCATAAATTGATGATTCTTCCAAATCATAATGGCTACATACTATTTTTACCACGTCTTTTATAGCGATGTTCTTTTTAGGCCTAATGTTGTTTTTTATCAGATTTTTAACTTCATCTAGTGTTATAAATTTGTTTTTAAGGCGATATTGGCAAATTATTGTGTTTAAACTGCCTTCAAGCTCGCGAATATTGCCAGCAATGGTTTCCGCCACATATTCCACTATTTTCGCATCTAAACTGACATTAAATTCTCTTAGTTTTACTTTTAAAATTGCCAAACGAGATTCATATTCCGGTTTTTGGATATCTACTATCATCCCGGCGGCAAAACGAGATTTAAGGCGATCAGCCAGCTCTGGTATATAGTTAGGATGCTTGTCAGAAGAAAAGATAATCTGTTTATTGTTTTCATGAAAAGTGTTGAAGGTGTGAAAAAGCTCTTCTTGAATTTTTTCCATTTTGCCAATAAATTGGATGTCATCTATTATTAGAAGATCGTATTTGCGATATTTTTCCTTGAAAGAGTTTGCTTTATTGCTTTGTAGAGAACTCACAAAATCGGTGGCAAATTTTTCCAGGGTCATGTAGTGCACTTTCTTGTTTAAGTGTTTTTGTTTTATTGAGTTCCCTACCGCCTGGATTAAATGGGTTTTGCCAAGTCCTGTGCCACCATAGACGAAAAACGGGTTATATTTAGTGCCTGGAGATTCTATTATGGCTTGGGCGGCGGCATAAGCCAGCTCATTGAATGATCCTACAATAAAAGAATCAAAATGATAACGCGGATTCAGATTGTCTTCTTGGTTTATATACAAATCTCTTAGTGGTAGTTCTTTGTTTATAAAAGTTTCTTCTGTTTCGCTTAGTGTTTCTCTCCCCTCAGTTTCTATTTTAGCGATGATGTACTCCACTGCTCGCATATTTTCATAAGTGTCAGCGATAGTTTTAGTAATAAGCTTGTGATATTTGTTTTTAAGCCAGTCGCGAACGAATTCATTTGGTACACCAACATAAACAATACCCATTTCTTCTTTCAAAATGGAAGTATTTTTAAACCAAGTACTAAAATTAGCTTTTGAGACGCCTGCCTCAATTTCCACTAAACAGTTTTTCCAAAGTTGTTTTGTGTCCATCCGTGGCATTATACAACTTTACGCCATAGAACCAAGTCGTTAAACTTATTAACCCTGTTGATAACCTGTGTATAGTGTTATATACTCATACTATGTCACAAACATACCAGCCAAAAAAGAGAAAAAGAGCCAAGACGCACGGATTTTTAGTTCGATCTAGCACTAAGACTGGCCAAAAAGTGCTTCTACGAAGACGAAGAAAGGGGCGAGCCAAACTCTCTGTCTAAAAATGCTTCCTAAAAAAAATAGGGTTGAGAAAAAGGCAATCGAAAAAATTTTTAAGCACGGGAAATTCATAACTTCTCCGGGTTTGACGTTTAAATTTATTAACTTGGAGGTTCTTCCTCCAAATAGAGGAAGAACCTCCAAGTTTATTACCCCCCGACTTTCTTTTATTGTGCCTAAAAAAGTGGCTAAACTAGCCGTGCAAAGAAATTTATTACGTCGGCGTGGGTATGTCGCGCTGGAAAAATATTTTAATAAATTCCCTGCTGGCCTCCTAGGCGTTTTTCTTTTTCGTAAAAATGAAAAGTCTATCCAAAATCTTGAAAATGAAATCAAAACAATTCTTGATAAAATTTATTAATTTCTATCAAAGAAATATTAGCGTCTTTCTAAAACCGAGCTGTGTGTTTTTTCCTTCCTGCGCAGAATATGCCAAGGAGGCGATAAATAAATACGGAGCGTTTAAAGGTATCCGCCTCGCCTTCCTTCGCATCCTCCGTTGTCACCCGTGGCAGAAGAATCAGATTGATTTGTTAAAATAAATAAAGCCAGCAACTTTTCCTCCTTTCGGTGTTGCTGGCTTTCTCGTTAAAAACATTCTGCCTTGCCTCGGGCCCCGTAAGTGCCCTCAACATGGGCCTGAATCTCTCCTTCTTGCAGGAGGACCGAGCCCTTTGGGACAATTATTTTTTCCCCACTTGGTGTTTGAAATACCAAGTAGGCTGGGGTTTTTACATCCCAGCCGGGCCACCACCACATTGCCTCTCTTTGATTGCACATTTTTACCTCCAAGTATCATTTTCTCTTACTAAAATTCAAATGTTAAGTTTTTTAACATTCACATTGCTATTTGGACTTTTTGTAAAATCTGTTAGAATACTGGTATGATTAAAATACAGCCGATTGTTAGAGAGATTGTGCTTGGCCAAATAGAAGCTTATTTTGCCCTCACTCACGGCTATATGAACATGAGTAGTTATGCTTATCAGATTCGTTCTGTGGTGGAAGAGCGAACTAAAAAGCAAGCGACTATCACCAGCCTAGTAGTTTCCCTCTCGCGCCTACGTAAAGAATTTAAAAAAGAAAAACCTCTTATCCAAAAAGTGGCTATAAAAAATATAACTACCAAACTTCCTTTATCGGAAATAGTCTACGAGAACAGCCATAATTTTATTAAAGAGCTTGAGTCACTGCACAAAAACATATCTGTCTCGCAGGAAGATTTTTTTACCACTACCATAGGCACGACAGAAGTTGATATCATGACTTCCTCTAATTTGGAGAATAAGATATTAAAACATTTTAAAATAAAGCCGAAAATTATCAATCACAATCTTGCTGCAGTTGCAGTTTCGTTTGGCGCAGAAGTTTTCGGTACCCCGAATGTTTTCTTTTCTCTTCTCTCTGTAACTGCTCGCGCTCGCATAAATATAGAAGAACTTATCTCAACACCCACCGAGCTAATTTTTATAATTGCCGAGAAAGATTTTGGCAGAACCGTTGCTTTATTTTCAGACCTGCACCGAGAATCAAATCAAGAAGCGACAGCATAATTTTGATTTTCTAGCGTTTTTCAGTGTTTTCGTATAGAATTAGAAAATGCTGCATAATATTTGGAATTTTCTTTTATACAGGCCGTTTGTGAACATTTTGGCTTTTTTGGTTTCGGTCATTCCCGGCAGTGATGTTGGCATAGCCATTGTAGTCCTTACTTTACTGGTTAAAATTGTGCTTTATCCTTTTTCTCAGCGTTCCATTGAAAGCCAGGCTAAAATGGGCCTATTGGCTCCAGAACTTAATAAAATCAAGCAAAGTGGTGCCTCCAAAGAAGAACAAGCCAAACAGACTTTTGAGCTTTACAAAAAACACAAAACCAATCCTTTTTCCGGCTGTCTCTTGGTTCTAATTCAAATTCCTATTATCTTCGCCCTTTATTATGTTTTCTATAAGGGTATTAATTTTGACGGTGATCTGTTATATTCTTTTGTCCATGCTCCGACCCAAATGAACATGCTTTTCTTGGGCATTCTTAATATTGGCGGCAAGAGTTTATTTTTGGCAATCCTAGCAGGCCTCTCTCAATATTTTCAGGCGCATTTCATGCCCCAACCGGCTGTTTCTAGTGGACCCACCAATTCTTTTCAAGACAGTTTTTCTAAAAGCATGTCTATGCAGATGAAATATATTTTCCCATTTATTGTCGCCTTCGTCGCTTACAGTGTCTCTGGCGCTATTGCTTTATATTGGATTACCAGTAATATTTTTGCCATTGGTCAACAGTTGTACGCCAACAAGAAAAAAGGTATGCGAATGCCTTAACGAATAGACACACACGAATAAAATGGACAAACAAGCAATCCAGAATTTAATAAAAGAATTGATTGAAAAAACCACTATTCGGGTAAATCAGATTTTTATTATCGAAGATGAACTTGCCTTGTCGAATCAAGGCGGGCCCCAAAATACTTGGTTTGCAGTCGAAGTGAATGAGCCGCATTTTTTTGTGGGACGGGAAGGGGAAGCGCTTTTTGCCTTGAATCACTTGGCTCGAAGGATTCTTGAAAATAAAATAAACTTGGAAGCTTCGCTTCCAAGTGGAAGCAAGGCTTCCAAGTTAGATAACTTAAATTTTTTAATTGACATTAATGGTTTTCAAAAAAAGCGAGTAGATAATGTTCGGGCCGTAGCTCATATGATGGCGGAGAGGGCGCGATATTTCAAATCAAACATCGAAGTTGATCCAATGTCCGCTTTTGAACGGAGAGTGGTGCATGAATTTTTATCCCAGGCAACCGACCTAAAAACTGAATCAATAGGCGAAGGGCCAAAACGCAGGGTAGTGATTAAATATATTGGAGCTATTTAAGAACAAGCTCCCACAAGTAAGAATCTTTTTTGTTCACAAAAAACAAATAATTCTCATTTTCATCCAAAGCCAGTTTTATGCCATCTACCTCTTGTCCACCCTCAAGCGAAACCGGGTCTGCTATTATGGTCGCATTTCCTTTTTCAACATCTATTTTCCATATTTCATCTGAAAAAGATACTTCTCCTTGATACCAAGCGTCTGGATATTCCGCTGGATCAATAATTTTGGGGACAGCGCAGTAGATAAAAGCATTTATTTTGTTCTCCTTGCTCCAGATGCATTTTTCCGGCAAGGTTTTTATTCCTAGCGGATTAGAATCTTTGGTGTCGGTGTGAAAAATATTTAAGGCCAAATTATTATTGCCGTAAAGAATTAATTTCCCGCTCGGGCTGGTTAGAGTGGTCAGTCCGTTTATGTCACCCAGAATTTCATTCAGCTCTTTTTTATTCGGATCAAAGGCGTACAGATAACCTGGCACATTGGCCGAGGGCTTGGTAGTAAGAGTAATCATCTTGGTATTGGGCCATGAAGCTAGCCATTCGGTAAAGGCAGATTCAAACACCTGAGTTTTTTTATTGTCTCGCAAGTTGGCAGTGATGCCGGTTACGCCATCTCCAATATTAAAAAAGTATAGTATTTTTAAATCATCCGGTGCCATACTTACTTCTGAAATATTTTCCGGTAAAAATAGTCCTTTAATTTCATTATTTTCAATCGTATCTGCCCCCAACAATTCTTTTGGCAGAGTGCCAACAAAAGTCTCAATAGTTTTATCGTCTGCTTTCAAATAGCGCATCACCACTGCTTCCCCATTATTTCCAAGATAAGCCTCGTATATTCTCGGGATTACGGTCGCAGAAAATTTCCGTTCATCTATTTTGTCGGCAAAAGTTTGGTAAACATTTCCAGTGGCTCTTTCTACATATCTTAAAGCTGGCCCAAATTCGTTTTTTAACTTTTCTTTTTTAAATACTCCGAAGCCAGCTATTGGCATGCTAGACACTTTTTTTAACTTTATATTTGGGTTTTCTATTATGGGTTCATCTGAATTTGGAATATTAACTGGCAGAGTTGTTGAAGAAGTGGCTGGTTTGCTTGTGCTAAAAGGGTTTAAGTCTGAGAAAAAGTTAGTGCCTTCTGTTTCACTCGCTGGCTTACTGACTGGCTGGCGAAAATACAAAGATCCAATAATTATCATTATAATGATTGCCAAGATGATTATTAAAAGTATAAAGTTTCTTCTGGACATAAAATTAT
>JAHFNV010000007.1:0-8284 GCA_023267115.1 Candidatus Nomurabacteria bacterium | reverse complement strand
ATAGGCGCCGAGGGCTAAAAGAAGTCCCAAAATAGCATTAGTAATTCTCTTCCTGCCCTCTTCTTTACTGGATATTAATCCACTGGTCATATATTCTAATCCGCCCATTACAATCATCACCATGGCCAAGACCGCCGACAATCCGATGACTAGTTTGATCATAAGGTTCAAATATGCGCCGAGAACGTTTGTGTCGCCGACAGAAAGATCTTCAAGCGGTGTATTGTTGCCTGGATTTGTCAGTGGAACAAGGAGATGATATGAAGCTACACATGAATACCCGTCGCTTGAGGGCACCATTGGAGGCTTACATACAATTGCGCCTTGAGCCAGACCGGTATAAACTGGCACAAACCAAATGATTAGAAATAAAATTGAAATGTATAAAGTTATTTTTCCAATTTTCATTTGTTTTAAAATTCTATATTTATTTCTTTGCTGGCTGTTTGAAAAATTTTATTTTTATTTTCAATTTGCAGTTTTAAACTTGACACCCCGGAGATTCCCGCTTGTGTTCTAAGCGGTATTAAGTTTTTTGGGAAATTTTGGATATTGATCGGATTGTTGTTTATCAGCCAATTAAATATCAATGTCGGATTTCTTATATCTTTTGGGGTAATAAAGTAGGGTGCCGCTACGATTACTTCATCATCTTGTATTTTATGTCTGTCTTTGAGTGTCTGCTCCCAAATTGTCCCGAGACCGTTGTCTTTTTTATAGAAGAATATTTTTGGCAAGGCAATTCCTATATTTATATTTGCTTCGGAAGAATATTTTTGGTCGGTGGTTGAAGCTATCACTCCGATATTGTTTGAGTTTTCCAAGTAATCATTAATGTAAATGAAGAAATTTTTTCCATAACCCGAATCTTCCGACATATTATTGTAGTCTTTTTTCCAAGAGTAAGTCATATTTTTAGAGTCGATTAACCCACCGACGGTTTTTATTTCCGGCATCGCCACTACTTTTATTTCACTGTCTGCCACTGGCAAGGCCTTGCCTTTATAAAACGGTGGAACATAAGAATCATTTGCTTGCCACAAAAGTACCATTACCGACGGCCTAATGACAATCCTTTTTTCTATTTTACCATCCGGTAAAAATATGCTGACAAAAATACTGGTCTCAGAGCCAATGGTTGGAGCGGTGACCGAAAAAGATTTCTTGCCAATCCCAGATGAAACATTTTTCCCGTTGATAAACCACGATATCAAAATGCTATCCAAGTTGGCAGAAAAACTTTTTAAGCTGATGACAGTATTTTCCAAAGGAGCTGGATTCTCTGGAGCCATATTTACCAAAATACTGCTGGGTTCCACAGCCCACACCGGCATCGCCAGGGTAAACGCAAATATTGCCAGCAAGCATATTAGTAAAGACTTAGATTTCATACCCAAAATTATACCATTTAACAAGCTTAACGCCTATCCACTGGCTGTTTCAAGTTCCATCTTGGCTTTTTTGATTGATAGTATCTGTGACGGATCGGAAGTGATAATCTGATCTTCAGTGTAAGAAGAGATAACTTTGATGGCCACATGTTTTAATCCAGCAAAGAAAATACCTTCTCCCACTCCAGATTCCAGGAGTAGATATTTTTCCTCGTCCGTTAGATTGAAAGTCTTTTGCAAAATATCGATAGTGGTTGGCGATTGTTTTAATAAAAGTTGAATAGAAGAGTTGGTGACTATTGGCACGCCATAAGGAGAATTCATAAAGTCAGCCGCATCTTGAGTGATGGTGGCGAGCCCTAAATAATATTTTCTGCCACGTTTGGCAATAGAGTATAAGAAGGATGCGGTATCTTCGGATTTCATCATCCACCACGCTTCATCCACCACCAGTAGGCGCTTTTTAAGATTCTTTCTGATGGCGTTCCAGATATAATGCATCACGATATACATTGCCACCGGTTTCAATTCGTCTTCCATGTCTCGCACCGAAAACACCACAAATTTTTTATTAATGTCTACATTGGAAGGCCTGTTTAAAAATGTTGCCCAAGACCCGCGCGTGTATTTAACTAATCTTTGAATGACCGAATCACTACCCTCCATTCCGGATAGCACCATTTCAAAATCTGATAATAATGGTGGTTCCACATTGGCGAAGTTTGATTCCGGAGTAATGTCTTTGATGGCATAGGTTTCGGTGATAGCGCGGTCTACCATAGAATCTTCTTCGGGAGTTAGACCCCCCAACATTAAGCGAAAAAGCCCAACTAAATTGATGATGTTTGATCGGAGAACATCTTCAGCTGTTTCGTCTTCGCGCGGGATTGGTAAATCAAACGGATTAATATGATGATCGGAGGAAAGAGAAATATTAAAATATCTGCCACCTACCGCTTCAGCCAAATATTCATATTCTCGCTCTGGATCTATCACGATAACATCAGTATCAAACATCAAAGATCTTAAGATTTCCAACTTGGTGGCGTAACTTTTGCCGGCACCAGCCTTGGCAAAGGTGACCGAGTTGTAATTTTCCAAACTAAATCTGTCGAAAATAACCAAGCTTGAATTATGCCTGTTTACGCCGTACAATATTCCTTTTTCGGAAGTTAGGTCAAAAGAAATAAATGGGAAAATACTGGAAAGTGGTTCGGAATTTAGCTTTTGGTGAATGTCCAGCAAATCATTACCTGTTGGTATAACACTTTTAAAACCCTCTTCTTGCTGGAAGAGTGCTGGTTTGATGTATATTAATTTTGATTCCAAAATTGATTTTATTTCATTTTCAATTTTGAAAAGCTCTAAGTCGCTATCGGCGTAGATTGTAATATAGATGCTAACATCAAACATTTTTTCTTGCGCCCGCATCAGGCTATCACGAAGTTCTTCCAAGTCTTGGTAAGCGGTATCAAGCATCGGATCGCGGACCATGCCCTTAGTCTCTCGCACATTTATCTGACTCTGGACTTCGGCGACCTTTTTTTGAAATTGTCGCAGGACTAGGGAGGTGTCTATCGGATGAATGAAAATTGAAACATCAAAAATTTTATCCAGGTTGATTATTGGAGAAAACCAATTGTCGGTCAAAAATCTTGGGTAGGAGATAATAAAAAAAGTGCGGGCAATTTTATCGCCCAGATTTATAGCCTTTGATTCAATCTTCAAAGCCGACGGCGCGATGACATCTTGAAGTTCTAGGTTGGCTGATTCATAAATTTCTTCCGGCAACACCGGAAGGACCGAGGCCCGAGCCCCCGTACCTTGAGCTATTTTATTTTTTCCAAATAAATTTGTGAAAATGGACATATTATTTTTCAAGTTCTATCTTACCCTCTAATTCCCCAGGATTAAAGACTTTATAAAATACTTCCACTACTTCTTCAGTACCAAGCTGGGTCGAGTTTATGCCGCAACGGGCAAGCCCCTGCTCGATGACGCTTACCCTTTGCTCCAATTGAGATCTTTTTTCTTCAAAATCCAACCGCTCTGCCACTTTTACTTCTTCTTTATTTTTCCCCCGAAAGAGTTTTTGCAGGATTCCAATGTCTGATTTTAGGGCTACATGAGTGTATGGC
Organism: Candidatus Nomurabacteria bacterium; assembly: GCA_023267115.1. Classification (GTDB taxonomy): domain Bacteria; phylum Patescibacteriota; class Minisyncoccia; order Phycocordibacterales; family UBA9973; genus UBA9973. Next base: position 4,755 of record JAHFNV010000007.1, on the reverse strand, counting down.
ACCACCACGAAAAAACTTTTAGTCATTATACTTACTGTTTCAGTGAAATTTCTGATGAATTCTATGTACTCCCCTGTTTGTAATTTGAGCAATGGCTCATTTTGCACCCTCATTCTATTTTCTAAGAGAAGAAGATAGGGTCGGACATCAAGTTTTCTTGACTGGACTGATATTTGGATGAAAAAATCGAGAGTATTCAAAAAACTTTGGAATTGCAATATGATTGCTTTTTGTTCGTCGGATGATTTCAGGGACAAATTGATTGAGTTGCAAAGGATAATTGCCCGGAGCGAATCATCTTTCAAAACGACTATCCCATCACGGACTTCCTTAATTGGCACAAATTCTTGGGTTGCTTTTGCGTTTAATGGCATTATGTTATTTCTTCAAATCTAATATATCCAAACTCCAAGCCAGATCTCGCAACTTGCTTCCGCCGAGCCTCGCCTTGCTTCTGTTAGATTCCAGGCTTTCTCCACTTTTTCTCAACCCCTCTTTGTATTCAGAGGGAGAGAGCAAGGTTTTTTGTTTATGTCTTTTCCAAATATAAAGTTTGTCTTGCAAGGCATATTTGAATCCCGCTTCCACCATATTAATAAATGGTTTATTATTTGGTCGATAAAAAGTGAGCGCCAAAGAAAATCCGGCTATGGCTAAAATTGGAATGACACCTAAATAGATTCCTAGTAATTGATAGAGCACAAAACACATGCCCCCCCCACCTGCCAAATAAACGAACTCTTTAAAAGTGAATGGGCCGAAAATCTTGTCTTCTATTTCTAAAAATTGTGGAACTTTGAATTGCATGGAATAGTTGTTTGTGATTATTAATTACACCGGCGTTTCGCGGTACGGATCCAAATTTTTTTTAAGAGCAGATGCTTCTTGTTTTTCTGTTGGTGCATCGGTATGCGAAATGCCGGGGAGTGAATGCTCTGTTTTTATTGCCTGGATTTGAAAGGGGCCGGAGAATTTTTGCATCAATATGGGATGCATTTCCGACTCTTTTTTTATAAGATTTGGGTTTTCAATTTTTTTTAGCATATCTTCCCTCTGTTCAATTTTTTTCTCTGGCAGTAGCTCTGGAATTTTACTGACTTCTATACCTGCTTGTTTTAATACTTCATTTTCCTCTTTTTTAATCCCAAAATCTTTTTCCCATCTTTCTTTCGGCAGAGCATTTTTTCTATCCGGAGCCCCAGAAGAACCGAGAGAGACTTTTCTTCTTTCGGTATTTTTAATTAATTCCTCTCGTATTTTTTTGAAAACTCGCTCATTCATTTCATTCACCAAGACGTCTACTTGCGCTCGCGGGATTCGCATTCTTTTTTCCAGCTCTTTTGGATAATCTTCCGGACTCAAGAGCCCGCAAAGCAATAATTCTGTTTCAGTTTCCAAATCTCCCAATTGTTCAAAATTATACCCCTTACTCTGCCGCATTTCCAAAATGACCATTTTCCAAGGAACAGCATCAATGGCTTGACGAGTTTCGGTCGACAAGCTTTCTCTAGCTTTTTCAATCTTCACTTGTAGTAAATCTACTGGATCGTTTGGCATAATTTTAATTTTCCGCCACAATACCTTGCGCTATATATTTTTTAATCAGCGATTGATATGGCACATCTATTTCGTTGGCCTGTTCTTTAACTCTGGCAATCATAAATGATGGCAGGCGCAAAGAAATCGGCCGGGAAGACGGTTTTAAGTTTGGAAAAGACACTCTCTGGAAATCATTTGGCTCGAAGTAGTCACTCAAGTCAAGTTTAGACCAAAAAACTCTTTCCTGATCTTCGTTTTTAAAATTTGGAATTTTAAGTTTTTTCTTCATATAATTTGCGTTCTTTTTTGTTAATATCTCGGGCGGAAATAATTCTTACCTTGTCTTTTCTTATCGTAAATGATATATACAACAATCTTTCTTTTCTTGTTTGCCCCATTAAAATGTACCGCTCCTCACTCCTGGAAGGCAAGACATCTTTTTGCGCTTTCTTCTTGTAGTCAAAGAAAACCTCCTCGCATTCTTCGCTGTTTACCTCATGCTTTACAAGGTTTTTCTTTTTGTTTCCACCGTCCCATTCAAAGCCAGTAACCTTGTCTAATATTTTCGATCCATTGTTCATTGTAGCGTCAGACATATACATTTGTCAAGTGGATAATTTTACCGCTGGTTTATATGGTTTATATCGTGAACCTGCTTTTCATGTCTTCAATTTTTCTGGTGGTGCCTAGAATTTGATTCCCCTCTTGAGGGGTGGCTTGTAAAGACGGGGTGGATGAATTTTGTCCACCTCCCCCACTTCGTGGGTATTCCTCAAGAGGAGAATTTTCCTCCGCAAACGCTGAATAATCTCCGCCGGAGAGGACAAAGTTTACATTTTGATTCCAGCTTTGATTTTTATTTTTCATGTTTTCCTTTATTTCCTTTATATCATCTTCGTCTAGTTTATTATATATCTCATTGAGTTTCTCTTGAATTCCATCTAAAATTTCTTTACCCATGTCAGCAATGACAGTGTCAAGTTTTAGGCTGTCTATTTTTAAATGATCTTTCAACTCATTTTGATATTCATCAGTAGGCACTAAGCCAAGTATAATTAAATTAGTTTCCACTTGAAGTGTTCCAATTTGTTCTTCACTAAGTCCATTTCTTTTGCCTATATTTGATATTTTGTTTTCCAGCACGTGATTAGCAATTAGACTTCTTATTTCAAGAGGTAATTTTTCTATTTGCTTTTTAATTATTTTTTCTGTTTCTGGGTCCATGTGATTTTTTTTATTATATATTGTTATTTATTTTTTATGGATGTGGTACTCCTCCTCCACCTCCCGCTCCTCCTCCAGCTGGTGCTGCTGGTGCAGCAGGCGCCCCCCCTGTTCCTGCCCCTGCTGCCATAGCTGCCATCATTTTCTGTAATTGTGCTGTTTGCGCAGCACTTTCGGCAGATTTTCTTATTTTATTTGCTGACATTCTTTTGGTAGCACTTTTGCGTTTTGCATGACTCCAGAAAGTACCCTTAAAGGTGTCAGGTCTTTTTTCCATTCTGTCTGCAAATTCATCTCTTCTTCCAGCGTTTATATACCTTGTAACCGTGGCAAGTTCTCCCATATTTATTCCATCTCCCATTAAGCTTGCCTTGTGTGAATCAGCAATTGCATCATCCATTCCACCTCTCTTCAATGCTTTTATAACTGCATCAGCTCTGCTAGCACTCATTCTCCCTCTTGTTAGTTGTGCTTTTCCATAGTCGCTTGTATCAATATTTTTCTCGACAAATGTTTCCAACTCTTTTGCCCTGTCTGCTCTCTTTTTAGCATAGCCACCCTTTTGTGCTTCTCCAATTTTTAGACCAGTGGCTCCCGCTAAATCTTTTCCGGCAATTTTTATTCCCCGTGTATCAAAACTACTTGCACCGAGACCGCTTGTCATTTTCAATGCTCTTGTACCAATCCTGCTTCTTGCTGCCCACCCTTTTAATCTTTCACTTTCCGCTAAGTTAGCAGCCACATGCCCAATACTTCCTCGTAAAGCGAATCCTGTTGCGCCCAGTCCCGCCCCCAAAGCCAAACCGCCGACCACCTTGGCGCCCTTGATGATCGCTTCTCCGAAGACACCGGACCCCTTTTTAGCAAAGTGAGTGGCTTTTAATAGAAGAATCAGAATCAGCATTGCCGGGAGCACTAAAAGCAAAATGGTTTCCATCCATCCTTGTTGCGCTGGATCTTTTATGGCGACAAGGTCTCTAAATATATTTGCATTTACCAGTAGAAAGATAAAATACATCATGAACATAAAAATCGGCGCCATAAAGGCAGACGACAGCACTTTCTTGCTCCAAGAGTCCCAGCCTATGTATTCAACTTTCCCAAGCTCGGGTAGAGCAAAAGACATAAAAGCAAAGGGCGAAAAGATAATCAACACCCAAAGCTCGATAAGCCTGCCCAAAAAGCTTAACCCAGCAACCAGGAAAGTGTAAGCGGCGAAAATCATTATTGCTCCGGAGATCAAAATTATTCCGATCATCAGACCCGGCGGCACTGTCGGCGCACTGCTACCGATGTAATAGCCTACTAGACCAACCCCCCCTCCAATTAATGTTCCGAGAATTGGAGTAACCAAACTCCCCGCCACCGCTCCGACAGCAACGCTCGCCAAGGCGCTAGTTTTACTAAATCGAGCAGGTTTTTTGAGCAATTCAAAAAAGTCATTGGTTAATAATCTGGATGGATCAAAGGAGTTTACCAAAGCGGCCGAGATAGGTTTCTCTTGCAGGCCCAAATTTGGGTCTGACATCGCCATGTTCTCAATAGGTTCGATTGCTCCGGTAGTTTTGTTTTTTACTTCCACGTTCATTTTACTATAAAAAACTTGCGCCAAGATGTTTGCCGAGTCAATTACCACTTTTGTAAAAAACATACTAAAGTTTATCAAAAGAGCCATAATCACAACCTTGGCTATCATTTTCTTCGCTTCTGACCCGCCGATATCCAAAATTATTTTTATGGAAATGTATAGCAGAATCAAGATAAAGAAAAGATTGGAAAGATCTCGAACAATGCCCCAGGCCGTAATAACAAAGTCTCTATTATATAGAAAACTGCTTAACGAAATGTCTAGCAAGAAATCAAAAAATTTTGCCGCTATCGGTAGAAGCAAAGCAGGGACGACATAAAAAATATAGTAAAAGATAACCACCAGGCATCCACCCAAGCTTCCACCATTTCCGATGCAAACTGGTAAATTTTTCTCTAATTCGT
>JAHFNV010000006.1 GCA_023267115.1 Candidatus Nomurabacteria bacterium | reverse complement strand
TAGGGTCACCTTGTGAATCAAGATAAAATAAAAATTATAATCTTGGCCGGCGGTAAAGGCAAAAGAATGCAAAATGAAAGGCCAAAAGTTTTGATGCTCGTCAAGGACAAACCGATGATTAAGCATTTACTGGAATCTGTCCAGCAATCTGGGATTTTTGACAAACCATGCATTTTTGTCAGCTACAAAAAAGAACAGGTGATGAAAGAATTGGGTCCTGCCTACGAATATGTGATGCATGATGAACAGCTTGGCACTGGATACGCTGTACTCTCTACTCGCGAGCATTTAGAAGGAAAATCTAACCACATAATGGTGTTGTATGGCGATCACCCTTTCGTCAGTTCAGAAACTATTAAAAAATTAATTAATAAACATTTAAAATCTGGCGCCAAAATTACAATGGCCACGGTCAAATTGCCGGATTTTGGAGATTGGCGAGCTTTTTTTTACGCAAATTTTTCCAGAATAATTCGAAACAAAAAAGGAAAAATTTTAAGAGACGTGCAAGCTAAAGATGCAACCGAAGAAGAAAAGAAAATCACTGAGGTAAACCCTTGCTACTTCTGTTTTGAGGCAAAATGGCTTTGGAAAAATTTAGAAAAAATAAAAAACGATAACAGCCAAAAAGAATACTATCTGACCGATTTGGTGAAACTGGCCACACAACAGGACGCAAAAATAGAATCAATATCCATAGATCCGCGCGAAGGACTGGGCGCCAATTCCAAAGAGGAGCTTGAAATACTGGAGAGATTTGCGTTATAATTAAAAAAATGAATAATCCATTTCAAAACGCAATGACCCAGTTGGACAAAGTCGCTAAAATAAAAAATTTTGGTGAGGAATTTATTGCTAGATTGCGTCAGCCAAACCGTGATATTAGAATTTCCATACCAGTTAAAATGGACAACGGTTCCTTGAGAATATTCGAGGGGTATCGAGTGGAATACAACAATGCTTTGGGACCTTATAAAGGTGGCATTCGTTATCATCCGGATACCGAAATAAACGAAGTCAAAGCTCTGGCCTTTTGGATGACGCTCAAATGTGCAGTGGTTAAAATTCCGATGGGTGGAAGCAAAGGGGGGGTAACCGTCGATCCGAAAGATTTATCCAAAGGAGAGTTGGAAAAGCTGTCACGTGGCTGGGTGCAAAAACTTTCAGATATTTTAGGACCGTATAAAGATGTACCAGCGCCAGATGTGAACACTACACCGGAGATAATGGACTGGATAGCGGATGAATACGAAAAAATAACGGGAGACACAAGTGGCGCAATGATAACGGGCAAATCGATTGGAAAGGGTGGTTCAGAAGGCAGGGGCACAGCTACTGCACAAGGAGGATTTTATGTTTTTGAAACTATTCGCGCGGAAGCAAGGCTTCCGCAAAAGTGCAAAATTGTAATACAAGGTTTTGGCAATGTGGGGCTAAATGCAGCGGAGATTTTTGAAGCACACGGACACAGTGTCATTGCGATTTCTGATTCCAGGGGCGGAGTCTATGATGAAAATGGTCTGGATATACAAAAACTAAAAGAACACAAGAAAAAAACTGGCGCCTTGAAAGGGTTTATAAATAGCAAGAATATTACAAACGAAGAATTATTAGAAAGCGAGTGTGACCTGCTAATCCCCGCCGCTTTTGAAAACCGCATAACAGACGCCAACGCCAATAAAATCCAAGCTAAAGCTGTTCTAGAGCTTGCCAACGGTCCTACTACGCCGGAGGCAGATGAAATTTTATTCAAAAAAGGCATTCCTGTGATACCAGACATTTTGGCAAATTCTGGAGGAGTTATAGTATCTTATTTTGAATGGGATCAAAATTTAAAAGGCCAACACTGGTCTGAAACAGAAGTTTTCGATAAACTCAAACCTATGCTTGAAGATTCTGCAAAAAAAATTCTAGAAAAGGCTCGAGAATCAAATACCTATCTCCGCATGGGCGCCTTCATCCTAGCGCTTGAAAGGATAAAAGAGAAGATGGGCGGCTAGCTCATTTGGCTAGAGCGCGTCGTTGACGTCGACGAGGTAACAAGTTCGAGTCTTGTGCCGCCCACATGATAATTTTATCAATCGAAACCAGTTGCGACGACACTGGAATAACCATCATGGAAGCAACGGGTGGAATAAAAAACACCTCTTTCAAGGTTTTGGCTCATACTTCAAATTCGCAAATAAAACAACACATTCCTTATGGCGGAGTGGTGCCGATGCTGGCAAAAAGAGAACACCTTAAAAATTTGCCGATACTGTTGGAAAAAACATTAAAAGAGGCGAAGCGAAATTTGTCATTAAATCTAATCGCCGTCACCTATGGCCCCGGTCTAGAACCGGCTTTATGGACAGGTATAACTTTTGCGCAAGAATTAGCAAAAAAATGGAAAGTGCCGATAATCCCAGTAAACCACATGGAGGGTCATATACTATCAGTGTTTGGAAAGGTCGAAGGCAAGTTTAGTATTAAATTATCAGACTATGAGTTCCCAATGCTAGCTCTTCTGGTTTCTGGCGGACATACCCAATTAGTGCTTATTAAAAAGTGGCTAGACTACGAAATCTTGGGCGAAACATTGGACGACGCTGTGGGCGAAGCTTTTGATAAAGTTGCCAGAATGCTTGGTCTTCCCTACCCCGGGGGACCAGAGATTTCTAGGCTGGCAGAGATTGCACGCAAGATTCCCCTCTTGAGGGGTGGCTCGAAGAGACGGGGTGGAAAAAAGTCCACCTCCCCCGCCACCGCGGGTACTCCTCAAGAGGAGAATTTTCATCTCCCCCGCCCAATGTTCTACATCAAAGATTTCAATTTTTCTTTTTCCGGTTTAAAAACTGCGGTCCTTTATTTAATTAGAAAAATTGGGAAACTAGACAAGACAACAAAATCCCAAATAGCTTTAGAATTTGAAAAAGCCGCCGTAGAATGCCTGATTTATAAAACCAAAAAGGCAATTGAGGAATATAAAATTAAAACGGTCATCGTCGGTGGAGGAGTGGCAGCCAACAAATACTTGAGAAGTGAAATGAAAAAAATTACGGGTAGAAATATCAAGCTTCTTTTCCCCACTCAAGAACTTTCGGGAGACAACTCTCTAATGATCGGCATCGCTGGGTATTTACAATACATGAAAAATAAAGGAAAAATCCCCAGCCCTTCCAGCATCAAAGCTGACGGTGGTTTGAAATTATGATATGATTTTAGTTAGGATGAATCCAAAACTGCTGAAACCTTACGATCCAAAAGAAACTGAAGAAAGAATTTATAAGCTCTGGGAAGAGAGCGGTTTTTTTAACCCGGACAACTTACCGGGTGATAGGAAAAATCCATTTACCATAATCATGCCCCCAACCAATGCTAACGGCTCGCTCCATGCGGGGCATGGATTGGTAATGACCATTGAGGATATAATGGTGAGATACAAAAGGATGCAGGGGTTCAAGACTCTCTGGCTTCCGGGACTTGATCATGCTGGCTTTGAAACACAAGTGGTTTATGAAAAGCAATTGGAAAAAGAAGGACGCACGAGATTCGGAATGGAAAAAAATCAATTATATAAAGAAATTTTAGATTTTACGCTCATTAATTCAAAAAATATAATCTCTCAGATCAAAAAAATGGGGGCATCCTGCGATTGGTCGCGCAATAAATTTACTCTGGATGATGATATTATAAAAACGGTTTATCAAACTTTTGAAAAACTTTACAGGGACGGTTTAGCTTATAGAGGCAACAGAATAGTAAGCTGGTGTTCAAAACACCAAACTTCTTTTTCTGACTTGGAAATAAAAGATGAAGAAAGGGTAGAACCATATTATTATTTGCAATATGGGCCTTTCACAATATCTACATCCAGACCAGAAACAAAGTTTGGTGACAAATATATAACGATGCACCCCGACGACAAACGTTACAGCCAGTACAAAGATGGCCAAAAGATTGAGCTTGAATGGATTAATGGACCAATAACAGCAACTGTCATAAAAGACTCTGCTGTTGATATGGAATTCGGCACAGGAGTAATGACCATTACCCCTTGGCACGATCCTATTGATTTTGGCATAGCCGAAAGACACAACCTTGATAAAGAACAAGTAATTGACGAAAAAGGCAAGTTACTTAAAATAGCTGGAGAATTCGTCGGTTTGCATATTAACAAAGCAAGACCGTTGGTAGTGGAGAAACTTAAAAGCAAGGGACTGATTGTTAGGGTTGATGAGAAATATAAACATATAGTGCATACTTGTTATAAATGCGGGACGATTATCGAGCCTCAAATTAAAGACCAGTGGTTTATAAAAATGAAGCCGTTGGCGGAAAAAGCATTGGAAAAAATTGAGAAAGGTGAAATAATTTACATCCCGGAACATTATAAAAAGATAACTGTTCACTGGCTCGAAAATATAATGGACTGGAACATTTCCAGGCAAATCGTCTGGGGTATTCCTATTCCGGCTTGGTATCACGAGCCAAAGTGCATTCCCAAACCAGGTCGTGAAAACGAGATCAGTAAATGCAAGGAAATCATTGTGTCCATTGAAAAACCGATATGCGAATTTTGTGATACTGATTATATGCAAGATACCGACACCTTCGATACCTGGTTTTCCTCGGGTCAATGGCCTTTTGCAACCTTAGGTTTTTCAAACTCGAAAGATTTTAAAGAATTTTATCCGACTGATATTATGGAAACCGCCGGAGAAATTATATTTTTCTGGGTGGCGCGAATGATTATGCTTGGACTGTATGTCACGGGGAAAGTGCCATTTAAAACTGTTTACTTACACGGACTAGTTTTGGACGCCAAGGGCCAAAAGATGAGCAAGAGTAAGGGAAATGTTATAGACCCGCTTTTATACACTTCCAAATACGGCACTGACGCATTCAGAATTGGAATGATTGTCGGCAACACTCCGGGAACGTCTCTGGCGCTGGCGGAAGACAGAATCAGAGGCTATAAAAACTTCGCCAATAAAATCTGGAATATTGCGCGGTTCGTACTGGAAAATAGTTCCCACATGTCGGACATGTGGGAAAATGCTATAAAAAATGATTTAACAGCAGAATTTGACGAACTTGCCAAAGATGTTACCTTTGACATGGATAATTATAGATTTCATCTGGCGGCTGAAAAGATTTATCATTACATCTGGCACAGGTTCGCTGATGAAATAATAGAAGAAAGTAAGAAAAACGAAAAAATCAAACCTTCTTTACTTTATATTTTAAAAAACTCTTTAAAACTTTTACATCCCTTTATGCCTTTCATAACCGAAGCTATATACCAAGAAATGTACCCAGGGGGGTTACTAATGATTGAAGAGTGGCCTAAAATAAAATGATTAATGACCCTAAAATTCTAGGTCTGGCGCTTTTGGGTGGAATTATTCCTTCACTCTTTTGGCTTTGGTTTTGGCTTAAAGAAGACAGTAAAAGTTCAGAACCAAAAGGGTTGCTCACTGTAATTTTTATCTTGGGCATGCTGGCAGTAATTTTTGTTTTACCGGTTCAGAAATTCATCCAAGATGGCATAGGTCAAGAACAGTGGCAAATTATTCTATGGGCCAGCGCGGAAGAAATAATCAAATATCTGGCCGTGTTGATTGTTTTACATAAAACAGCTTATATCGACGAACCGCTGGATTGGCCTATTTATCTTATTACCGCGGCTTTAGGCTTCGCCGCGCTGGAAAACATGCTCTTTCTGATTAAACCGCTCTCTTTGAATGAAGCCACGGTGGGCCTACTGACTGGACAGCTTCGGTTTTTAGGCTCTACCCTTCTGCACGCTGTTTCCAGCGGAATTTTAGGTATTTCTCTTGGACTTTCTATGCACTCGGAAGGGTTAAAAAGAAAGTGGTATCCTTTGGTAGGCTTGATATTGGCTGTGGCCTTGCATAGTGTCTTTAATTTTTTTATAATGAGGAATAATGGAAGCGACTTCTTAAAAGTGTTCGCTTTCCTGTGGGTCGTCACAATTATTATTATGCTACTTTTTGAAAAATTAAGAAGAATGAGTTAGTTATACAACTCGCCAAGAAAGAGCTTTGTAACTAGCAAAAAATAATTATATGGAACATAAAAAAAGGAGTTTTTTTGAAAGATTGACCGGTAGCGCTCACTTTGAGGAAGAACCGGAGGAACCAAAAAAAGTCTTGGTTAAAGAAAATAATCGAGATAAAAAAAATGGTGCCGATTGGATGGAAGAGGAAAATAACGAAGCCGAATTGGCGATGGATGTTTATCAAACACCGACTGACATTGTCGTGCAAACCATGGTAGCCGGGGTCAAGCCGGAAGACTTGGAGATAAATGTCGCCCGCGATATGCTTACTATCCGCGGCAAGCGAGAGGAAAGCCGAACCATAGACGAAGATAATTATTTCAGTCAAGAACTTTACTGGGGAAAATTTTCTCGGACCATATCGTTGCCCCAAGAAGTTGAGCCAGAAGAAGTGGAGGCCACCGAGCGTCACGGCTTGCTCACCGTCAGACTGCGAAAGGTAGATAAAGAAAAGAAAAATAATGTGAAGGTTAGATCGATTTAAAAATGAAAACCGAGCGGGATTTTTCTTTTAAGCAACTTTTCCAGCTCACGTCTAGCTCTAAACAAAGCGTTTTTGGCTGTAGCTTCTGTCATATTAAGTTCTTTGGCGATCTCTTTTACCTCTAATCCTTTCAATCTTAATATCATTGTAGTTCGTTGCATCTTTGATAATTTATTTATGGCAGTATATAATTTTTTCTTTTGTTCGGCTTTAAGTTTTTCCTGATCCTTCTGAATCAACACCTCTTCAGGATTTAAATCGTTATGATGCATAGTATCCATTGGATTTTCGTGGTCTGGATAATTTTGATACCAATCGTATAGCTGTTTGTCTTCGGCAAGTGGATCAATTGCTTTTTTACGGTAATAGTTACTAACACAGTTTATTAAAATTCTTACTAACCAGGTTTTTAAGCTAGATTCTCCTTTAAATTTATCTAGGTTTTTGAAGCCCTTAGTTAATGTTTCTTGCACTAATTCTTCAGCCACACCATCTTGGCCCAAACCTGTCCTAGAAAGAGAATGATAATGTATTCTTAAATAATCGGCAAGATACTCTGAAAGATTTTCTTCAGACAGCTGCCTTTCAAATTCTTCCCGACTAAGAACCCCCCCCGTCGTTGTTTCCTGGGATGGTTTAGGCTTTTCTGGATTTGGTATTGGGGCCATCTGTTCCTTACTCATAGATAAACATCATATCACCTATTTGAAAGTTCTACAAATGGTGCTGGGGGGCAGGATTGCACTGCCGACCCTTCGCTCTTCAGGCGAATGCTCTACTAACTGAGCTACCCCAGCATATTTAACTGTTTTGAAACGGCCCTACTCAGACATATTTTTTAATTTCCAAAATTTTTCAATAAATCTTGCAATGAGCCACTGTTTAATTTCTGCTCTGCGCCAGAAATTGAATTATATAAATCCAACATTTTATTTATATAAGGCTGAAGCAGATAAAAGGACCCGAAAGTAATAGCTAGAATAATCAGCCAATAAAGAGCTCGCATCAAAGAGGCGATTCTTTGGGAGCGCCTAATGCCGTGCAGAATTTGATTATTCTCTTCGGCCAAGGTGTATGTTTTTTGAAGCAATTCTCTTGACTCTGGATCCACTTTCACACTTTAGCATATTTTTTGAAAAAAATAAACTATATTACTTTGAATTACGAAACTAATCGCAGGCGCACTTTTTGAAGCGTCTTTCGCAGGCTGACGAGCCGAGAATGAGCGAAAAATCAGTAGATTTTTACGCGACGGTTCAAAAAGTCGCGCCAAGAAAGAGTTTCGTAATTCAAAGTATTTTATGAATAACTTCCAGATCATAGATTTCTTGATCTCTGCCCTCTTTTATTGGCATACATTTTTTCATCAGCTTTTTGCATCAATTGATCAACAGTCTCATCCTTGCCCTTTTCTAATACACCATACCCCATAGCCAGAGTAATTTGAACATTAGTATTATCGGTGGCTCGAATAGAAAAATCAATGTTTACTTTGGCCTGAATTCTTTTAAAAATTGCTTCTAGTAAACGAGGATTTTCGTCAGCGATTGATAGGAGCAATATAAATTCATCACCACCAACTCTAAACACGGTGTCATTCATTTTAATTGCGGATTTTAAACGCTTAGCTACTTCAATCAGTACTTGATCACCAAGGGCATGACCATATTTGTCATTTAATTCTTTAAAGTGGTTTATATCCAGTAAAATAAGCATTACCGAATCTACGATTGATTTACGTTTTTCTGCACTATGATTTAACTCTCGGACTAAATCATTAAATTTTGGTTCCAAAAATGCGCGATTGAAAACTCCAGTTAGGGGATCAATGGGGGCTATCATTTCCAGTTTTTTGGCAAGCAAAAAACCTAAAGAATCACGTTCCTGCTTGGTAATCTCTCCCCTCTGGCAAGCAATTTCTAATTCTTTTGTGCCACAATGACCATGTCTAATTTCTTCTTTTAATTCAACAAGGTTCGTATGGGGCTTTGTTTCTATCTCAATACCTGGTTTTTTAGGAGAATCAGCGTGTTTAAAGTTTTGCATTAATACATTTTAGCATAAAATCAAACTTTGTGCGCTCCGCTGTTTGAAGCGACAGTTAAGCAATCTGGTTTTTCAGACTTTGTTGCGGGTTGAGAATGGGACGCCAGGGGATTTGGCAAAAACGGCTTCTTAAAATCGCTTGAGAGGGGCGAAAACATTTCGCAATGGAGTTTGCATCATGTATTTTCATCATCGTCAGCTGAAAATCTAAAAGCGCGATGGACAGTTTTGTCATGGCTAAACGGACTTGACAGAGTAAGTGACAGACCGGCTTTTCTTTGAAAATTCCGGCGGCGGGCCATATTTGATTATTTGCACTCGATTCAGCTTGGGCATATATAAAATTATATTAGCATATTTTCGGGCAGGTTCCAAAAAATTTCCCCCTGCGCCCTTCCCTAATACCAACAAAGAATAGGGCGGGACCCTCGGGGATAAAATTTTTTGGAACCTGCCCTCAGTACACCTCTTCCTGGTAGCATTTCTCGCAGTAAACTATCTCCGGTCGGTCGGGAGAATATCCAGTCTTGAATTCCTCGGAACAATTTTTGTCTCCGTGAGAATGTTTGACAGTATTTTTATATTGTCCGGTAGTATCCATTTCCCCAGCACACATGCAAATTCTTTTATATAAAAACAGCTTAAGTCGGTCACTGATTCTACGCTCATGACGGCACTCACTGCATATCCGCGGAAGCGGCAAATTTTCTTTTTTCAAAAATAAAAATTCGTTTTGAAGGATGCGATAAGGGTTTTTGCAATTTTGGCATTCCAAAACTTCTTTCGAAATATTTTCGTATACCTCTTTGATAGATTCCGGAATCTTTGCGGAGTCTAAAGTTATTTTATATTCGCCGCGCGGCACTTCTATCCACTTATAATTTTTATTTAAGGCTTCTTCTTTGATCAACGGAAAATGTTGCATGGCGACGGTATTGTTGTATCCGATCGGTGAAAGCTCAATCGGGAAAAACTCCCCATATTTGTAAATTATTCCCCCTGAATCAATATACGGCATATCATCCATATTCTTTTTGATTTTAGGAACCAATCTTTCATACTCTTCCTTCGTATACTGCTTGTTCAAAATGCAATATTGTTTTTTCTTGAGCCCGACACAACCAAAACAATCAGACGAGCTGAATAAATGATTGCAATATTCATTGTTCCTGGAAGCAGGCCAGCAGCTTCTGGAAAATTTATTGTTGTAAGAATTTTCGCCACATTCCAAAGTCTCATAGTTCAATTCTACATTCTCGCCCCAATTACACACATCATAATTATCTTTATTCCCTGGCACCTGCATGTATTGGCAATAACGCATATTTTCACTCTCCCGGATTAGGTAGCTATCATTCACATTCTTGCAATTAGTGACGTAGGAACCGGTGGAATTTAAATTTTTCAAACCTTGCAAGCACTTGACTGGCTGGGTATACCAGAAGCTTCTCCCATCTTTCCTAGCTTTTGCGACGCCTCCGGCCGTATCTAACCCCATTTCCTCAAGTTTCTTAAAATACTCTTCTTTCATATACTTCTTGTTGAAAATTGAATAAGATGCTTTGCGCAAGTTTGTACACCCGAAACAGTCGTTACAGCCCACACAATCCCGACAAAACCACAAATTTCTTGAGTCTGCCGACATAATAGTGAAATAGCACTGATAGCAATTTTCCAGCCAAAAGCACTCATAGCATCTCTCGGAATGCTTAATATGGGAGTTATCCACACAATCTTTGCAAGAATCTACGCCGTTACCATACATGCAATCCTCAGAAAAATTGGAATTTACTATAAGATAAGAATTCTTTACATATGAGGCATTAAAAACATATGGGCTCGTGACACCTATATTATTAAAATTGTACACTGGAACTTTTTCATTCAATTCTTTCATTTGTAGCCAAAAAGATTTAGAAAAATCAACTTCTAAAGAATAGTCCATGGGATCCCAGGCATCACCAAACCACTCCTCTCTGGTCATTATTTGTCTTCTACTCTCCTGTGGATATGAGGAAAAAATCTCTTTACCAGTCAAAAAATTTTTTGCCTTAAAAAGTTTACGTTCATTTCTCCAGGCAAGTCGTCTCTGCGCTCGGCATAAATGACAAAAAGTCGGCGGTGGGACTTTTATTTTTTCGTAAAAATTAAAATCCTCAGCTTCTATGGTGAAGTCTTTTTTACAATTTTGGCAGGTTTTTGTTTCTTTTTTCATTCTAATATTCTATAGAATTATAGAATAGCTTTCACTCTAAAACTTTTCTTAAAACATCCTCCGGAACTTCCTTTGGTTTTTGTGGAATGGGAGTGGGAATTTCTTTTTCTTTTTCCCTAGACGCTTCTAAAGAAGCGTCGGGCGATCCAGCTCCGCTGGATTTAGCCTCAATCAAATTTTTCAATTTATTCATCTCTTCCAGGCTGGCAGAGCGGTCTTTGACAAGGTCGAACCTTGTTTTATTATCTTTAAGGGTATTGAGAGAAATCGGCTCTGGAGCAGGTACGGAGGCGTTGCCTCCGTGGGCTAACGGAGGCAACGCCTCCGTGGGCTCCGTGGGCTTTAGAGCTTTATCCAAAACTTCTTTTAGGGCTGGATTTGATTTGTCCGCCAAAACTTCTGGAGAAATTTTGGCGGGCACAAAAACTTTTTTAATGGCGGAAAGAATTCCCTGCTTGTCCGCCGTAGTCAAGGCTTTAGCGGGGCTACCAGCCGATTTGTCCGGCATAGAAGAGGCAGGAGCGGGAAACTCTATACCCAAATCGGCTAGTGGCTTAAAAAATTTAGCTTCATCTTGTTTGATTTGCTTAATGGATCCCATCGCTGGTTTTATTTCCCCTGTTTTCATCTTAGCTATGCAGTCTTTGCAATAAACTGGTCGGCCGGGTTCCGGTTTAAAAGGCACGGTTGTTTCTTTTTTACAAATTGAACATTCAATTTTAAATTTTTCTACAGCGCCAGGCTCATTATCGTTACCCAGCGACATCCCGCTCCAATTATTTATTTCTCTCTCTACTATTTCTTTGGACCGACAATACAGAGCCCGAGAAGACTTAATCACCTCTTCCTCAATTTTTGCATCACTAAACTTTTGCATCGGTGGCAAAGTTTTAGCTGAAAAAGGACGAGAGGTGACACCATCAATCATTAACTTTAAATACACCTTATAATTTGGCAGATTGACAATATCTTGCGGAGTAAATTCTGGCTCAAATTCTTTTTCCAAAAATTCAGCGTCATCCGCGCCTACACGAAAAACTATCATTGTACCGACGTTGCCGAAAACGGCGTCACGCACGGCCGAACTTTTGTCGGAAATAAGTTGAGCGGTATATTGATGCGCCACGGTCAAGTTTAATCGATACTTCCTGGCTTCAGAGAGAATACCAGCAAAAGCGTCGGTCACGAAATTTTGAAATTCATCCACGTAAAGATAGAAATCCTTTCTGGTTTCTTCCGGAATACGCACCCTCTCCATGGCCGCCAGTTGAATCTTGGTGATAATCATGCCACCCAAAAGCGCCGAATTATCTTCACCAATTCGTCCCTTGGAAACATTCACCAAGAAAATTTTCCCTTCATTCATGATGTCAAAAACATTGATGGTGCTTTGAGATTGGCCGACCACATTGCGGATGATCGAAGTAGAAAGGAATTGCCCGACTTTGTTTTGAATCGGAGCAATGGCTTCATTGCGAAATTTATCCTGCCAAGCTTCATATTCATGCACCCAAAAAGCTTTAATGACCGGGTCTTTCAGATTGGAAATTATTTTCTGACGATAATCTTTGTCCACCAGCATACGCGGAATACCAAGAAGAGTTGTGCCGGGCGTATCTAACAGCGCCAAAATACAATTATTCAAAATATATTCCATCCGAGCACTCCAAGCATTGGCCCAGATTTTAGTAAAAATACCCATCAGCCCGGAGGCCACTAAGTGTTTATACTTCGGCTCGTCGAGCTGGAGCACGTTGAAGCCGATATGATAATCCGTGTCGGCCGGGTTAAAATAAATGACATCCTTCATTCGATGCGGCGGGATAACCCCCAAAATTGCTTCCACATTCTCTCCATGCGGGTCCACCATACAGACTCCGTCGCCATTTTGGATGTTCTGAATGATCATGTTAAACATCAGCACCGATTTACCTGTGCCGGATTTTCCAAGCAAATAAACATGCTGACGCCTGTCTTTGCGCTTGATGCCGAAAAGATTATTCTTATCCCGATAAGTGGTAATGCCAAGATAGGTAATCTCTCTATTAAATGGTATTTGGGGGGAATCCATACTTAAAAGTATAGCAAACTTTTACCGCTTTGGCTCTTCGCCCTCCTTTGGTTTCTCCCCTTCTTTAAAGTCCGCATCGCGGACATTTTCTTTGCCACCTTCTTCAGCTTTCTGATCCGCCGAAGCTTTAGCGGAAGCGGAGGAGATTGCCTCTCCGATTTTAGACATTTCGGTTGAAAGGTCTTCGGTGGCTTTTTTGATAGCATCCGTATCAGCGCCATCTTTTACGCCCCGTAGTGTAGTGATTTTCGCATTCACACCGTCTTTCAAATCAGCAGGAATTTTAGCTTCATTATCTTTGAGTGCTTTTTCTGCCGTGTAAATAATCATCTCGGCCGTGTTTTTCACATCGACAGTTTCTTTTTTCTTTTTATCTTCCTCGGCGTGCAACTCGGCATCGGCCTGCATTTTTTTAATTTCTTCTTCTTTTAACCCAGAGCTTGCTTCTATTTTAATGGATTGAGTTTTACCGGAAGCTTTATCTTTAGCCGTAACATTCAAAATTCCATTGGCATCAACATCAAAAGCCACTTCAATCTGCGGCATGCCTCGAGGCGCTGGCGGAACACCGTCTAGAATAAATCTGCCCAAACTTTTATTGTCCGAGGCCATCGGACGCTCGCCTTGCACGATGTGAATCTCCACGGAAGTCTGATTGTCCGCCGCGGTGGAAAATACTTGCGACTTACTCGAAGGAATGGTGGTATTCTTTTCAATCAATCTAGTGGCCACTCCGCCCAGAGTTTCAATACCCAACGACAACGGAATGACATCAAGCAAGAGCACATCGCGCACATCCCCTTGCAGTACGCCGGCTTGCACTGCGGCGCCGAGGGCCACCACTTCATCCGGATTAATGGACATATTCGGCGCTTTGTCAAAAAGGTTTTTTACTGCTTCCACAATAGCAGGCATGCGAGTCTGTCCGCCAACCATAATGATCTCATTTATTTCATTCATTTTAAATGGTGAGGCGACCAGCGCTCTCTTGGTTATTTCAATCGAGCGATCGATGAATTCTTTAGACAAAGATTCCAAGGTGGCCCGGGACATTTTCAAAAGCAAATGCTTCGGCCCAGAACTATCGGAGGTGATAAAAGGAATGTTGATCTCGGACTCTAGAGTGGTAGAGAGCTCGTGCTTGGCTTTTTCAGCCGCTTCTTTTAATCTCTGGTGAGCCAAAGGGTCTTTGCGGACATCAATGCCAGATTCTTTTTTATATTCCTCGGCAATCCAAGCGATAACCTTCCGGTCAATATCGCCTCCGCCCATGTGGCTATCACCGTCAGTAGACTTTACTTCTATCACGTCATCTCCAATTTCTAAAATGGACACGTCAAAAGTTCCGCCTCCGAAGTCATACACCACTATTTTTTCATTCTTCTTTTTATTAAATCCATAAGCCAGAGCGGCGGCCGTCGGCTCGTTGATAATGCGCTTCACATCCAAGCCGGCAATCTGTCCGGCATCTTTGGTGGCCTTTCTTTGCGCGTCGTTGAAATAGGCTGGCACCGTAATGACTGCTTCGGTAATTTTCTCACCTAGTTTGGCCTCAACATCGCTTTTAATTTTTTGCAAAACCATGGCTGAAATTTCCTCCGGTCGGTAAAATTTATCCATCATTTTTACTTTCACTCCGCCCTCATCGCCCTTTTCAATCTTAAAAGAAGCAGTGGCGCGATCTTTTTGCACTTCTGGGTCGTCGTAACGATGCCCCATATAGCGCTTGATTTCGGAAATCGTATTTTCTGGATTAGTCACTGCTTGCCTTTTAGCCAGAAGCCCGACTAAGCGATCGGCATTTTTGGTTACAGCTACGACCGAAGGCGTGGTGCGATTGCCTTCAACATTTTCAATAATCTTCGGCGCGCCTCCTTCAATGAAAGCCACAGCCGAATTTGTTGTCCCCAAGTCTATACCGATTGTTTTTGACATCTTTTTTTTAGGTTCTAGTTGCTAGGTCTTGCCTAGCAACAGCTAGCAATAAAACCTTATTTATTAATCTTATAACATAGCTATAGAAACCCCTAGTCCTATAACCCAATTTTCGTGACCGCGAAATACTTGTATAAGATAGTATATATGATATGATATATTCATGTCAAGCAAATTTAGTCATTCCAAGAAAATATTGAAGATTTTGGCTGAAAAACCGGCGGTACCGGTCCAAGACTTGATGCTTGAAATATCCAATGACACTCCAAATACCTCAAAAGAAAGTTACGCGCTCACTCGTTCTATAAAAAATTTAGCAAAAGCTGGGTATGCGGAAATGCACCGTTCTGATAATCAAAGCTACGTTAGAATAACTAAAAAAGGCAGGACAAAATTAAACAGTATCCGCCTTTTGGGCGAAGACACGCTGGTGCCGATGGCTTGGGACGGATTTTGGAGAATTATAATTTTAGATATTCCCGAAGAGAGAAAAAGTGAACGCGAAGCTCTGCGCTATCTTTTGAAAAAAGCAAATTTCACCTGCCTAAAAAATACTGTCTGGATTTCTCCCCTCCCCTATGAAAATCTTTTTATCAACATAAAAAAAGATTTAGATCTCTCCACCGAACTGATGATCTTAGTCACCGACAAATTAGACGAGCAAACGAATTTAGCATTTTTGAAAGCGATAAAGAATTAATTTAGCAATAGTGTGCGACCGCTTCTTATTGCTAAATACAAATTAATATATTTCTTGCTGATAGCACTTCTCACAGTAAACTATTTCTGGTCGCTTAGGCGCGTAGACAGTTTCAAATTCTTCCACGCACTTTCCACTGTGATTGGAATGTTTTTTATCACACATACAAGAACGATGCCACAGCCTTCGCGTGGGACGAAGATCAAATCTCCTTTTGTATCTGCAATTCGGGCATTTCCTGGGAAATGGTATCCCCTCTTTCCTATAGAAAAGAAGTTCGTTCTCGGTTATGTTGTAATTTTTTGAACAGTTGTTGCAGGCGAAAATTTCTTTCAAATAGGTATCTGGCACACCCTCGATCTTATCCGGTATATCTTCATTTTTTATTGTTTCTTTTCCTAAAGTTCCCTGTAAATTATCCTCCCAGTGCCACCCCAAACTTAAAACTTTTTCCTTAGTCATCGGTAGGTAGAAATTGCCCTGCGTCTCATTATAATAAACCGGTGCTATGGACGGCGGGAAAAATTCACCGAATTCTCCGGTCTTTTTCATATGCTCTATAATTTTATCCTTAAGAGCTAGGTAATCTTCTTTGCTGTATTTTTTATTGAAAATCATATACTCGCCTTTTTTGACGCTTACACAGCCGAATAGATTCTGACTATTCTGACAAGTATCCGAATACATCACACCCATATTGTCATAGCAAAGATGGCAGAATTGGCAATTGGAAACTCGGGTGCAGCCGTGAAGTTCATAGCAAAGCTCTGTATTAACACCCACATGATAAAGATCTATAACATCTTTTGCTTCTATTACAGAATTCAAGTATTTTCCATTCTCTATATTATTTACATCAAATGATTGAGTAACATTTTTAGAATCAAAAATTAAAGACCCGATAGAATTAACATTCCTTTCGCTAATAACATGTCTATGAATAGCGTTCTGCTTCATCATCTCTGTCCATTCTCTATATAAGCCATCACGGGTTAAATATGACGACATTTCATACTCTTTAATTTTTTTTAAATATTCTTCCCTGGTATATTGCTTGTTTTTAAAAACATAACTTTTATTGCGTAAATTGTAAGATAAAAAACAATTGTTACATCCACGGCAATCATAACAATAATAACAAGTAAGACAATCTTTCAAGAAGATACCATACTGGCATTCATAAGAAGTCCGGGAATCAATAACTTCATACGAACGTTCTCCTTTTTCGTATACATAACTACAATCCATGCAATCACGCGAATAAAAAATAAAACTGCTGTATTGGATATTTTCAGAAAACCAAGTAGAAAAAGAAAGATAGGCATTTTTGTTATCGCCAGAATGATTAGTATATTCCGAGTTAACGCTGTTTTTGTTGAGTAGCGCCATCCGAGGCACTTTTAGTTGAAGTTCGTGAAATTGTTCAAAAAATGGCCGTGTGAAGTCAAAATCTACACCATATTCTGTCGGATCCCAACCATCGCTCCACCAACATTCATTGCAATACATTTTGTGCGGTTTATTGGGAGAATAAATTGTCACCGTGCTTTTGCCGCAAAGATCGCAATTTCTGCGGTAAAGTGTCCGCTCATTGCGCCAAGCATACCTGCGCAACTGCCGACATTCCGGGCACCAAGTCGGCGGTAGAACTTTTATTTTTTCGTAAAAATTAAAATCCTCTGGCTCGATCAAAAATTTATCCTTGCAGTTTTGACATTGTCGAGTTTTACTTTGCATCCTTTAATTATGCACTCTGTTATTCGTAAAAGCAAATTTAGCAATAGTGTGCGACCGCTTCTTATTGCTAAATAGGATTTATTAGGCGATGTTTTGTTTGTAACATTCCTCGCAGGCGATTTTCTGATAGCCCCATTCCGGCGGATAGTAAGCATTTATATTTTTTTGGCAATAAAAACATTTGTAGGGGTAAGTTTTAATGTTCGTAATTTTTTTTATCTTGTTTAAAATTCTCTTATCAAAATGGAGTCGCGGCAAGGCAAAACCTTTGTGTTTATGAAATTCATATTCTGCCTCTGAAATATTGAACCTATACTGTGTTTCAGGGCAAATTAATGCTTGAGAAGAAATTTCTCGGGGTGTATCAAAAATACTGTCCGGTAAACTGCTCGATGGAGTTCCATCAGTTTGAGAGAGATCTTCCTCTGACCAATAACCACCATTTTTCAAAACTTCCTCTTTGGTTGTGTTGGGGAAATATAGTATGCCATTGGTTAAATTGTAAGGACCAGTGCCAAATGAGTATGGGAAAAATTCACCGTACTCTCCCCTCTTTTCCATATCAGAAATAATTTGAGTTTTTAATTTTTCATATTCTTCTTTTGCATATTGTTTCATGCGGCAGTCAAAACATTTGCTAGGTGTTTTGAGTCCTACCTTTTCGTATAAATTTAAATCGCCCGAATCTATGGTGAATTCATTTTTGCAATCAACGCAGGTTTTAGTTTCGTTCTCTGTATTCATAAACTTTCACCCGAGCTGGACGCATAACGCGTCCTGTCCCGCCTTGGTGCGGATCGTTTCCTAAAAGATAGCCCTTTTGCACTATCTCGGCAATTTTATGATCATTTTCTTTTTCATTAGTTTCCACCATCTCTATAGACTGGTGAATATTCGGGTCAAAAGTCTCCCCCATTTCACCGATTACTTTCACTCCGTACTCTTCAAATATTATATTCATTTGGGCATAAATATATTCCACCCCCTTGCGCCAATTTTCATCTACCTTATCCCAGGTTTCTTTGTTGGCGAAAGCCATATTGAAACTATCCAGCACCGTCAAAAAGCGGGTCAGAATTCTCTCGCGCATCGCTTCTGAAAAATTGATTTTCCTAGCTTCCTCTTGCTTCTTATAGTTAAGAAACTCGGCACGCTCTTTCTGCCAGCCAGTCAAATATTCTCGGCTTTCGGTTCTACACACTTTCAAATCAGCTCTGAACTTCTTCAGGGTCTTTTTCAAATCTTCCTCGCCATCTTCGTTAAATTCAAACTCTAAAACCTCAGAATCGTTTTCCTTCGCCTCGCCAGAGCTTGGAGCGTCGGCGGGTTCGGTTTCTTTTTTTTCTTCTTCGTCAGACATGGAAATATATTAGCACAAAAACTCAAAGAGTTTTTATCTCTTGGACCATTTAGGTGCTTTTCTTGCTTTTTTCAAACCAAATTTTCTGCGCTCTTTGGCTCTCGGATCACGCTTTAAATATCCGAGTGTTTTTAATTTTGGGCGCAGTTCTAAATCAAACAGAACCAGGGCCCGGGCCAGACCGTGACGGACCGCTTCGGCCTGAGAATGAATTCCCCCGCCAGAAGCCCGCGCTTCAATGCTCAACTTTAAATCTTTACTAGTAGGCATTCCTTTAATAATCGGATCCATAATCAAACGGCGCTCTTCTTCTGTTTTAAAATATTCTCTGGCATCCTTGCCATTTATAATAAAGCTTGTTTCGCTTCCTTCCATTACTCGCACTCGCGCGGTTGAAGTTTTTCTTCTACCGACAGCTTCGACATATGTCTCTTTTGATTTTTTTTCTGATGTTTTTTCCATTGTTTTTATATTTAATCTTCAATCTTTAAATTTTTCATCATTTTTCTTCTTAATTTATTCCCCGGCAACATTTGATAAATCGCCAGCCTAACCAACTCTTTATATCCTTTTTTGAGAACTGTTTGACTGCCACTTGTTATATGTAGTCCGCCGGGCATACCCGAATATTGGGTGTGAAAAATTTCCGCCAATTTTTTTCGAGTGATTCGAAGCTTTGAAGCATTCAAAACCTTTACAGTCAAGCCAGAATAAACGTGCCTCTCAAATTTGGCTGAATTTTTACCCATCAAAAAATGGGCCGCTTCACTAGCCACTCTGCCTAATGTTCTGTCGCTGGCATCTATTGTTTTTGTATCTTTTGCGTCCATATTTACTTCCAACTTTATAACTTTTAACTTTATAAACTCTTATATGAATTCTATAATCGCCATCTTCGCGCCGTCTGACTTCCTGGCGCCAAGTTTTAACACTCGGGTGTATCCACCCTTTCTATCAAGATACTTCGGGGCAATAACTGTAAAAAGTTTCTTAATCCCAGAACTGCGACTGGAAAGCTTTTTTATTATCAATCGGCGATTGGCTAAATTATCAACTTTGGCGCGAGTAACAAGTTTTTCAACCAAAGGTCTTAGTTCTTTGGCTTTCGGTTCGGTCGTTTTTATTTTTCCCCGCACCATTAAATTAAGCGCCAAGGAATTAAGCAAGGCTCGCCTAATTTTTCTTACTCTGCCGAATTTTCTTTTGGTATTGTGATGCCTCATTTTATTAATTAATTCGTGTGCGCCTATTAGTTAAGGCATTCGTATACTATTCTTTTAAATTCAGCCCGAATTTTCCGAGCACTTTCTTGATTTCGCTAATACCCTTTTCGCCAATACCCTCAACCTCCAGTAAGTCTTCGTGTTTTTTTCTGGCTAGCCCCCCTAGCGTCCGAATATTAGCGGCCGAGAGTGCGTTCAATGTTCTGGTAGAAAGATCTAAACTATCTGTTCTAGTTTTCAGAATATCGGAAAATTCGTCTCCTTTTTCTTTTACGGCGCTCTCTGGCGCATTAGAAAGAAGGTTCGAATCTCCGACTAATTTGAGCTTCAAATCTTCCGGCTCCTCAAAGTCAACAATGGCTTTAAGTTGATTAATCATTATAATAATCGACTGGGTCAGCGCCTGACGAGGAAATAAAGTACCGTCTGTTTCAATCGAAATTCGCAAGCGATTGTAATTGGTACTGTCACCGACTCGCATATTTTCAACTTCATAAGCCACTCTGCGAATTGGAGTAAAAATGCCATCCACCGCAATAGTGCCTATATCAACTTTTTCTTTTTGCAAAATTTCCTTGGCTATAAAACCCAGACCTTTTTCAACTCTCATTTCAACATTCAAGTTTATTTTCCCAGTAACGGAAACCAAATGCAACTCTTTATTTAAAACCTCAACTTGCCCAACAGTTTTTATATCTGCCGCAGTAACCTCTTTCGGACCTTTAACTGAAAGCTTAACTATTTGGGGTTCATCGGAAGCCATTTTAAAACGAATCTTTTTGAAATTCAGAATCATAACAATTACATCTTCTTTGATCCCATCCATTGCCTGAAATTCGTGGCCAACGCCGTCAATCTTTATAGAAGTAATGCTCGCGCCCGGCAATGAAGAAAGAATGATGCGGCGAAGGCTATTGCCCAAAGTATGGCCGTATCCGGGATATAAACCGTCTATTTCAAATACTCCTTTATTTTCTTCTTCTAAAATAACACGAGGTTTGGAAGGTATAATTATTTTATACTCTGGCATATTTTTTATACTTGCCCCGATTTGGATCGAGGTAAACTACTAATAAATTAACGACTATAAAATTCAAGCACGGCATTTAAATCAAGAAAAGTTTCGGTGTTTTTTGGCTTCTCTAAAATTTTTCCTTCCATTTTATCGAGATCAAAAGAAAGCCAGCTGGGAAAATTATATTCTTTCATTTTTTGAGTCAGATCATCAAAAATCTTTTTGACTTTGGAGCCTTCGCGAACTTTTATGGTATCTCCCGGCCAGACGGCATACGAAGGAATGGTAACTTTGGTATTATTGACAATAAAGTGTCCGTGGGCAACCATCTGCCGAGCGGCCCGACGACTGGACCCAAGACCCATTCGGTAAATTACATTATCCAGTCGAGATTCCAACGCTTCATAAAATTTATCCGCAGTGCCGGCGCCTTTGACATGGTGTGAAGCCTTTTTAACATAATTTGAAAGTTGTCGTTCAGAGATGCCGTAGGAAAAACGCACTTTCTGTTTTTCAATAAGCTGTGTACCATATTCGGATACAGCTTTTGGACGACGATTACTGCTAGTGGCGCTAAATTTTGGAGAAGCAATCGAAAACTTAGCCGTCTGGCATTTATCGTACACTCCCGGACCAAGTCTTTTGCAAATTTTAAATTTTGGTTTACTTAACATTTTTTTACTTTATAACTTTATAACTTTCAACTTTTCTACACTCTCCTGGGCTTCTTGGCCTTCGGTCCGTTATGAGGCACCGGCGTCGTATCTTTAATGGAAGTAATTTCTATACCACTCCCCATAAATGCTCTGATCGCCGGCTCACGTCCAGAACCAACTCCCCGTACTATCACTTCTACATCCTTTACTCCCAACGAGACCGCTCGACTGCCAATTAGATCACCCACCTTAGAAGCAGCGAAGGGAGTCCCCTTTTTTGCTCCGCGAAAACCAAGCGCACCAGCACTTGACCAAAACAACACATTACCCAATCTGTCTGCAAAAAACACCTTGGTATTATTGAAGGTGGCGTCAACACGCACAACCCCAGAAATTATTTTCTTTTTGGAAGTTTTAGCTGGAGTTGCTTTCGCCTCAGCCTTCGTTTCTGTTTTGGCTACAACTTCTTTCTTTTCTTCATTTATAACTTTTGTTTTTCCCATAATAAATTAAGTTCTAGGTTCTAGATCTTTCTAGTCCCTAGCATCTAATCATTAATTTTATGTTTTACTCTCTTTTCTTTTGCCTGAGGCCATTGTTTTTCGAACATTACCTCTGACTGTTCTTGAATTCGTTTTGGTTCTTTGTCCGCGAACCGGCAATCTTTTGATATGACGAATCCCTCGATAACTTTTAATATCTTTCAGTCTTTTAATATTTCCGGAAATCTCTCTTTTTAAGTTTCCTTCTATTTTCATTCCTTCAACTACGGCGCGAATTTTATTTTCTTCATCAGACGTTAAATCTTTGGTGCGCTTACCTCGATCAATACCAACTTGATCTAAAATTTTACGAGCGCTCGAAACCCCAATACCATAAAGGCAAGTTAAACCAATTTCCAGTCTCTTTTCATTTGGGACAGTGATTCCAAGGATTCGCATTTTGTTTATTAATTAATTCGTGTGTGCTTATTCGTTAAGGCATTCGTATACTATTATTGTTTTTGCTTATGTTTAGGATTCGAACAAATCACCCGCAAATGCCTTTGGCGCCTGACTATTTTACAATTATCGCAGATTTTTTTTACCGCTGATCGAATTTTCATGAGGTAGACAAAAACAGGGCTAAAAACCCTTATTTTTCAATGTTTATTACTTTTTAAAAACCAAAAATAAACTAACCACATTATAATACACTATTCCCAAAAAAATTACAACCTTTTAACTATTCTACTCTTCCCACCATAGGGATCTAATACGATTTCAACCACATCTCCAATCAAGACTTTAATCCTGTGCATTCGCATTTTACCGGAAAGATATGCCATAATTTCTTTCTCGCTTTCCATTTTTACTCTAAACAAAGTGTTCGGCAAAGCTTCAGTGATAACTCCCCTGACTGTTTGCAACTTTTCCTGCCTGCCAACAGGCAGGTCATTTTTTTTATAACTCATTTGGATTGTAGAATTGTACTAAGATTAAGCAACTAGGTCAATACACTCCTGTTGATAACCCCGCACGA
>JAHFNV010000005.1 GCA_023267115.1 Candidatus Nomurabacteria bacterium | reverse complement strand
ATAAAAACCCACCGGACGCATGAAGCGCCGGTGGGTGGGTTGGGGATAAGCTTACCAAGCGTATCCCAACCCAATTAGAAAAGTTTTTTGGCCTCGCATCGTCCTTGACGCCGAGGCCATCGGCGAGATAAATATATAGGATTTCCCTATATTTATCCTCGCCGAGGGGCCAACATCTGTCTGGGACTTTTCGCCCCGTTCCGCAAGGAACTGGGCGTAAACCCCAGCCGACAAATGCCGGCCCATTTTTACGCGAAGGTCCGTGAAGTCGTACACGAACCTCCGCGCCCCAGCAGTCCCCAGAAAGTACTGGGTCTGCTGAACAAAGGAGACCCTCGTGGTCTCCGAAAACACCAACACCTCGGGGCCGTAGCCCCGAGATTTTCCGTAGTACCCGCACCCTTCTGGTACCACAGAAAAAAACTCTCGCCCGATTTTTGGCCCCGCACAGAGTCCGACTGTGCGGGAGGCATCGTAGTTGTAGCGGGCGAAGGCTACAACTTTTCCCCCCGTGTGCAGATACTGCACATAGGGGGTATGCTTCCTCTCCGTGTGTAAATCCCACACCGAGAGGTCGTTACTCTGGCCGCAGGCGGGCGGCAGAGCAATGACCAGCAACCAACTGATCGCCATCCCGGCGATCAAAAAATTTTTTGTCATTGTACCCTCTTAAGGGGAAGAAATTTCCCCCTATAATCTGCACGCTATATAACATATTTTTGAGCTTATGTCAATAGCACGTTCCCGAATTAATAGGTTTTTAGTTTTCAACCGGAGCGTTTTTGGTTAAAATATTTGTGACTTGGTCGATAACTTCCGTGGGTGTAGAGTTTGATTTCACAATATATCCAGCCACTCCCAAGCTATTACCCCGACTAATATCAGACTCCTGATTTTTGTTAGATAAAACTATTTTAACGGAATGCTCTGATAGTTTCCCATTATTTATTTTTTCCAGCATTTCAAAACCATCCATCTCGGGCATGATAATATCCATCAAAATAATATCGGGCTGTAGTCCAGATTTAAGCTTTTCTATAACTTCCGCTCCATTGGAGGCCGTGAAAACCTCAAAATTATTTTGGCTGAACTTGAAAGCATACATATCCAGAAGGAAACTGTCATCATCCACTATAAAAATTTTCTTCTTTACTGCTTGCATGGGCTTGATTATACCACACAACGAACCTTGACAATAGGACCGGCTGTGCATAACTAGGCTCTTTTATAGATAAACATTATTCGTTGTCATTACCAAAATTATACACATCGCTAAAAGGGATGACCCCGTTGACCGCTTTTATTATGGCATCTTCGCGCATGGTGAGCATGCCTTTCTTCCGGGCTATTTTATAAATCTCGGAACCAATTGGATTTTTCAATATGATATTTTGCATCTCTCTGTCTACTTTAAACATTTCAAAAACGGCAATGCGACCGCGAGTGCCGGAAGGACACTCGGGTGAAGGAACAGTATCATACATTTCATTATTGATTCCGATTTCCTGCTGATATTCAACAGGTAAATCTTTCATTTGTTCTTTAATTTGCAGTTTAATGCTCGGGTCCATTGGCACAAGTTTTCTGGATGTCGGACAAGTCATTCTGGCTAAACGTTGCGCCACCGATAAAATCAAGGTCGGCGCTACTAAATATGGATCAACACCCATATCAACGAGGCGAGGGATAGCGCCGATGGCATCATTAGTATGAAGGGTCGAAAGAACTAGATGTCCAGTCAAAGCCGCTTGCACAGCCAGTTGAGCAGTTTCTTTATCACGAATTTCTCCAACCATTATTATATCCGGATCTTGACGAAAAATTGAACGTAATCCTGAAGCAAAAGTATAACCGATTTCAGGCATCATTTGAGATTGATTGATGCCGGGCATGTTGTACTCCACCGGATCTTCTAAAGATATAATGTTGCTTTTCTCTTTATCAAGCTCATTCATTATTGAATATAAAGTGGTAGTTTTACCTGATCCGGTCGGGCCGGTAATTAAAATAAGTCCGTAGGGTTTAGTAATCGCTTCTCTGATCATTTCCAAATTTATTTTTGAAAGCCCCAATTGATTAATCGGCTTAATTCCCTTTTCGGAATCCAATATGCGCATCACCACTTTTTCACCGTAATACGCCGGCATAACAGAAACACGAAAATCAATCTTGCGATCATCAATAATGGCGCTAAAAGACCCGTCTTGCGGTTTTCTTTTTTCATCCAAGCGTAATTTGGCAAGAATTTTTACCCGCGCCACTATGCCATTATAGACATTAGGCGGAAGAATAATGGTGGTGTGAAGCACTCCATCAACCCGATAGCGCACTTTCACTTTTTCTCCGGTATACTCTATATGGATGTCTGAAGCATCGCCTTCGATAGCATTGCGAAGAATAACAGCCACAATTTTGATAACTGGCGCGTCTTCCACGATTTTCGCTTCAGATTTTACGTTTTTGATTTCTTTGCTTAAATTGGTCGCTTCACTCAAGCTTTTTTCGTCTGCTGTCTTTTCTTGATTGTATTCGTTCAAGGCCTGCTCCACTTGGCCACCAATACCTTTATAACTCTCCAAAATCCTTTGATAATCTCTCTGGGAAATAAGGAAAATTTTAAAAGGGATGCCGATTTTGGCGGAGATAAATTGGAGCGCATCCATGGCTTGAATATTTTCCGGATCCGTCACACCCACCTCCAACACTCCATCGACGAATCCAAAAGGAGCAAAATGATAGTGTATGGCCGAATCCTCTGAAATATATCTGAGAGCGTCAAAAGACAGCTCTTCCATATTCACTTCTTTAATCGGCATTTGGAAATATTCTCCCTTGGTAACCAGTATTTTATCTTCAGCCACGCCGGATTCAACCAGGGCCGCGTCAATATCGCCCCCATGTTTATCTCTGGCGCGATTTTTAATTTCACCTATCTGGCTATCTTTTATCAGACCCTTTTTAGCTAATTCTTCCAGAAAACTCATAACTAATTAATTCTCGGCCGGCAGTTTTATGGTCGGTATAATTATAATATCAGAGCCAACGGGAGCAAAAGGATTCGGCCTGCCTTCCGTACCGTCAGGCGTAAGTAAAATACTGGAGTCGTGTAAAGCGCCAAAAGCCGAATCAGTTAAAATAGAATCGTTTAATTTAATGCCTTTAACATTTAAAAGCAGTGAAAGAAAATCCTGGGAAAGTTTAGGATTTTGATTACCAGTTCCGGCTGAAACTCCGATTTGAGTCGAGACTGGGATCGGAGCGGGAGAAATAAGAGCTGTTTCAGTTTTATCCTTGCTAATAAAAAAAACATAAACAAGGACGAGGGCCGCCGCCACTCCTGCCAAAATTATGATATTTTTTATTATTGAAGTCATTTTAATTTAAAATCAATTTCGAAGCCAATAAGTTTTAATTTTAAACGCGTAATTATAGGAATCTGAAAGGGGTAGATTTGCTCCTGTTGAAACAGACGAAAACGCAATTGAGGAGACATCAACAATTCTGAGATTATTTTCCAGGTCTTTTAGAAAATTGAGAAAACTGTTATAGGACCCTTGAATGGAAAATTCCAAGCTCCAAGTACCATAGTCTTTGGTTTGAGATTGCGCTTCGGACGGCTGGATTACTCCTGCATTTTTCGCCTCACTTTTGCTGATTATATCATATTTAACATCTTTTAAGATCATGCCGTAAGGCGAAGCTATTTTTTCTATTTCAAGAATGAGACGAATATTATCAACATTGTCCGGCAAAAGCTTTTGGAGTTTGACCAAATCCCCCGGATCGATGGCGTTATATTTTTTAGTCAGTTTGTCCCGTTCGTTTTCAAGTACTTTGGAATTATCCAACGCCTCATTGTAGGACGCCATTTGTTCCCGCAGTTGCAATACATCTTTATAAAGCGGATTGGTAATCATAAAAAACCCAGTTACGGCGATGCCTATTAAAATGAACGGCCCAATGAATCTAATCATGCTAATTTTGCGTTAAAAGCATTTGCTTATAATCAACAAAACGGGGATCAACAGAAAACTGCAAATCGAAAAGGACGTTGCCTTTGGCATCCAATGAAAGATTGGAAAAAACCGGATCAATGAAATTCTTGTTTTTAGCCAAAAGATCGGATTGTAGGGCAACAGAACGATAACCTATGGCCAGGCCGCTCATTTTAACCAGTATTTTTCCACCCGGAGCGCCATCAAATTCGTAACCGAATCTCGTATACTGAACGGTCTTCATAGTTATTAACTGAAGAGCGGTAAATATGGGAGAAACAGCTATGTGCTTGCCAAGAATTTCACTCCCAGCGCGTAAACGTTTATCTAAAATTTGGAGCTGAGTTATTTTATTCGGTTCAAAACGGTTTTTAGCCAGGTTTAATTCATTCTCCTTGCTGGTAATATTTTTGGCCAGAATACCTTTATAAAAATAAAGACCGGCGGAAGCCAAAAGGATGGTGAAAAAAAAGAAGATAGAAATAATAATCAAAAAACTGACGGGACGCGCCGCTATCGCCCGCTCTTTGATTATCGGTTTTTGAGGTATAAATGATGTTTGGAAATTTTGTTCCATCCTTCTTATTTATTATCTCACTTATTATAATTTTCGTAAAGCCAAACCAACGGCAACGGCAAACTCCGGACCCATGCTCTCGAGCACTCTTTCCAAAAACGCCGGAGCGCCAACTTTAGAAAAAGGTCGCCCGACCTCCACTTCCACTTGAAAATTGCTAACCGCTACCTCCTTCAACCCTTTCAAAAGAGACCCGCCCCCCGACAGTATTACCTTGCTAATAGTCTGATTATACCTCCTTTCATGTTCTAATAATACATTATTTGTTTCTGCAAAGATATAATCTAAATGAGTTTTAATGATGTCCGCCAGCGTTTTTTCCGCCATATTTTCAAAGAGACCAAATTCTTTTTTCATTTTTTCCGCCTTAGAGAAAGGGATAGTCAAAGACTTGGCGATGGAATCTGTAATATCCGCTCCGCCTCGATCAACAGTATGGTAACTTTTTACCATACCAAACTCAACCAAAGAAAGTTTGGTGCGCAATGCGCCAAAATCCATCAAAAGGACCAGAGAAAGTTCGTGTTCAAAATTGGCTCTGATGGAAGAAAATATTTCGATTTCAAAAAAAGAAGCGGAAAGAGCGCACTGCGAAACAATTGAACGATACTTAGAAACCGCCGCATTTTGGGTAGCCACCACTAATACTCTCGTTTTTACCGGCTGCTTAGTGGAAAGATCAGGATTATTAAGTTCTTCAAAAGATGGTTCTTTTTGAGGTAAAACAAAATAATCAAGAGAAACTTCCGTAATCGGCACCGGAATATACTTGCGAGCTTCAGTTGGAATAACCGATGGCATATCACTCTCCTTAACCGCGAATGGCAGTTCAACGGTAAAAATTAAACTCGATTGCACTGGAATGGAAAGGGCGGCGGAAGTGGTTGTCACCCCAGATTGTTTTAAAACTTCACTCAAAGCTTGCGCTATTTTTTCAGTTGACAGATTGGTGGCGCGTCCGGCATCGAGATCAGCATAAGGACCGAGAGCGATGGCTCCATAAGTTTCAAGCACTGCTTTGCCTTTTTTTCTTTTGATTTCGACTACCTTAATCGACGAAGAACCAATATCAATACCCAAGGCACTGTCACCAGAGGCTCCAAATAAACCTGTATTGGCAAAAAATCTCCTAATCGGATTATCCATTTGTGCTAATATTATAACATAAATGCGCTTTCTAAACACCATCTTAGATATAGTTTTTCCAATTAGATGCATTTCCTGCGAAACGATTGGAGCGGATTTATGCCTAAAATGCTTGACGGAGTCCAAACCGGCTGAGCGTGAAACCGCCGAGTGGGTTTTCCCTTTGTATGACTACCGTCATCCGCCGATTAAAAAAGCGGTGTGGCTTTTGAAATACAGGGGGAAGAAAAAGTTAGCAGGCATTTTGGCAGAGGCAATGTATGGCAGAATTTTAGAAGAACTGGCAGAATTAAGCATAATGGAAAATTTTCGTGACCCAATTTTAATTCCGATTCCCCTTTCTCCAAAAAGATACAGAGAGAGAGGATTCAATCAGGCGGAACTGATTGGCAAAAAATTAATTGAACTGCAAAATTCATCGCCAAGAAAGAGTTTTGTATTAGAGAAAAACATTTTAATGAAAATAAAAGAAACTAAACATCAAGCCCAAATAAAAGACCGCCGGGAAAGATTAAAAAATTTAACCGGGTCTTTGGCCATAAAAAATGCTCAATTGATCAAAGGCAGAAACATAATTTTAATAGACGATGTCACCACCACCGGCGCCACTCTAAACGAAGCCAAAAAAATTTTGAAACAATCCGGTGCCAGAAAAGTTATCGCTTTCACTATCGCTCATTAAAAGATTAAACACTTATGTGTTGAACATTATTTTCTCATTTCCACAAATCCCAGATCATCCCGGCAATGTTCCGCGGTTTACCTTCTAGAGTATAATAGTGCAAATCGATAAAAGGCAGGGTATTGCATTCAATAATTCCCCATTTTTGCGAATTAGCGTCTTTGGTTGGGTCAGGAACAATGCAATCAAAACCTAAGACAACCAAACCGGTTATTTTTGCCGCTTTTTCCAAAATCGGAATAAAACTCGGATGCAAACCGTCATCTATCATTTCTTTTGTTTTTCCGCCCCACAACCGACCCATCCGGTGAGAAAGAGGCAAAAAAACTCCGCTCGGCAAAACATCCTCAATGGAAAAACCTGATCGTGAAAGGTAGTTATGCAATTCTTCCGAAGTGTGCACGACCCCCACGCGATCTGGACGCTGGTTGTCTTTTTCTAAAATAAGTTGTCGGATAGTTTTCCTACCATCGCCTACTACAGACGGAGCGCTGGCCTTCTGAAAGCCGGCCAGTAGTCCGCCAACTAAAGTTGCTCGACAAACATCGCCCCATAAATGTTCTTCAACAACCAAGAAAGGACATATTTGTTTAGCGATATTAATACCGGTGATAAAATGCGATAGGGTGCAAATATTAGTAAGAGTATGTCTACCACGTGATCCAATTCTTGGTTTAATGATTACGGGTTTTGTAAACTTTGAAAATATATTTTCAACTTTCGGTAAATGAAAAAAAGGTAGTGGCAGATAAAAAGGGACTGGGATATTTTTCTTCCTAAGTTCTTGTTTGAGTGCAACCTTATCATCCCAGTTTTTTTTCATACCCAAAAATGGAGATGGTATGGGAATACTCTCAAAGTAAACAACCCGACCATTTAGTAGCGCCCGATAATAATCGAGTGGCTTACCAAAAAATATTAACTGTTCCATTTTGATGCCTCTTCTTTTGGCTTCTTCCCAGATAATTCTGGAACGAAAATTGTTCGCTTTATCAACATCTCCGGAAAGACTGGCCAGTCCAAAAAATAAGAGTATTTTAAATAAAAACACTGGCACGAAATCGGCCAGTTCCTCTATAAAACGTGGGGCATGTTTTATAATCCTTTGGGTATAATTGTCAAGGGGAATCGAAACCAGACCCTTCCAATAAGAAAGTGTGTGGTTGATAGAAGCATCGCCGCAATAAGGACAAGAGATTTTTTTTAGTTGCGGTTCAATCACCTTTTAATGAGTTCCTCCGTGTGTCATAAAATGAATTGAATTTACAAAACTGATAATATCCGACCATGAATATTATAGCACTACTTTTGATTTTTAGTAATTACCTCTTTTATTTGATCGATGATTTCACTGGGAGTAACAGTGGCTTTGACCAAGAAGCGAGCGGCGCCAAGGTTTTTACCCTTTTCAATATCAGCCGGTTGACCGAGATTAGAAAGAAGAATAACCGGTATATGCTTGATTTTTGGGTCAGTTTTTATTCGTCGTAAAATCTCAAAACCATCCATGCCGGAGAGCACAATATCAAGCATGACAATGTCGGGCATTTCTTTAACTATCATGCGCAGAGCTTCTTCACCCTCACTGGCCTGAAAGAAAACGCATTTGGTGGCAGAAAGCTTCCGGGCAATTATATCATTCAGAAATTGATCATCTTCCACCCATAACACTTTTTTGCTTTCGAGATTGGACGTGTTTTCTTTATTTTTCACATCACTTAAAAATGCCGCCGATTCAAGATCGTTTTTTTCTTTTAGAAATTGAGTTCGTACTTTGGCTAAAACCTCATCCGGGTCAAATTGCGCCTTAATTAGATAATCTTTGACACCTAAGGAAAGAGCGCGACTTATTTCGACAGGCTGTCCAGAATTTGAAATGATTATCACTGGAATTTTGGAAATTTTAGGATTCTTAATTTTGGCTTCAAGTATTTCATAGCCATTCATATTTGGCAAAATAATATCAAGCAAAACCAGATCCGGATCAAAAGACTCGATTTTTTCTAAACCTAAGGCGCCATCTCTGACTATAACAGTTTGATAACCTTCATTGGTCAATTTTTGATTTAACACATCTCCCAAAAATTTGTCATCTTCAATTATTAAAATCTTTTTCATGGTCCAATTATATTAGTTATAAATAATTATTTATTTACCTGTAATTCTGTAGTGTGTAACGGAACGGTAAAATAAAAAGTGGTTCCTTTTTCCTCATTGCTCTCAAACCAAATCACTCCGCCATTCTTTTCAACAATAGTTTTGGAAATATACAGTCCTAGACCCGAACCGTCAGTTTCTTGTTTTACAGCATTGCGCGCCCGAAAAAATCTTGCAAAAACACTAGCCTGCTGATCTTGTGGTATGCCAATACCATTATCGGCTATAGAAACAGTTAAATAATCAGCTTCTTCTTTTACGTCTATTTCTATCTTACCCCCATCCATTGTATACTTAATGGCATTTTCCAGCAAGTTTTGCAATAATGCCCGCATTGTTTCCGGATCAATATACGCTTCCGGCAAATTTTCAAACTTACTTTTGTATTTAATGGAAATATTTTTCTTCAAAGCTTGTGGATTCATCTCAAAAAGAACATTATCCATCAGATCAATAATATTAGTGTGTTTGAATCCGTAATGAACCCTGCCGGATTGAATCCCGTCAGCCACTAACATATCGTTAACCAACGTAATCATACGACTATTGCTCTCGTAGCTTTTCATTATAAATGTTTTTTGGTCGTTGTTCAGAGCTCCCATATCGCCATTCAAAAGCATGCTGAGCGTCCATTTTACACCAGACAATGGCGTTCGAAGTTGATGAGCAATCACTGAAATAAAATTTGATTTAACTTCATCAAGCTTCTGAAGTTTTTCGTTCACTCGAGAAAGCTCCAAGTCTCGCCTTATAAGAAGCTTAGTGCCTTCATGTTGCTCTTTAATTGATTTTTTAAGCTCTTCTGTTCTTTGTTTTACTTTTTCTTCAAGTTCTAAATTAAGCTTATTAAACTCTTTTGTTTTTGCCAACACTTCTTCTTCTAGTTGCTTACGGGTAAGGTATTGAACTCGATGATTTTCAAGGAAGCCCTTTGGTATAAAGGGCATCATCACCTTACCGACAAGTTCGGAAGAATATTGTTTCTCGAGTTCTCTGTATAAGTATTCCAGCTTGGTATCGGTATAACTCTGGCCAAAAACTTTGGAGAGTCCTAAAATGATCTTATTAATTTCATTTTTTATTTTATTTTCGTCAAAATCTTTTTCTACATTTCCTTTCGAAAAACTTCCGGTTTTAGGCAAAAAAGGGTCATTCTCGTCGCCCAGTATTTCGGCAAACCGGATGGTGCCAAAAAGCTCAACACTCAACCCTCCGAGCAAAGTAGCAAATGCGACAACTACGGCTTTAGATTTTTCTTCCATAAGTCTTTAAGTAACAAATAAGAGTGCTTAGTTCTAGGCCAAGGAAGAAAATCGATTAGTTGCTATAATGAAAAAAATCATTCCCAGAGTCATAAAAAAGTGATGGATGTCTATGGGTATTCCACCCACAACATAGACATGTCCTGAAAAAGAAGACCAGGTAATAGCAACAACATTGGCCGCCATGCCAAGATTAAATAAACGCAAGGCACCGCTTAATTTGCCTCCGAGCTTTCGATTCAACTTAATCAGTAAATAAATTGCTACAAGACCGATTGCGACAGCAAATGCATCGAGCGAACCTTGGAAGATATTAGTACTTGGACCCATTACTATTTCGTTTGATGACATCATATAATTAAAATTAATCTCCTAAAACAAAGATAACCACTGTCTCATTGTGAAAGGCTGAATTACATTGTTCTATATTTTTTACTTGACCACCCAGCGGAGCTTGCTCGCCATAGGTATAAAAGCCAATGAGAGGCACTTTTGATCCAATCACTTCCTGAATAGCCTTTATTTCATCCCCGGATCGATCGCCGAAGAGCTTATTGCGAGCAATGCAATTGAATACAATAACTGCCTTAGGAGGACTTCCAGCTAGTTGTGAAATGGCATCGGTCGCGGCAGTTTTCGCTACTTTGACAGCTTCCTCACGACTACCGATCATCAAACGAATTTCCGATCCTTCCGGAATCTCGGCCGCGCAGGTGATCGATCCTTTTTCATCCACTGTAATAGGATCGCGAATCAGTAATTCATCGCTGCCGGCAACTTTCATACCCAGTGGATAAGTAATAGCCAGCTTGGCCAGCGCTTCGGTGTGTAATATTTTCGCTTCTTCTTCGCCGAAATAATCTTCATAAATCTTGACCGCCGGAGCATTATTAATTTGATGGATAATTGCGCCTTCGGATTTGGTAACAGTCATCGGCTCACCTACCGGAATCCAACCATGCTTCACACCAATACCCATTTTAAAACTGCCCGTCAGTCCAAGCCCGACCACTGAACCGGAATACACTTTATCGTTCACATACTGGTATGTTTTCTTAAAGACAAAATCATCTCCGGAGGCCCCACCAACCACCGGGAAATGGGCACCCAAAGAATCCAAGACTCCGCGGACAATATCCGCGCCATTACCAACTAGCACATCTGGCAACATAATAAAGGCCTTGAGTGTTTCACTTGCTTTTTGTTTAATTTTGTCAGCCACCACTTTTCCTGCCAATCGCGGATTGGCGGCAATATTCTCGCCAACATCAGCAAAATATTTTATCCCCGGCGATTTTATGGCCATCACCACCACTGAATGTTCCTTGATCGGCCCCATCGTTGTGATTTCTCCGGAAGTTGAAGAGCCGACAATCAACGCATCCTTAGCCACCGAATGAACACCATCAAGCATCTTCTGTTGGTCATATTTTACGGAGGAAAAAACAATTAATAAGTCCGGCCTATTTTCACCAAGCTGATTTATCGCATCTTGGCACGCATTCGCGCCAACTGCATAAGGATCATCTCCTTCCCCCACTCCCACACTTGCTTTTATTCCTTGAATTGTTTCCATGTTTAGAATTAGGAAATCTTTAGATTCCTATAAATTAATTTAAGTAATAATGATTATTTAAGTATACCACACTAGTATAACACTAAATAGGTTATTTAATAATAACCGTATTGTAGCATAAATAATGGAAAAGCTGCAAAAATATGCTAGAGTAATTTAATCAGGAGCCGTGTCAGAGCGGTCTAACGTACCTCTTTGCTAAAGAGGTGTGCCTGTTAAAGGGCACCGCTGGTTCGAATCCAGCCGGCTCCGCCATGGAACTTTCGGACAAACTAGAAACAAAATTTCGCCTGGATGAAAAGCAAAAAAGGGCTTTGCGCAAGCTGAAGCTTTTTTCGGTGTGCGATCTGCTTTTTCACTTCCCAGTACGGTATTCACATATTAGCGAAATAAAAAAAATAACAGAGCTAATCCCGGGAGAGCACGCCACAATCTACGGAAAATTTTGGAGTCCGGATATTAAACGCGGATATAGAAGTAAGATTCTTAGAGCCGAAGGAGAAGTAATTGATGAAACCGGAAAAATAAAAGTGGTGTGGTTTAATCAAGCCTACATTGCCAAAATGTTACATTCCGGGCAATTCGTTGAATTTACCGGCAAAATTACCCAAGGTAAAAGAGGTATTTATATGGCTAATCCGGAATTTAAGAAAGTTGATTCAATGCCGATTGACACTCATGATTCTTTGTTTGGTTTTGATAGAAAAAAGGAAAGTGAAATTTTCGGCTTCCCTGTTTACAACGAAACTCGCGGTATAACTTCCAAGT
Source organism: Candidatus Nomurabacteria bacterium (assembly GCA_023267115.1). Lineage (GTDB taxonomy): Bacteria > Patescibacteriota > Minisyncoccia > Phycocordibacterales > UBA9973 > UBA9973. Next base: position 11,200 of record JAHFNV010000005.1, on the reverse strand, counting down.
GGTTTTACCACGCGCTTGAAAAAATATTGCGAGAAAAAACATTGGGTAATTTAGAAGATTATATTCCAGCAGATATCTTAAAAAAATACAACCTGCCAACACTGAAAACCGCTCTAATTTGGATGCACAAGCCGAAAAATGCCAAGAATGCTGAATCGGCTAGAAAAAGATTCGCCTTCGAAGAAGTTCTTTGTATTCAGCTGGAACGACAGCGCGATAAATTTGAATATCGGAAAAATAAATCTTTCAAAATAGAACCGGAGAAAAAAAGTGTGACTGAATTTTTGAAACGTTTTCCTTTTGAATCGACCAATGCTCAAAAAAAATCAATTGAAACAATCTTGGCAGATATGGCTAGAAATTTCCCGATGGCTAGACTGCTAGAAGGTGATGTCGGCTCGGGGAAAACCGCTGTAGCCGCCACGGCTGCGTATTGTGTTGTAAACACTAGGCCCTTCGACTTTACTCAGGGCCGCTTGCAGACTTTTGGGAGTCTGCAAGCGGCCTACATGGCTCCAACTGAAATTTTGGCTACTCAGCACTTTGAATCTTTCATAGAATACTTTAAACATTTACCAGTAAATATTGGCCTGATTACCGGAAGCGGTTGCCGAAAATTTCCATCTAAGGCAGATCCTCTAAAATGGACTGTGATTTCTCGCGCCCAGCTCTTAAGATGGACAACTAATGGAGAAATACCAATTTTAATCGGCACCCACGCTCTGATTCAAAAATCGGTTAAGTTTAAAAATTTAGCTTTGTGTGTAATAGACGAACAGCATAGATTCGGCACTGCCCAGCGAAGAAAACTGGTCCGCAAAGACGGAGTGGCGCCGCACTTGCTTTCGATGACAGCCACCCCCATACCTCGCACCTTGGCGCTCACCATCTACGGCGATTTGGACTTATCCTTGCTGGATGAAATGCCTCCAGGGCGAAAACAAATTATCACCGAAATTATCACACCCGACAAACGAACTCAAACTTATGAAAAAATAAGAGCGGAAATAAAAAATGGGCGGCAGGCTTATGTAGTTTGTCCGAGAATTTTTTCTGATAGCGAAGGGCAAAATATTCCCAAGCGAACCCCTGGTAGGAGCGACGGCGACGGACAGAGAAAATTTCCAGCAGGAAATTTTCGTGGTGAGTCCGGGAGTATTTTGCCCGCAGCTCTAGAAATGAAATCTGCCGTGGAAGAGGCCAAGCGTTTAAAAAAAGAAATTTTCCCTGAATACGAAATCGGAGTTTTGCACAGTAAAATGAGTAAAATTAAAAAAGAAGAAGTAATGAAAGCCTTTGCCCAAGGCAAATTAAATATTCTTTGCGCCACCTCGGTGGTAGAAGTCGGGGTGAATGTGGAGAATGCGACTGTTATAATAATAGAAGGCGCAGAAAGATTTGGTTTAGCTCAATTGCATCAGTTGCGCGGACGAGTGATCCGCAGCACTCATCAAGCTTATTGTTATATTTTTGCTGAAACAAAAAGTATAAAAACCATCCAAAGATTAAAAGCGCTCAAAACTGCCAAAAACGGCTTTGAGCTGGCTGAATTAGACTTAGCATTACGAGGCGCTGGCGAATTCGCAGGCGCCAAGCAATGGGGTATTACCGATCTTGGTATGGAAGCCATAAAAAATATAAAAATGGTGGAAGCGGCCCGTACCGAAGCCACTCGCTTGATAGCCGAAGACCCAGAACTTTCAAAATATCCCCTGCTCAAAGCGAAAGTAAAAGAAAAAGCGGGAGAATTTCATTTTGAGTGATCAGAAAAAGAAATCGAATATGCTTTGAAAAAATTTACGAAACCAATTCGGCCGAACTGGTTCTATTTCTTCTGTTTTTAACGGAGTGACAGCCACTATAGCCGTGGCGACACTTTTTTTTGCCACTTTTATTGTCGTTGACGTTCCCACTTTTTCAAATTTTTGCATTATTTGATTCCAAGTTTTGCCGGAGAGCGCGGTAATGGCATAAGCTGTTTCCCAGATTCTGGTTTTTATGTTTTCACCTTTTACTCCGCCATCTAGGTCTTGGTTTTCAGCTAAATAGTCAAGAGGATTTTTCCCATTTTTAACCCAATCTTCCGGTTTCTCGCCCAATGCCCAAATACCCTCCATCGCCCAAGCAGTAGAAGAAACATTGGCCCAGCCCCCAGTCTCTTTTTGGTTCTGTTTTAAAAAATCCTTGGCTTTTTGTAAAGCAGTTTTGACGCTATCATTTTTATTTACACTTTGACTAAAAGATAAAGCCTCAAGGCCGGCGCCAGTCATATCCACACTTTCATCCCAAGAGCCGTTAGCCTTTTGCTTGCTTAAGATGAAGGAAACAACATCTGAAATGATTTTTTCATCCAGCGCAAATCCAGCATTTTGCAAAACAATCAGCCCAAAAATATCATCGTTGTCTTCGGTGACATCACCGAATTGTTTGCCATCAAAGCTCTTGGTGATTTTTTTAATATAGTTTTCGGCCTTAGTGTCATAAGGATTGAATCCATTTGCCATCAAGGCCATGGCGCGTCTTTCATAATCGGTTAAAAGAGTGCCAACAGTTTTATGCTCTATTAAATATTTTTTGAGTGCATCTTTATTGACTTCATATTGATTGGTATTTGAAAAAGCCACGGCGATCCAATCGCTATAAATATCTTCCCCGAAGGAACCATCAGCTTTTTGATTTGAAACCAAAAAGCTGAAAGCTTTAGCTTGATCAAAAACGAGTCCTGGTTTTATTTCAGAAATTTTATTTTGCGGTTGCGGAATCGAAGCAACAGCGCAACAACCAGCTGAGCCGCCGGTGGCCGGAGCCTCAGCCACCAAAAGTGTTTCGGTCGGAAAATAGAAATCTTCTTTAATGCCCACATTATAAGAACCAACCGGGACGGAAGAAAAGGTGGCTTGTCCGTTGCCATCCACCATTTGTGTTTTTATTTCTGTCGGACTGAAAGGGTTAAGGGGGTCCGGTTGTGTAAGCCCAACGGTAACTCCGGTTCTTTTTATCCATTTATTATTTTGATAATCATAATCTTGGGCGGTGGCCATTAAAGTATTGGTTGTGGTTATTGAATTTGAATCCAAAACCACTCTGTGTTGCGGACCGAAGAAAAGATAAACATTTTCACCTCCGCTTAAAATATTTTGATCCATACTGTCGAAAGGATATGAGCCATTTACCGCATATTGCCAATTATCACATTCATTCCCAAAAGAATCTGCAAGACATTTTAAATAAAAAGAGCCAAAAGAAGAAAAATACTGCAAGTTAGAAATGCTCCAGGTTGGGTCAATTTGATCGACGTCATTTAGCAATGAAAGCACGCTCTTTGAATCTATGGAATGAGGGTTTCCCTCTGAATCATTCAAGCTTATATTGCCAGTTGATTGCAGTGGAACTGCGCCAGAGAAAACTATGGTGTTCCCGTCACGGATAGTTAGATTTACATCAGCCGCAAACACCCTGGCGCTTGAGGGCAACAAAACAATTGCGCCGAAAAACAAAATTGGTAAAAATTTTTTCACGTTATTCATATTTCCAAGACACGACATCTCCCGGATTGATTTTATAATTAGATACTCCGACCTCGGCTTTGTGGCCATTCACATAATAAATCCAATACTTTTCTCCATTGCCCTTCATTCCATTTATTTCTTCTATAAATTTGCCAAGGCCTATATAAGTTTTGTCCTTGAAATTCATCTGGCCCGCATCTTTTAGTTTTGTCATCAAATCATAAACGCTGGTGCCACTTTTTATTTCGCTTACATACTTGACCCCGTTTATTTCTAAAACAACTTGCCCATATTGGCCTAGTTGACTCAATTGACTTGTAGGCTGACGACTAGCTGGAACATTGTAAATCAATAAAAAAGATATTGCGGTGCAAGCAATAAAAACTATTCTAATTTTATTTATTTTTGACATAAAAAAATCCTGCTCGGGCAGAATTTTCGGACCTTCAGGGAATCTTGGATTCTTTGAAGGAATATCCTGCTCGGGACAAACATAAAGCAATTAGTATTCGGACTTGTTCCTTCTCGCCAAATTGGCGAATCAGGACTTACCGTAGCGGCACTGTACTGGAATCTAACCAGTTTCCCTAATTACTTCTCTTAATTTTTCAATCCTCCATCGAGGCCGAACTAAGTGTAAACTCTTGCACTCTATTGTCAAATTTAACTGTGGAAAACTTACACTTATTCCAACTTAGCAATAAGAAACGATCGTATCTAAATGCTAAATTTTATATTTAGGTTTAATTTCTTCTTTGCCTTCAATGTGGTTAGAAATTCTGGCTAGGGCGTAAAGCAGACTAGAAAGTCGGTTCAGGTAAGCCAGTGTTTCGGGGCTCACTTTGATTTTTCCTTCTTCTTTGGCGGCTACCATCCGCCTCTCGGCTCGTCTGACTAAAGTTCTAGCAAAATCAAAGTTAGCAGAGAGTTCTGTCGCTCCGCTTATAAAAAAAGTTTTAATGGGTGGCAACAACTTTTCAATTTCATCGACAACGTTTTCAACTTTGGAAATTTTCTCAGTCAGGATTGTCATTTCCGCGCCAGCCACTTCCGCTTGGACAATAAAAAGATTTTGCTGCACTTCTAAAATAATTTCGGCAAAAATAATTTCGCGCTTTCCAATTTTAAAACTTTTTTTTCGTGATTTTGAGCGACAAACACCCAAAAAGGAATTGGTTTCATCCAGCGCGCCCAGCGCTTCAGCCACTGCCGAACTTTTAGAAATCCGCTGATCGCAACCGAAGGTCTTGGTGGTGCCACTATCTCCTTTCCGTGTGTAAAGCATAACAGTTATGTAATATGAATTTAAACCTCGCACACTCCGGCCACGCAAGCGAATTCTTTGGCGCCAGTGGTGTTGTCAGTCGCTTCGTATTGGGAAAGTTTAGAGAAATCAATTTTACCGATAACGCGCGTTCGTCTTTCATATTCTTCTTTGCTGATAGCTTCATAGGGAGCCAATTGATAAACGTGTTCCGAGCGAGGAAGGAAGGACAATCCGCCGATCCAGTCCCAATTTTCGTAGACAAAATTTCCCACCGCCAGCCATTCATCGGGACCCACATAAATAGTGGCCGATGGATTATGTTCCACGAAGTGCTCCTTGAGTCTCTTCCACTCTTTCATTAAATCAAGGGCTAAAACTTCGTCTTTGAATATGGCTCCTTCTGGGGCTTTGACCGGAAACTCTAATACGAAAGTGCTGGCGGAGTCCTGCGATTGACCAACTTCTGGCATACACGGCACGCCTTGGTCTTTGGCCATTTTAAGCAAGTTGTCCGTGTGCGAAATGCGAACCCGGCGGATAAAATATGGCGCATACCATGGATGCATACCGGAACCTACGCCCAAAAGCTGTCCGGAATTACCATGTGGCTTGACACAAGTGATGGCAGTAGAAGGATTAATGCCGAAACGTTTGGCATACTTTTTATTAGTTTCAATTGAGTCAGTCTTGAGCATATCTAAAACTTTATCATCTCGAATAATCGGGTTGTCGTAATAGCCAGTGAGCGAGACACCGAGCAACCTTTCCGCCTCGCAATTTTCTTTCCATTTTTTTGAAAGATAACCGAAATTGGTAAGCATTGATTGATAAGTGCCGAGCAGGGTGGCTAACTCCATTTTTCTTTTGAGGGTTGCTATGGTATCACCTGGACGGATCACGATACTAGTAAGATTACAAAATTGTTTGGAGCGCAAATAAATTTCTCCGCAAGGGTTAAGCCCCATCTGACTTTCATTTTTTATCGCCTCCCATCTGCGAGCTGGTACTTGACGCTCTAGCCCTGCTCGATTAAAGATTCCGCGCTCGCCAGAGCGAGATTTTACCAAAGCGGTCCACTCGTCCAAAAATTCTTCGGCCGATGGTTTGGAATTATAAACGGCGGAGTTGTTAGCCATGGCTCTCTGGCCTTCGGTTAAATAAAATTGTCCCTTCTTGGCGTCGCGCATTTCAGCATCTTCAAGCTCGGACAAAGATATGAGCGCGCTCCTTCTGACCCCGCCCGCCACCACGATCATCCCAATCTGACAGATGATGTCATGCATATCTAGGTTGGAAAGCCGTCTGCCCTGCTTGCTCAAAATTTTCCGCTTGGCAAAATCCATTAAATCTATTAGCGGTTGCGGACCGGAAGCCTTGCCACCGGCAGTTTCCAGCCGCGCGCCGGCTGGCCTGATTTGCGAATAATCAAAATTTATATCTCGGCCATTGTACCAAGTTTTAAGTCCCAGAACAAAAGCATCCGCCCAGCCTTCTTTGCTGTCGTGCACTACATGGTTGAGAGGCTTTTCTTTAGTCTGTTTTTTGATTTGTGGAAACTGTCCGACATTCTCCCATTCCACCGCAAAACCAAGTCCCGCTCCACACATAGAAACGTACATAATTTCGCCTAAATCTTGGAAACAGGTCGGGGCGATGTAGGAGCAGTTGTAGGCCCAGACGTTAGACTGACGACAGGCCTTGCCGGCTGACCAAAAAAGTCGCATAGAAGGGCAAATTTCCTGATTAATCATTGCCTGTCTTACTTCAGCATACTCTTTTTCATTGAGTTTATTGCCCAAATTCTCTTTCATATAATCAATATACCGGTCGATAGTTTCTATCCAAGTTTCCCGACGGCCCAGTTCTGGAATCCAGCGAGAATAAAATTGATAGAAAATAAATTCAGAGTAAGGACTGCGGAAATATTTACTGGAATCTTCCACTAATTTGCGAAGATGTTCCGGCACTGGTCCGAAAGCGGCCCGAAGTTCGGAACGTTTGTTACGGTACAAAATATATTTCTTGGCTGTTTCGGCAAAACCCTCTTTCATCAGCTCTTTCTCCACCAGATCTTGAATCATCTCCACAGTCGGCAAAAACTTGGCGCCTTTATAAGCACCAACCACTTCGGACCGTAAAAGAAGCAGTGTTTTAAAAACACTATTCGCCAATCTCTCAGCTTCCCGCCCTCCTCCTTCGCTCGAAACCTCTAAAGCTTTCAAAACAGCTCGGGTGATTCTTTGTAAATCAAAAGGCACAATCTCCCCAGTTCTTCGTCTAATGGATTTCACTTTAGCCAACTCTCTTTTTAAAATTTTTTCTACCTTTTTCATAAAACTCAAATTATTTTAGGATGAAACATATTTAAAGCGTCGACGACCGAGACCTGTTTTAATTTCTTTTTACTGCTAAGAGCAAATCGATAAACGACTGGAGAAAGGACAGCGGCAAAAATAATATCACCTAGAAGATGCAAAAGGGTGAACGGTATTTGTCCGACCAGAGCGCTGTAGAACGATTGATGAAAAAAAAGCGGACCGACGGATAAACCAGTCGCCGCATCAAAAAATAAAGTGCCGACAATAGCGAAAATTACAAAATTAAAACTACTAGCTTGGCGTTTCTGAAAAAAATAAGCAGCCCATAAACCCAGAACCCCATATGAAAAAGCGGTGATGATCGTCCAAGCTCCGATGGTATGAGTAATAATATCATAAAATATGATACTCAAAAAACCTAAAAAGAATCCTGGAAAGGCTCCGTATATTTTGGCTAAAGGCATTTGAACGGCTAGGATCGGCTCAATGTTGGGAGGACGAAAAGGTATCAACCGGACAAACAAACAGACGACCAGAATAAGGACAAACTTCCAATAATTTTTTTCACAATTTTGTCTGGATATATCCATGTTGTAAGCTTATTATTAACAATCATCCTTACTCTTAATAATTGTTTAATGTATAATTCAACTGAGCCACACAGCTCAGCAATCACTAAGCCATTATACACGATCCTGGTCCCATAGTGTAAAGTGGATAACTCAAATTATTAGCATTAAAACACAAAATAAAAAAATATGAATAGTAAAAAGATAGAATGGGTCTTAAGAATTGCAGTCGCTGGAGAGTTTTTAGGGCATGGAATCTTTGCTATACAAGGCAAAGAGGGGTGGTTTAAATATTTTAACGCGGTTGGCATCGAAAGCCCAGAAACCATAGTTACTTTGTTAAAGACTGGTTTAAGTAGAAAACTTGTCCGCCCTCTTGGACTCGAACCAAGGACCCCAGAGGTATAAGCTCTGTGCTCTAACCAGCTGAGCTAAGGGCGGATATTAGAAATATACAAAATTAGTGCCCTTTTCGCAAAGAGCGTCAGATAATTTTCTCAGCCTCTTTTTTTTTCGGCACTATGCCATGGGCAATTAATATTTTCTCATATTCTTCCTGCTCCAGAGTTTCAACTTCAATTAGCTTATTGGCAATATCTTCAAACGCTTTTCGATGTTCGGTCAAAACTTTTTCGGCTGTTTTTAGCCCGTTGTTGATGATTCTCAAAACTTCAGCGTCAACTTTAGTGGCCACTGTTTCAGAATATTCTTTGTCGATAACCTGACCCCATTCTATTCTACCGCCGGCACCGGCCAGAGCCACTGGTCCAATAATATCCGACATCCCCCAGCGAGTGACCATCGCTCGGGCCAAGTTAGTGGCCACTTGCAGATCACTGGAAGGCCCAGTGGTGATATCGCCAAAGATCATTTTTTCCGCCACATAGCCGCCAAGCGACATGGCAATATCATCAATGAATTCTTTTTTGGATTGTAATCGACGCTCTTCAATTGGCAACTTTAAGGTATAACCGCCAGCGCTACCGCGAGCAATAATAGAAACTTTATGCACTGGGTCGGCATTGGGCAAGACGGAGGCCACCAGGGCGTGTCCGGCTTCATGATAAGCGGTAATTTCTTTTTCTTTTTTGGAGAGCAAGTGACTTTTGCGTTCTGGCCCGAGCATCACTTTTTCAATCGCTCGAATCAAATCAAATTGAAAAACTTTTTTGCGATTTTCTCGCGCAGCCAAGATGGCGCCTTCGTTCATTAAAGAATACAAGTCAGCACCGGAGAAACCTGGAGTACGTTCAGCCACTAATTTCAAATTGATATCTTCCGCTAATGGTTTTTTGACGGCGTGAATTCTCAGAATCTCTTCTCGATCAGCTCGATCCGGCATATCCAGTAAAACTTTGCGGTCAAAACGCCCGGGACGAATAAGGGCCGGATCTAAGACATCCGGCCGATTGGTGGCGGCCATCACGATCACTTTTTCATTCGGTTCAAAACCGTCCATTTCTACCAAAATTTGATTCAAGGTCTGCTCCCGTTCATCGTTCCCTCCGCCAAAGCCACCGCCGCGGGTTCTGCCGATAGCGTCAATCTCATCCACAAAGATAATGGCCGGTGCAGACTTTTTGGCCATTTTAAACAAATCTCTCACGCGTGAAGCCCCCACCCCCACAAACATTTCCACGAACTCACTGCCGGATAGATGAAAGAACGGCACGCCCGCCTCGCCGGCCACGGCGCGCGCAAGCAAGGTTTTCCCCGTGCCGGGCGCACCAGTTAAAATCACCCCTTTTGGAATTCGAGCGCCGATATCTAAAAACTTTTTCGGACTTTTCAAAAAATCCACGATTTCTTTTAATTCTTCCTTGGCTTCTTTGCAACCAGCTACATCTTTAAAAGTGACTTTATTGTTTTTATCATTCGGATCAGTTATCCGCGCTTTAGACTGACCAAAAGAAAGCGCCTGCATACCAGCCCCCCGCACCTGTCTTGAAAGATACCAGAAAAAAAACACAATAAAAGCGACTGGTAAAAGGAAAGGCAGAATATTCAGCAACACAATCATAAATCCGCTTTCGTTTTTGACCTCTATTGCCGTTTTGGCTAATGCCTCTTTATCAACACCATAGTTAAAAAGTGTTTGGGAGAGAGAAGAACCTGTTTCTTTTTTGGATTTTTTTATTTCGTCATTTTTATAAGTAACGGTAAGCTCTTCGCCAGCAACTACAATCTTTTTGACTTCTCCGCTGGAAATACTTTTGGCCAAATCTGAAATCGGAACCTCTGGCACATTGGCAGGTGTACCGGATATTATTAAATAAAGGGCCGTAATAAGCATAAAAATAAATATCGCTCCGGCGATGCTGTTCGAAAATTTACTCTTGCCTTTGCTATTTTTACCTTTATCTTGGGGTATTTTTTTATTAAAAAGATTGAAATCCATCCCGTTAGAGTAGCATAAAAAATCTGAAATGGGAAATTTTTATTTATGCGTAAATCGCAAGCATTTTGTGGCCAGTCATTTCACAGACTAGCTAAAATGCAAAAAAAAAGCAACTGCGTGAAAAGGTTCACCCAATTCCAAAATGTTTACTAATATGAACATATGTGACTAAGCAAGAACTAAGCAAGAACGGTTCTTGCTTAAAAGTTCTTGCTTAAACTGTGTAATTTAGGGATTGGAAAATACTGCATTTCAGCGATTATGCTAATATTAAAACTATGGCTAATTACGCTGAAAATAGAAAAGCGCGTTTTGATTATGAAATCTTAGAAAAATACGAAGCGGGTATTGAACTTTTGGGGTCGGAAGTTAAATCAGTTCGCGGTGGGCAAATGTCCCTGGAGGGCGCTTTTATAATTGTTCGCGGTGGCGAGGCATATATCATCAACGCCAATATTCCGCCCTATCAGCCCAAAAACGCGCCGAAAGATTATGACCCTTTGCGAAACAGAAAACTCTTACTGACCAAAAAAGAAATAAATAAACTGGCCGGAGGTGAGAAGAATAAGAGTTTGACAATAGTGCCAATTTCAGTGTATAATAAAGGCAGAAAAATCAAAGTGCTGGTTGCTTTGGTGAAAGGCAAGAAGAAACACGATAAGCGTGAGAGCATAAAACAACGCGAAACCAATCGTGAGATCCGGAGGGAATATAAAGATCATTGAAAAACAAAAAGTTTTAGGGGGATGCAAGGCATAGACAGTAGGCCTGATGCATAAGATGCATGCCGAGTATGAGCGTAACCTCGTAAAAATTCGCTTAAATGTTAATTGCAAAATTAGCGTCTAAGGTGAAAGCTTTAGTTTCTCCATACTTCGGTGCGGAGGACTTTGCTTTCGCTTCGGTTTCCGCTTACGCGTAACCGATGTCTCGCTCATAGACTTCCGATATATGGGCTGAGGCATAATATTGTCGGGATAGTTCCGACGTGGCTTCGCCGTCGGAGCGAAACAAAGAAGATCGATTAAAAAATATTTCGCTCGCTTAAGAATTTTTTAATTTAAACCAAAAAGCGCGCCACGCATGTAGACTTCTTTACAACAACCTTCTGCACGGGGATTCGATTTCCCCCATCTCCA
>JAHFNV010000030.1 GCA_023267115.1 Candidatus Nomurabacteria bacterium | reverse complement strand
GGACTCCTTACAGGCAGTAACGGTTAAAGGCAGAAGGGCAGAAGTAGCAACAAAGGTACTTGCCCACAACCTGTGGGCAAGATTAAAAGTCATAATAATCGAACTTTTCAATATTGCCTAATGTTCATAACGCTTAAATAACAGCTCCCAGACCTTTTGAACATGCAGAAGCCAAAGATTTTCGGCATTAACCTATCGCTGCCGCAGTTACTGCTCCTTCTGGTAATAGTTGCAGCCGTACTTATTCTGCCGGGCCTTGATATCTATACGCACATCCATGATTCATGGCTTTACAACAAGATGCTAAAGGACCGGGTTATCCTGACAGAGGATTCGTCTATGCTCGGAGGGCATGAGAGCGTATACGGGTATGGGGTGCCGTCTTACATCCTTGCAGGGTTTGCGTGGTTTTTCTTCCAAAAAGCTGCAATCGATGTGCTTGAGGTTGCCCTGTTTGCAGGCCTGGTGCTAATATCACTTTCCATTTTTAAGAACAAAAACATGCTTTTCACCTGGTATGCGCTCATTTTCATCAAAATACTCCTGCCAGACTCATTTCCATATTTGCTCTCGATATTCCTGTTTTACCTTGGGGTTTACCTGATAAGGAGGTATAAGGACAAGCCCTTTGGCGATTTAGCCATACTGCTGGCCGGGCTGAACCACCCGTATGCCGCACTCACAAACGTGGTGACATTATTTTTTGGCAGAACGAGGCTGTTCCTATGCAGCATTGCAGTTCTGGCAGTGCAAATCGTCCTGTTGAAGTTTATTTATTTCTACGGCCTGGTGAACTTTGACTTTTACAACCTTCTTGAGTTAGCTATTCGCTCTCTTGTAATGTTGTTCCCATTCATTATAAGCCTAATCCCAAAACTATCAGCAAAAGCCAGAATATTCAGCTTAAGGAGCGCCTATGCACTTGTGCTCGCAGGAATATTCATCATCTATCCGCTATTCTTTGTCCCTTTTGGAACTGGATGGAAAGATGCAATACGCTGCTACTACAAAGAAACTTACTCTGAAGTCCCAAGCCTGCCAGGAAACGTAAGGATTGTTGATAATTGCAGGGAGTGGATATATGCTTTCCCGTTAAGAGGGATGGTTACTTCAATCTCTCCAGCTTTCCAAGGCCAATACTACGATGTTAAGTGGACAGAAAGCAAGTATTTTTCCTATCTTAACATGAGCAAAACGACCTGGGTTGTGTTTTGCAGGGATTGCGATTTCAGGACCCCAACGCTGGAAAAGACCGGTGAACTTCAAATCCTTCAAAAAAACTTCCCGCTGTATGCTAATGTGTCAGATTTTGAGATATTCGATGTGCGAGATGCAGTCCTTCTTGTGTCCAATAGTAAAACCAAGCAACATCACCAGCTAAATAGCACCATGACAAGGATCAGGCAAATCTTTAAATAAAAAGTAATGTAAACGGAGTTGCTTATGAGAATTTTTAAATCTGAATTTACATATGCCCAAATATTTCTTCTCCTGATAATCTTTCTTTTTGTTCTTTTTGTTCCAGGAGCCGACGTCTATAGCCATACACACGCCGCATGGCTTTATAATTACATGATTAAAAATAAAGTTATTTTAAATGAAGATTTCTCAATGTTAAGTGGGCATCAACCACTCTATGGTAGGGGTGCGCCATCATATGCGCTAGCCGGCTTTGGCTGGTTTGTTTTTGGAAGACACGTTATTAAAGCTTTAGAACTCCTTTCCCTCATAGGAATAATATGGCTATCGTTTAGACTCTTTAAAAATAAAGAAGCATTGTTTTTTTGGTATGGGCTTATTTTCATTAAAATATTAACTTTTGATGCTTATCCTTATTTTTTATCAATGTTTTTATTCTATTTAGGAATATATCTGATTAAAAAATTTAATAAAAAACCATTCGGAGACTTTGCCATAATTATGGCTGGAATAAATCATCCATATATTGCCTTGACTAACCTTGCTACCATTTTCTTTGGGAGAACCCTACTTTTCCTCATTAACATCGTGATACTGATTGCACACATTTTCATATTAAAATATGTATTCTTCTCAGGAATACTAAATTTCGATTCCAATGCAACAAACGTAATATTTGCAAACTTGTTTGATATCACAATACGTTCTGTTGTTCTGCTTTTTCCATTCTTGGTTGAGTTTATGCAAAAGTTTTCTGTTAGGATTTTTAATCTAAAAACTGCATATTGCCTTACAATAGCAGGTGCATTTTTAATATACTCAACATTTGCTACACCTGAAAAAATTGGGTTACAGGAAAGAATGAAATGTTATTATAAGCAAAATTATTTAGAGATACCTGTCCTGTCTGGTAACATTAGAATAGTTGATAGTTGTGAAAAATGGATGTACGTTTCGCCGTTAAAAGGACTAGTTTTGTCTGTGTCAAATGAAGGCCATGGACAGTATTACTTTTCCAAATGGACTCTGAAAAAGTACATGGAATACCTAAATAAGAGCAATACCAGCTACGTAATTTTTTGCAAGAATTGCAGAGTAACTACGAGAACATTGCAGGATACCGGCGAGCTTAATATCCTTAAGGAAAACTTTCCTGTTTATGCGGACTTGCGAGATTACACTATCTTTGACGTAAAAACAGTTAATGGTGAAGTCACTGTCCCAAATGCCTTGACTCCATCATAGAAGCTCAGATTATTGTTGCCACAACCCAAATCGTGAGCACACGATTGGACCCAGTCGCATGACCTTTTACGAAAATGTCACCGGAGAGGCGACATACTTCGTCTCTAAGACGAAGAAAGGTCAATCAAAACAGCGACTTGGGAAACATTTAAAAGAGCCCAAAGGAATTCTTGTGTTGAATGGCGAATGACAAGGAGATAAAGGCAGAGTTCAAGCAAAAGGCCTCGCTAGAGCCTGACAGGTACTATGCAACTTCTGTGCTGAAAGAAGAAGGATTCGCAAGAAAGCAATGCACAAACTGCAGCCGGTTCTACTGGACTGTTATCGCTGACTCAACTGTATGCGGCGACCCTGCCTGCAGCGGAGGGTTCAGGTTCATTGACAAGTCCCCAGCTAAAAAAAGGCTTGGCTACATTGAAGTTTGGAAAGAATTCTCAGAGCAT
>JAHFNV010000029.1 GCA_023267115.1 Candidatus Nomurabacteria bacterium | reverse complement strand
GCGTGAACATGTCTTTGAACATTTCCCAGCTTTTCTTTGTTGATAGGCCGACCATAGCGTCGTTTTCCTGCTGGGAGACAGTATAGCCAAATTTTTTGAGGACAATGTTGTCAGCCCTGAAGTGTATCGGCTCTGTATCGGCTATGACACCATCGTGGTCAAAGATTACTGCTTTTATCATTTTTGTGAGTGTTTTAAGTTTCAGTTTGGTGACTTATCTCTTTCTGGACTTGTTGTAAACAAGCCATCATTTTATTACCTTTTTCAGTGAGTTTGTAACAGGAATTAAGCATTTTATTTTTTCTAAATTCGGCTTTTATCCACGAATTGATGCTTTTCCTGGCTCCTAGGATAAATTGTGCTGTTTCAGTGTTAATCAGTCTAGTGAAAAATATTTTTCTTCTTTTAGGGTAATAGTTAAAAATTAATTTGTAAAGTGAAGGCATATTTTTTATAAATTCAAGCGCACCTATTCGGATATAACATTTACCATTTTTTTCTGTTACGGCTCTATACCTGAGTTTAGAGATATTAAGCACCTTTTCCAAAATTAACATGTCGCTGGGGTTAGTAGCTATTTGTACATGTCCTCTCTTATTTGCATTACTTGCACCATCACCCTCAAACACGCCTAAAATAAAGCGTATGGCCAATTCTCGATTCTTTTTAGTATAAATGTAATTAAGTAAACCGTTTAAAAGTCGATTGTATAGGTTTAGCACTAATAATCGATTCTCTCGGATTATTAATGTGCCATATTTGTTAAATTTTCTGGCCGTAAAAGAATTAGAAGGCCTAAACCATATTCCTGATATGCTTACGCCAGCTCGCTTCAGCCAGTGGTTTCTGAGCAATTCTTCAGTATTTATGTAGTCACCCTTATGATTAGTAAATGATAAGCTAAAGTTGGGAGATGAATTCTTCACTATTTTTTTGTGCATCTCCAGATAGTATTTAGCTTGTTCAAAAGTCGATGCGCAAATCGCCCAACCATTGCCTTTTTTAGTCCCGTCAGCAAAATAAGCCCCAAAATAATGTGCCAAATCATCGTAAGAAATTTGGGTTGTAATAATCAATGGAGGTTTATGCTTTTCTATTATAATGGCTTCTTCATTTTCTAATAAAGAAAAATTCAACCCTTTTAATATCGAAAGAGTTAAGTGCTCAGATTTTTTCGGATTTACCTGTGAGAGGGAAGAAGTCTTGATAACTGCACTTTTTCCGTAGTATTTCGGTCCTAGGAAAGTGTAATATTCTTTACTTCCATGATGTAATCTGGTATCAATCCTACTATAAAGGTTGCTGCTTAAACCTTCTATTTGTAATTTCATTTTTATGATGGTGTCCTGTTTTAAGTTAAGTTTTTCAGCGATATCTATTGGGAAGTATATCTTTCCATCACGATCGACCTCTGTAAAAAATCCTTCGATTGGAATGATTTTTGCTTTGATTTCTTTTCCGATAAGATTATACTTTTCAGTAACCTTTCGAGATATATAAATGCCTTTGTAGTCATAAACTCTGATTCTCCCAAATAAGCTAACGAGTTGTGAATTGCATTTGATTAAAATATTAACGCTGGAACCTATTTCAAAATCGTTAGACAAGTTTTTTTTAAATTGAATAAAGCCCATTCCTGATTTGTTGGCTTTGCGTATTTTGCATAGGCATTTGATTACCATGCCGATATATCAGGGCAATCAGTATATAAAGCTTACTTTACTGTACAGCTCTTTGCTAGGTTACGGGGGTAATCAGGGTCTAGTCCTCTAAGAACTGCTATGTGGTAAGCCAGGATCTGCACAGGGATTATGTTCACGATTGGGCTGGCGTTTCCGGCGTCCGGCACTTTTATCCAGTAGTCGAACACGTCATTGTTTTCCGGGCTTATGCCTATGATGTAGCCTCCTCTTGCCTTGACCTCTGTTGCGTTGCTTATCATGTCCTGCTTTGTCTCATCATTTGCAACAATAGCAATGCATGGTATTCCTTCCTCGATAAGGGCGAGGGGCCCGTGCTTTAGCTCCCCGCCTGCAAAGCCCTGGGCGTGGGTGTAGCAGGTTTCTTGCAGCTTTATGGCCGCTTCAAGCGCTATCGGGTAATTAACACCACGGCCGATAATAAAGACATCGTTCTTGTCAACAAGAATTTGTGCCAGCCGCTTTATGCGCTCCTCGTACCTTGGGTTAAGCATGTCATTAACAGCACTCGCGGTATTCATCAGCAACAATTTTCCTTCTTGCAATTTCCCAGCGGTTGCATACGCAAGCAAAGTCAGGACAGCAAGCTGGGCTGTGGTTGCTTTTGTGCTGACAACCGCCCTTTCAGCTCCTGCATTCACCATGAAAAAATCATCACTGACTCGCATCATGGTTGAGCCAAAAACGTTAAGCAAAGACACCACCCTCACATTCTTTGACTTCGCCACTTCAATTGCCTCAAGAACATCAGCTGTTTCCCCGCTTTGGGAAACTGCAAGCATGAATGTTTTTGGAGTGAGGTAATGCTGGTAATTGGCGAATTCTGAAGCAACGACAGAGTTGATGTGCTTCTTGGAAATTTTGGAAAAAAGATACTCGGCAACCAGGCACGTCTTTCCCGCTGTGCCACAACCCACAAAAAATGTGCCAAAGGCGCTTTTGATGTCGTTGGCAACCGTTAGTATCTTAGCATCGTCCTGGTTTATTGCCTGGGCGAGCGTGTCCTTTTGCTCCATTATCTCCTTTATGAGGAAGTGGTCATAATCGCCCTTATGGGAAGTTCCGGGGTGCCAGTCAATCCGGATAACCCGCTTTGACACTTCCTCGCCTGTTGCAATGTTCAAGAATTTCACGCCGCCGCCAATGATTACCATCTCGTTATCATCCAAGTACATGACCTTGTTTGTGTGGTCAAGGAATGCGGTGACGTCTGATGCTATAAAGAACTCATCGCTGCCGTTCTCATTCACTCCAACTATTAATGGCGCCCCTTTTCTTGCTGCCACCATCTGCTTTGTTGTTGCGTCAATGGCAACGAATGCTGACCTTCCCTTGAGTTTCTTTGCCGCTTCTGCAACCGCAGCGTCAAAGCCCATATGCGAATTCAAGGCAAATTCCTCAATCAGGTGGGGGATTACCTCTGTATCCGTCTGCGAC
>JAHFNV010000019.1 GCA_023267115.1 Candidatus Nomurabacteria bacterium | reverse complement strand
TGGAGCAGTGGTTGCCTGGGTCAAGATTCCCACTCTTTCCGCTTCGGCTGACACTGTTATCTACATTTATTACGGCAATGCCGGAGCTTCTGATCAATCTGATGCCACTAATGTTTGGGACTCAAATTACAAGGGTGTGTGGCATATGCACAATGCCTCCAGTCCGGCGACGGATTCAACTTCCAATGCCAATAATGGAGCGCAGTCTGGAGGGGTGACTTTTGGGGCAACAGGGCAGATCGGGAATGCGACAAGTTTTGACGGGAGTAATGATTATTTGAATATCACGAGGTCTGCGAGCTTACTCCCGGCATCTGCGGTTTCGACATCCGTTTGGTTCAATACGACACGAACCAATGGCGCAGTACAGCAGATTTTACGTGCAATAGATTGCTCGTCGGATTGCACCAATTTTGGCTATTCAGGACTGATTGGAAATACATCCGGGAAGGGCGGGGCTGCTATCTACAACGGCAGCACTACAATTGTCGAAGCGGCCATCAGTGCTTCAGTGTGGACCCAATTTACGGCGGTCTATGACGGAGCAAATTTCTATTTATATGTCAATGGGGCGTTGGCAGTCAGTTCGCCCGTTACAGGGAGTATCGTCTATGGAGCCGCTGGCAACTTCTTGCTTGGCCATCTCAAACCTAGTGGTACGCCCACGCTAGCATTTAGCGGGCTAGAGGACGAAGTTCGGATCTCCAACACTGCCCGCACCGCCGGCTGGATTGGTACCGAGTACAACAATCAAAACTCACCGAGCACTTTCTATGCTTACGGCGGAGAAGAAGTCCAAACTCGTTCTTCTTCTACTCCAGCCGTAAAATCTCGCGGCGGAGTCAAGTTTAGATAATTTGACATAATTTAAGGTATCATGATACTATATATTGTATGAAATTTAAGAGAAAACAAAGCATTTTAAGCTTTATTACTCCAAAACCCGGCCTTTTGATCTTATTGCTCTAGATGAAGCCCAATATATTCCATTGAAGTGGCGCATCGGGATAATTACCTGGACTTTTTGCTTTAATATTTAGAAAAGCTTGCTTGCTTTTTAATAAGTGTGATACAATAGTTGTTGTGCGGAAAGTGAAATAAATTTTTGATTATTAATAAATTTTTTTTAAAAATCATGTTATCAAACATTTTAGACAGGATTTCGTTCTTAGCCTTATTTTTAATAATTGTATTTCTGCCGATTTTCTTTTTGCCTTTCACTAGGATGCCGGTTGAGGTTGCCAAAGGCTTGCTTTTAGTTGTCGGGCTCTCCGTTTCCATTATTTTTTGGGCGGCGGCTCGTTTTTTTGATGGCAAAATCAGATTGCCGAAATCCTGGCTTTTGCTCTCCGGTCTGGCCGTAGTTTTGGTTTTTTTTGTTTCCGCTTTTTTTTCCTCCGCGCCGCAGGTGTCTTTTTTTGGCACCATGTTTGACGTTGGCACCTTCTGGTTTATTTTTGCCGGCTTTTTTCTAATGTTTATTTGTTCAATTGTTTTTAGAAATCCTTTAAGCGCGAAAAATGTTTTATTCGGCACGATTATATTTTCAGCCATCCTTTTGGTATTTCAAAGTTTTCGTTTTTTTATGCCGGAATTTTTATCTTTGGGAGTGCTAGCCGATAAGACCGACAATGTTTTAGGCTCTTGGAACGCCTTTGGGCTTTATGCCGGATTTTACGTCTTGCTGTCGCTTTTGGCAATTGAATTTTTTACTGTTTCAAAATTCAGGCGGTGGTTACTCGGAATTATGCTCGGGCTCTCGATTGTCCTCTCGGCGGCGGTGAATTTTTCGCTTGTTTGGATATTGCTTGGAGTTTTCTCTCTGATTATTTTTGTTTACAAAGTTTCGCTTTTTTCCGTTCCCAATCAAGCGGATGGCACACGCACCAGTTTCCCGGTGTTTTCTTTGATCGTGTTTACCGTGGCCCTTCTGTTTTTCCTCTCGGGAGTTTTTATCGGAGGATATATTCCGAACAAACTAGGATTGGTGAATAACGAAGTTCGGCCGACGTTTCAAACTACCATTGCCGTTACCAGCTCTGGACTCCGCCAGAATCCGATTTTGGGCATCGGTCCCAATAGGTTTGGAGAATTATGGGCAAATTACAAGCCGAGGGCGATTAATGCAACACCATTTTGGAATATTTCTTTCAACTCCGGCTCGGGTTTGTTACCAACCCTTCTTTCAACGACCGGCTATCTTTCAATCTTGGCCTGGCTCTTCTTTTTTGTCCTGTTTATGAAAATTGGGGTTGAATCCATTTTTTCCAGACTGAAGAACTCTGTCAGTGTCGCAAACCAGGAAGCGGTGGCTTTTTTCATAGCGTCTCTCTATTTATTCGTCGCCTCCTTTCTTTATTCCACCGGCCCGGTGATATTTTTATTAGCGCTGGCTTTTAGCGGCATATTTATTGGCGTTTCTAAATTTCATCAGGGAGATGAAGAAATTTCAATATCATTCTTAAACGATCCTCGCAAGAGTTTTTCCTTCATTCTTTTTCTGGTGTTTGTGACGATAGTGTCAGCAGTTGCTTCATTTAAGTACATAGAGCGTCTTGTTTCTGTCCCTTATTTCAGTAAAACTCTTTCGGCTCAGACCACCTCGGCGGCCGAAGCTTCCATCACCAAGGCTCTTTCGCTTTATACGAATGATTTATATCTCCGTACTTATGCGGAAGTTTATTTGGCGAAACTGAATGAAATAGCCGGCAAGGGCGCTTCGCTCTCTGATGCGGATAAAGCTTTGTTGCAAGCAAGCTTCGACCAAGCGGTGAGTGGCGCTGTTTCGGCTACCAGATATGACGGAGGCAATTATTTTAATTTCGAAATGCTCGGCTCTGTTTACAACACTGCCGGTTTGATTGGTGTCACCGGCGCTTACGATAAAGCGATAGAAGCTTATAAAATAGCCTCAACCTTGAATCCGTTAAATCCAAGACTGAAGCTGGCGATGGCTCGTGTTTCTTTTACTCAAAGCAAGCTTGAAGAAGCCAAAAATTATGGGAACGAAGCGCTGGCCTTAAAACAAGATTATATTGACGCGCTTATTGTTCTTTCTCAAATAGCTCGAAGTGAAGGCAATCATACAAGCGCCCTTTCGTACGGTCAAGCGGCTCTTTCCATTGCCCCGAGTAATCAGGATCTGATAAATTATGTCAATACTTTGAAAAATGGAAGCTCCACGACCGTTCCTGATGATTCAAAAAACAACCCCAAAGAAAAAAAGAATTAAGACACAAGGTTGAATCCCGATGGATCCCGTACGGAAATTTAGCAAAACCAGTTATAATCAATATATTAATGTTATTTAAATTTCGTACGGGATGGAGAAAATCTTGAAAATTTTCAGCAAGGAATATGGAAATATCAATCAAGCCGCGCTCCTTTTAGGTTTTTTTGCCCTGCTTTCGCAACTATTAGGATTGTTTCGCGATCGCTCCATTGCTCATTTTATCGGTCCATCATCCGACTTGGACGCTTATTATGCCGCCTTTCGAGTGCCGGATTTCATTTTTATTTCCATCGCCTCTCTAGTTTCCATAACGGTACTCATACCTTTTATGACAAGCAGAATGTCGCAGGATTGGGCTCGCCCCGCCTCGGGCGGGGCGAGCCCGGAGGCAAAAAAATTTTTAAGCGATGTTTTCACCGTTTTTTTTACCGTGATGATGCTTGTCTCCGTCTTGGCTTTTGTCTTGATGCCCTATTTGCCGTCTTTTATTGCACCCGGTTTTTCTCCTTCAATGCAGGACAAAATTGTTTTGCTTTCCAGAATCATGCTTCTCTCGCCGATTTTTCTCGGGCTTTCCAATCTCTTTGGCGCCGTTACCCAGCTCTTTCGCCGGTTTTTTATTTATGCTTTAAGCCCGATATTTTATAATTTGGGAATAATCGCTGGAGTTCTTTTTTTATACCCCGCTTGGGGCATTAGTGGGCTGGCCATGGGAGTAGTGTTGGGCGCCCTAATGCATTTTTTTATTCAAGCGCTGGCTTCCTTCGGTTGCGGATTTTTTCCCAAGTTTTCTCGGTCAATAAATTTTTTTCAGATCAAAGAAGTGGTGCTTGTTTCTTTGCCTCGGACTTTGGGACTTTCTTTCAACAACATCGCCTTGATTTTAATTGTGGCCTTTGCTTCTTTTCTCAAAGGCGGGTCAATCTCAATTTTTAACCTTTCACTAAATTTGCAATCCGTGCCTTTGGGTATTATCGGTCTTTCATACGCTGTGGCCGCTTTTCCGACTCTGACCAGGTCATACGCCAACGGGGAAATGGAAAATTTCAAGAACCATTTGAAATCCACCGCTCGCGCCGTAATTTTTTGGTCTCTGCCTGTTACTTTTCTTTTTATTGTGCTTCGGGCGCAGATCGTGCGCGTTATTTTGGGTTCCGGGGCCTTCTCTTGGGAAAATACTCGCTTGGTGGCGGCATCCTTAGCCGTATTTTCAATTTCCATAATGGCCCAAGGCCTGATCGCGTTATTGGCGCGAGCTTATTATGCGGGCGGAAATACTCGCCGGCCGCTTCTCATAAATTGCGCTTCTTTTTTTTCTATTGTTATTTTAGCTCAATTTTTTTTATATCTTTTTAATCAATTTGCCACCCTTAGATATTTCATAGAATCGCTCTTGAAAGTCTCCGATATCCCCGGCACGGAAGTGTTGATGTTGCCACTCGCTTACTCTCTCGGCACAATCGTTAATTTTGTTTTGCTCTTATTTTTCATCAAAAGAGATTTTCTAAAAACAGAACTTTTTATCAGCAAAACATTTTTTCAAAGCCTAAGCGCTTCTTTTTTTGTGGGCTTTACGGCTTATTTAGGCTTGAATATTTTCTCGCCAATTTTTGGCACGGTTACCTTTTCCGGCATTTTTCTGCAAGGGTTTATTTCTGGAATTATGGGTATTTTAGCTGGAATTTTAGTGCTGCATCTTTTGGCAAGTGAAGAACTGAAGGAACTGATTAAAACTTTCAGAACCAAATTCTGGAAAGCCGAAATTATCGTTCCGCCGCAAGAAGAACTTTAGCCTTAAAGTTTTTTGTGCTATATTGTTTCAGTGTTTTCATTTCGTAAAATATTTAAACATATCTATCCGCAAATCAAACCATATAAAATGTCGTTCTTTGCGGTCTTTGCCGGATACGGTATTGCCGTTATTTTAGACAACCTCATAAAACCGTTTCTCTACAGAGGAATTATTGACTACTTAGCGCAGGCTGGACCTAAAGATGCGATAATCACTCACGTTTTTTATCTTTTTTTCGGCAGCGCGGTAATTATCTTGGTTCATAATGTTTTTTACCGTTTAGGCGACTATGCCAATTCGTATTTTGAAAGCAAGGTAATGAAAAGGCTTTATGATGCTACTTTCAACAAACTCCTTTTTCACTCGTACTCTTTTTTTGCCAACAATTTTGC
The DNA here is from genome assembly GCA_023267115.1 of Candidatus Nomurabacteria bacterium. Classification (GTDB taxonomy): domain Bacteria; phylum Patescibacteriota; class Minisyncoccia; order Phycocordibacterales; family UBA9973; genus UBA9973. The sequence continues at coordinate 3,961 of JAHFNV010000019.1, read as the reverse complement.
CGGAGGATTGGTGGCCAAAACTAAACGGTTCGTTCGGGGATTTGAAACACTCCAAGACATCCTTAGTTTTCAAATATGGTTTTCCTTCATTAATGTTATCGGAATACTTATCGTTTTATTTATTCAAATTCCCACCTTGGGTTTTATATTTTTGGGATGGTCCTTTCTTTATGTTGGCATAACCGCTTTATTTATCAAAAGGAAGGTGGGGTTGGATATACAAGAGGCCGCCGCCGATTCCGTGGTTACTTCTCATCTGGCGGATTCGATAACCAATATTTTGAATATTAAAATATTTTCCGGAGGTGAAATGGAAAAAGACAGGTTTGCGACAGTGACCGACGACGAAGAAAAAAAACGCAAGCGATCGTGGTATTTCGGCAATTTTCAAAATCTCATTCAAGCTTTTCTGATGGCCATTCTGCAGATAGTCGTTCTTCTGATCAATATCCATTTTTGGTATTTGGGCAAAATATCTATCGGCACCTTTGTTTTAGTTCAGACATACATGGTCGGACTTTTTGATGTTTTGTGGAATCTTGGACGCTCACTTACCAGAGCAGTCAAATCCTTGTCGGATATGAAAGAGGTGATAGATATTTTTGATCAAAAGCCAGATATTTTAGATATTGCCAATCCGGAAAAATGCTTGATTTCAAAGGGTAAAATCAATTTTAAGAATATTCATTTTGAATACATCAAAGATTACCATGTTTTCAAAAATTTTGACCTTGAAATTAAGTCGGGGGAAAAAGTCGGTCTGGTGGGTCATTCCGGTTCGGGCAAGTCTACCATCGTGAAAATGCTGCTCCGTTTTGCTGATGTAAGGCGGGGCGAAATTTTAATTGATGGGCAAAATATCGCCAAAGTGAAGCAAGATGACTTGAGAGCCAAAATTTCTTATGTTCCTCAAGAATCCATTTTGTTTCACCGAAGCATCAGGGAAAATATTGCTTATGCCAATCCGCAAGCAACGGAGGAAAATATCATTGAAGCGGCCAAAAGAGCGCACGCGCATGAGTTTATTTTAAAACTGCCTTATGGTTATAAAACGTTGGTCGGCGAGCGAGGAGTGAAACTCTCCGGTGGTGAGCGCCAGAGAGTGGCTATCGCCAGAGCCATGCTAAAGAACGCGCCGATACTTCTTTTGGATGAGGCTACTAGTTCACTCGACAGTATCAGTGAATCTTATATTCAAGATGCCTTTAACGAGTTAATGAAAGGTAAAACGACGTTGGTTATTGCACATCGGCTTTCAACGGTGCAAAAGATGGACAGAATCATAGTGTTGGAGAAAGGGGAAATTGTCGAAGAGGGAACACATCAAGAACTTTTGGAGAAGAAAGGTTTTTATGCTGATCTTTGGAATCACCAAACCGGCGGCTTTTTGGAATAAAAAAACATGGATCTAAAACATATCAGAAATTTTTCAATCATCGCCCACATCGACCATGGCAAAAGCACCTTGGCGGACAGGATGCTTGAAATTACAAACACAATAGAAAAACGAAAAATGCGCGAGCAGGTATTGGATTCGATGGAACTGGAACGGGAGCGGGGAATTACGATCAAAATGCAGCCGGTTCGGATGGAATACTGCCTCACCTCTGACCCCTCTCCGTTATCTAATGGAGAGGGGAAAGACGCGAAAGCATCAAGGGGTGAGGTTTATGTTTTAAACCTCATCGACACACCCGGGCACATAGATTTTTCCTACGAAGTTTCCCGCGCCTTGAAGGCGGTGGAAGGCTCTATCTTGCTAGTGGATGCGACTCAAGGGGTGCAGGCGCAGACGCTGACTACCTTGACTATGGCGCGGGAAGATAAAATAAAAATTATTCCCGTGCTTTCCAAGATTGATTCACCCTTAGCTCGGATAGAAGAAGTGAAGGATGAAGTGGTAGAACTCCTGCATTGCGATTCAAGTGAAATACTTTTAGTTTCTGGGCGAACGGGAGAGGGAGTGGAAAATCTCTTAAAAGAAATTATCAAAAAAATTCCTGCGCCCGCTTCACTCCTAGTCCCTCTTCCGGCAGGAGAGAGTGGCCCCAAAGATTCTCTTGGGCCAGATGATGTTCTCCGCGCCCTGGTTTTTGATTTTAAATATTCAAATCACCGGGGAGTGATAATTTTTGTGCGAGTGCTGGATGGCAAAGTAAAAAAAGGAGAAAATTTGATCTTCGCGGTCTCCGGTGAAAAATTCAATTCGCTGGAGGTTGGCACTTTTTCACCCGAAGAGTCTCCTGCACCCTTTCTCGCATCAGGAGACATAGGCTATATCGTTACCGGTATCAAAAAGCCTGGCATTGCTTCAGTTGGAGATACTGTTACCATGGCTAAAAATCCTTTACCAGCGCTTCCAGGTTATATGAAACCAATGCCGGTAGTTTGGGCTAGTGTTTTTCCGGAAGATGCGGACGATTTTTCGGAGTTAAAATTAGCTTTAAGTAAACTTAAACTTTCTGATTCTGCTTTTTCATACGAAGAAGAATCTTCTGGTTCTTTAGGAAGGGGTTTTCGGTGCGGATTTCTGGGGATGCTCCATTTGGAAATTATTACTGAAAGACTAAAAAGAGAATTTAGCTTAAATTTAGTTATAACTACCCCCTCTATTACTTATGAAGTAGTAATGAAAAGCCAAGGCAAGGAAAAAATTCACCCGCACACTATTATTAATAGTGTGCGGGTCTATTCCCCATATTTTTTTCCAGATGACGGAAATATGGAAACTGTTTTTGAGCCTTGGGTCAAAATGAAAATAATCACTCCAGCAAAATATTTAGGTGGTATTATGCAACTCCTTTTTGATCATGAGGCAGAAGTAGGAGAGACGAATAACTTTGGCCGTGCGTCGCCAGAGGCTATGACGGCGGCGCGAGATAGTCGTTCTACTATCTCGGTGAAGATGCCGTTGCGCGAACTAATGCGTAATTTTTTTGATGAATTGAAAAGTGTTTCCTCTGGTTATGGATCAATATCTTATGAAATAGATGACATGCGCGAGGCTGATGTCACTCGATTGGACATTCTTGTTGCCGACGAAGTAATCAATGCTTTTTCTAGAGTGGTTTCTAAAAAAAGAGTGGAAGAAGAAGCGGAAAAAGCGGTCGAAAAATTGCATGCCCTATTGCCCCGGCAGATGTTTACTCTGAAAATTCAGGCTAGGGCATTGAGTAGGATAATTTCTTCACGCACCATCTCTGGTATGAAAAAAGATGTGACTCAACACATGTATGGCGGCGATATCACTCGTAAAATGAAATTGCGCGAGAAGCAAAAAAAAGGCAAGCAAAAAATGAAAGAAAGGGGGCGAGTCAGTATCCCGCAAGATGTATTCTTGAAAATGATACGAACTTCAGATTAGGAAGAACTCTTTTTATCTAAGACTAAAAATCGGCGAATAAAGCAAAACCATGCTGACTATGATTAACACGCACAAGACTACCCAAATGGTTTGTATTTTCTTTTGATGTTTTTTGTTAAAAAGCATATACTAATCTTATCACAATATGAGAAATTTTCAAGATAAAAATAAATGGAGGCGCATCGTAGAATCAAAGCTTGTTTTAATGCTTCTCTCCATACTAATATTGGTTTTTGTCTGGGGTATGTTTGGTTTTGTAGATAAAATGCGGGAAACGGTTAAAAATAAGAAAATAGCTGAGAGCAAAATGGCGGAGTTGGTGAAAAGCAAAGAAAAAAGATTATCCGATATTGAAAAATTGAAGACCGAAATAGGTTTAGAAGAAAGTATTCGTGAAAAATTTGGTTTGGCTAAAGAAGGAGAAGGAGTAATCGTGATATTAGACGATAAAGATCAAGCATCAGTTTCAAAACAGTCTACGGAAAACGGATTTTTTTCCTTTGTAAAAAATTGGTTTAAATAAAAGGCGGGATTAGTTTAGTGGTAAAATGCAACCTTCCCAAGGTTGAAACGCGAGTTCGATTCTCGCATCCCGCA
>JAHFNV010000001.1:5969-26475 GCA_023267115.1 Candidatus Nomurabacteria bacterium | reverse complement strand
AAAGACCAAAGGCTTCGCCGTGACGTATGACCATGCCGACAATTTCCTCATCCGGCACCCAAGACCTGACCCAAGTATTAATACCCATTTGCGCTAAAAATATCTGATTTTTGGGTCCGGAGGGTGGTTTGTGGGCAAGGGCTGGCAACTTTTTCTCGTGTGTGCCCCAACCCATTTCAGCTGGCGCTGTGCCTTCTTCTCGGAGCCCCTCAATACTCCAAGTGCCGACAAACTCATCAACTTCTTTCGGCCTGTTAGTAATTTGGGTGTCTCGCTCACTACAATGAATTACTTTAACATCCAATTTTTTAGCTAGCTCCGCAAAATTTCTGTCTTTTATAAATTTATTAAGTTCTTGGGCAGTGGCAGACGTAACTTTTTTATCGGCAATCAACTTCTTTGCAATATCTACCAAACCTTGTTTTACAAAATGAGAAATTAATCCTGGGTTAGCGCCATGATCTACAACAGCACTTGTAGAATTCTTCCAATCTTTACCCAAATCTTTAAGTTCCATCTGTCTAAAATAAAGAGATTTTTCAAATGGAGTTTTGGTTTCTAATCCTTCTGTAGGATCCCATTCTTCCACTGATGTATTGACATATAAGACGTTGTGGTCATGACACCATTGCAGTATATCGTTGCACCCGATATTCCAAGCTAAATCAATCAGCAATCCTCCATCACTCACATACTTAGACAACACCTTGCCCAAATTTGCTTTGGTAATTTTCTCCCGAACAAAATTTAAACCCTTGTCGGTGTATTTTTTAAGAGCTTTTGCTTTGTCTTCGAAATCGACGATAGTGACATTTTTAAATGGGACATCAATTTTTTCAAATAAAATCGGCAGAGTGCATTGTGAAACGGAGCCGTAGCCGATGATAAGAATTTTTTTATTGAATAATTTTTTCATACGGATATTAGTATAACAATTCAAGAAAAAATGTATATATAATTTATTAGAAAAATTACATAAAAACACTTTTATTTACCAATGTCAAGTGTGACGCTATCTCCCACTTTCAAATTATTTTTGTCTGAAAATCCTGACACAACTTCCAAAACATATTTTGCATCTTCTGTAGGTGTAAAAGCTGCGGGGTATGAGCTTGGCTCCGCATCTTTTTTTATATAAACTACTTTTAAGTCTTCGCCAATCCAAACGATATCTATCGGGAAATTCATATCCTTCATCCAAAAAGGATAAATATTAGAATAGTCAAAAACAAAAAGCATCCCTTCGTCTTCCGCTAGGTCTTGCCTAGCGGAGAGCCCTTTCTGCTGCGCTTGTGGTGTCAAAGCGAGGTTAACTTTAATACTCTGTCCAGCGATTTGTACATAGCTCACTTGGAGGCCTTGCCTCCAAGTAGAATGATTTATCAAAAGAAAACCAAAAATAAAAAAAACAAGCACAAATAAAATACTGTAGTGATTTTTTATGTTCATGTATATAAGTATACAACAATTTTTGAATAAATAATTAACCCGGTGTAATTCTTACTAGCCTATAGTTGTACTTCCACAAATTTAAGTTCTTGGATATTCACTGGACTCACTAGTAACGCTTTTTGGAAAGAATCTCGGGGATCGGAAATGATAGTTTGAACAATACCCAAGACATAAGGATTAAGACCAGGTAAAACAACTTCGCTGCCATTTTCCAAAACGAAATCTCTGGGTAAAATCATTTCAAAATTTCCCCCGCCTCGACCAGTTACTTGCATAAAAACACTCTTACTAGCACGCCCCGCCAAAGACGAGGCTCCGCCGGATGGCGGGCCGAGGGAGATTACCACTTCCGTCTTTTCTCCAGGATTAGAAAACAAAACTACTTTGGAAGAGTCTCCGTAAATGAGGCCAACATATCCGACAGGCACATCACCCAGAGCAAAAACAGTATCCCTAACTTTTATTCCCTGTCTGGCACCCGCATCAATAATCAGGGTGTCATAAGGACTCTGATTCGGCTTGGCTAAAATGGCGGCTAAGGTCATATTATTTTTTCCTAGACTATTCCCTTTCCGCCCTAAAACTTCTTTTATTTTAATATCATCATCTAAAACAGCAGTATAATTTGACATTCGAGCGGACATTTCATTCAACTGTAATTTCAAATTTTCATTTTCTTGTTGAAGAGCTTGTTTAGATTGGAAAAATGAACGAACACTAGAAAATTCTTCGCCAAGACTATTGCCTAAAACTAAAACAGGTCGCAGGACAGCATAAGTTCCATAAGCAAGCCCATTAAAAATACCAGATCTAAAATAAAATAAAACTAATGCTATTGCAACACAAAATGCAACTTGAAAAAATTTCTTTCTTTTTATTTTTCTATCTAGGAGGTAACTCATCTTGGTTGCCGATCAAAACTTCCTGATAAGATATAAGGTCATCTAAAATAATTCCAGTGCCACGAGCAACGGATGTTAATGGATCATCTACCACATAAACAGGGATCTTCAGGACACTTTGTAAAAGTCTATCCAGACCGGAAAGCAGAGCTCCACCACCGGAAAGAGTAATCCCCTGATGCATGATGTCTGATAAAATTTCGGGCGGTATTGATTCCAGCATATCTTTTACACCCTCTACTAGTTCTTTGATGGACAAAGAAAACGCTTCACGAATATCCGAATCCGTTACCACCACTTCGCGAGGTAGCCCGGTCAGCAAATCGCGTCCGTGAACGAGACGTTCCATATATTCTCCGGGAATGACAGAACCAATGGCAATCTTTACAATCTCGGCTGTTCTCTCCCCAATTAATATTTTAAACTCATCGCGCATATAACTGATGATATCGTTGTTTAATCTGTCGCCAGCCACTTTTAGATTTTTAGATTTTACAATGCCACCCAAAGAAATAACTGCGACATCCGTTGTGCCACCACCGATGTCTATAATCATCGAGCCGACTGGCTCTTTGATTGGAAGCCTAATACCAATAGCGGCGGCCATAGGTTCTTCCACTAAAAAAACTTCCCGCGCACCAGCGGAACGAGCCGCATCATAAACTGCGCGCGTTTCAACATTGGTCGTACCGGACGGCACTCCAATTAAAACTCTCGGCTTGGCTAATTTTTTGGACATTTTGTCGGCTTTGTTTATGAGGTATGAAAGCATTTCTTCGGTAACTTCAAAATCTGAAATAACACCATCTACCAGCGGGCGAATGGCTTTAATATGACCCGGAGTGCGACCCAGCATTTCTTTGGCTTTCATGCCCACCGCTAAAATTTGATTAGTCTTAATATTGACCGCCACCACTGAGGGCTCATTAATTACAATGCCATGATTTTTCAAATACACTAAGGTATTGGAAGTGCCTAAATCTATGCCAATATCATTTGAAATTAATTTGTAAAGTTTATCAAACATTTTGAATAGCGATTAGGCTTTAGGCGCTAGGCTTTAGCAACACTAATAAATCATGCGCGGAAATAATTTTGCCTTTTTCTTCGTTCCGCTTTTTGAATTCTATGCCACCGTCTTTGATACTCCTTTGAGAAACTACCAAGCGAATAGGCATACCAAGTAAATCCGCATCGGCAAACTTTTCTCCAGCTGACAGGCCTTGCCTATCGTCAAATAAAACTTCAATATTATTTTTTATTAAATTTTCATACAACTTATTCGCTTCCTTTAAAATATTTTCATCATCGCCACTTTGCAAGACAAGCAAATGTACTTGAAACGGAGCAATGGACTCTGGCCAGACTATACCCAAGTCGTCAGACAAAACTTCCACAACCGTACCCATCAATCGTGAGAGCCCTATACCGTAACAACCCATTAAAACATTGTGTTTCTTGCCATTTTCATCAGTATAGGAAAGATCAAGAGCTTTGGAAAATCTGTCTTTTAACTCAAAAATGTTGCCAACTTCAATAGCCCTTTGCTCCACCAATTTCTCTTTTTTTAACCCCAATGAATTGATGACCTCCTCATTATAAACCTCGTTATTTATGGCAATACCTGAATTTTCATCCACATAAATAGTATCCTCGCCGGTTGGCGCAATGGTCTGAAATTCATGCGAATATTTTGAAAATATGCCGCCTGAAGCGAAAGCCATATAAGTTATGTGACCAATGCCTACTCTTTTATAAATATTTTTATAAACATCTTGCATCTTTTCATAAAAGGAATCGAAATCTTTCTGTGTGGCATGAAAAGAATACATGTCTTTCATTAAAAATTCTCGTCCACGCAAAATACCTGACTTGGCGCGAAGTTCGTTTCTGAATTTTGTTTGAAATTGATAAATTGCTAAAGAGGAACTAAGCGGTAAATCTTTATAGGAAGAAATAAAGCTGGAGAGAATATTTACCAGCGGCTCTTCATGAGAAAAACCGAGTCCAAGCTCTGAATCATTTTTTAATTTTGTTTTAAACCAGCAGTCCACTGCATCATCACTCCATCTGCCAGTCTTCTTAAATAACTCTGGATTCTGCAAGGTAGTCATGGAGATTTCCTGTCCCCCTATCGCGTTCATTTCTTGACGAACGATGTTTTCAATCTTTTTCAAAACCATTAATCCCATAGGCAAATAATCATAAACCCCAGCCATTTCTTTGTGGATAAAACCCCCGCGAATGAGCAACTCGGCGTTTTTAGACACTTCATCCGCCGGACTCTCCTTTTTGGTTTTAGTAAAAAGTTGCGATTGTTTCATGAACCTATCTTACCTGAAAAAATCATTTTGGTCAAAGCAAAAAAAATTTGCAAAAACTATATCTTTCTGTTAGTATAATGTTTATGCAAAAAACAATAAATGTAAAGGAAAATGGCGACGCAAGCCTGGAGGAAATGTTTGCAGCCGGAGCGCACTATGGCTATTCAAGAACCAGAAGACATCCTTCGGTTTCTCCATATATTTTCGGAGGCAAAAATAGAATGGATATCATAGATCTTGAAAAAACAAGCGTCATGCTCGACGAAGCGAAAGAATTTATAAAAAGTTTAGGCGCGCGCAATAAGATCGTGCTCTTTGTCGGTACAAAACCCGAGGCAAAAGTAGTGATCAAGGAAACAGCTGAAAATTTAAATATGCCTTACGTCACCACTCGCTGGATCGGAGGCACCTTGAGTAATTTCACCGAGATAAAAAAAAGGATTGCTGAACTGGAAAACTACCGCAAGGAAACGATATTAGGAGAACTAGAAAAATACACCAAGAAAGAACGCTTAGTGATGGCTAAAAAAATGGAGAGACTTTCAAAATATTATTCTGGTTTGATCAACTTGAAAAAGATTCCAGATGCTTTATTTGTTGTAGACGCCAGGGCAGAACATATTGCCACAACCGAAGCTATAAAGTCCGGCGTGCCGCTGGTCGCCTTGGTAAATTCTGATTCAAATATTAAAGGTATTGATTACCCTATCATTGCCAATGATTCGGGCATACCATCTATCAAGCTTTTTGTTTCCTCTGTTGCCAACGCCTACAAAGCAGGCACCATATCCGGAATAATGGATAAATCTGAGCCAGCTAAAGAGTTATAACTCCTTTATGTCAGAACAAGTAACAACTGAATTAGTGAAAGAGTTAAGAGATGCAACCGGCATCTCGGTGATGCAGTGTCGACGGGCGCTGGAAGAAGCCGCAGGAGACATGGAAAAAGCATTAGCTATCTTAAAAAAAAATAGCAGGGACATCGCGCTCAAAAAAGCCGACCGAGCGCTCGGTTCAGGATATATCTACGCTTACGTTCACGGCGAAGGCAGAATCGGAGCAATGATTGAACTTATGTGTGAAACTGATTTTGTGGCTAAAAATGAAATTTTCAAAAACCTGGCTAAGGAGCTATGTATGCAAGTGGCAGCTACCAATCCGTCTAATCCGGAAAATCTTCTTCAAGAACCTTTTATCAAGAACGAGAAAGTTACAATTGCTTCGCTGATTGAGGAAGCGACTGCTCAAACCGGTGAAAAAATAGAAATCAGTCGTCTGGCTCGTTTTGAGCTTGCGCAAAAATAAAATGTCTATACTTTTAATTACATTATTTTTTGGATCGCTCCTTGGTATTATTATAGTGATCGGGCGCAAATTGACAATCATTAGGGAAAACGGGATAATCGAAGCATCAATTAAACATCCGCACCCTTTTGTTCCAGAAATCCAAAAAATAAAATATTTAGCCTTCAGAAATGCCAAAAAATACGAGCATCTCGCGCTGGTGGCGATAATCAAATTTTACCTAGAATTCTCAAAATTTTTCAAAAATAGTTATCAAAAAATAAAAATCACAGCAAAAGATAAGTGGTCAAAGTACATAAGCCATTCTTCAAGTGACATATCGGAGAGGCAGACAAGCAAATTTCTGAAAATGATTTCCGGTTATAAAGATAGGATCAAACATATTAAGTATAAGATAAAAAACGGCGAAGAGATAAAATAATCTTGTTATTACTCTGGAGCCGGTGGTGGGATTTGAACCCGACGACCTTCACTTTACAAAAGTGTTGCTCTACCGCTGAGCTACACCGGCATGATTCTATGCTATCATTTTTATTAAAAAACGCTAATTTTTACTTTCCTTTTCTTGAAGCTTAAAAGATTCTTGAATGCGGGTTTCTAGCTCTTCGACGCTGTAGAAACCAGTCAAAAGATCGTCATCGATGATCAAGGCCGGCAAGGCAGTATCTTTTATTTTATAAATATGGAGCATCGCTTTAACGGCTGATAGATCAGTGCTGTAATCGAAAGAATATACTCGCAGTTCGGGGTATTTGTCCCGTAGCGCAGTCAGCACCAAGCTCTCCTTTTCACATTCACTACAATTTTCGGCGGTGGTATAAAAATAAAGAATAAAGGCAGATTTAACTCCGCAGCGAGCCGAGATTTTTTTCATCAAGAGATAATCTTTGATTTGCAGAAGTGAATAGTATTTTCTTAAATATGAAACTTCTTCTGTAATACCAAGATTCTTTTGTCCCCATTCTAATTTACCTCCAAGATCATAAAGCTCGCTAGATAAAATTGTGTCAGAAACATTCTTACAAGAAAGCTCCGATAGCAACGAGAATTGAGTTTCGGAAGATAAAATATCAATAGATATTTTATCTTGAATTGCTTTTAATTGATCAATTTTTTTGTTGCCGAAATAATTACTTAAATAAAGAGCGGTCAAGAAAAGTCCTAGGGTAATAAAGAAAACAATTAAATATTTTTTCCAATCAATCATATTATCGCCAAACAGGCACTTTTCGCAGGAGAGTATTATAAATCGCTTTCAAAAGCCAAAATGGACCCACCACGCTAAAGATAATTAGAAAATAAACCACATCGAAAGAAAGAACCCACTTATCCTCAACTATTTTTCGTCCCAGTGTGCTTAGTAAAATAACCACAGAATAAATAAAAATTATAATAAAAAGTGAAACTTGTGTGGGAATAAAAAACGAATCAAAATTATGGGTTTGACTGAAAACATGAAAACCTACCGCTTGAAAATTAAGAATTTTTAAAAATAAAAAATGAATCAAATAGTAAATTTCTTTACTAAACATAAAAATTGAGGAAAACATAAAAATGAGAGCGGCGGGCACGACAAGAATCGAAAAATTACCATATTTTTTGTTAAATAGAACACCACGATAATCAATAATGTTATTGATGACGCCATAAATCCAGCGCAATCTTTGTTTATAAAGTTTAGGAATAGTTCCAGGCATATTGGTGTAAACATACGCATCATGGCAATCGTCAATCTTATAGTGATTTTTCTGCATCCGATAAGCCATTTCAGTATCTTCTACATTATAAGCTTGGCGATAAAGGCCTAAATCATCAAACACTTTCTTTTTATAAATGGAAAAGGGTCCTGGAAGCACAGAAACAGCCCCAAGAAAACTATGGATTTTTCTCATAAAAACGGTCATGAAATGTTCAAAAGCTTGTGCTTTTTGAATAATAGTTTTAGGCTGATGCACAATGATTGAAGGCACTACGGCCATTGTGTTTGGATCTTTTTCAAAATAACTTATAATGCGAATAAGAGATTCTTTGTCCACCAATGAATCAGCGTCAAGACAGCCGACAAAATCCGTCTCTGTATTTGCTAATCCTAGATTAAGCGCGGTGTGTTTGCCGCCATTTTCTTTTTTAAAAACTTTTATATTCGGGAATGTGGTAAATTTAGAAATAATGTTCCATGTGCTGTCAGTAGAACCATCATCAATTAATAAAATTTTAACCTTATCTTTCGGATAATTTAACTCAAGTAACGAACTCACCGTTTTATAAACCGTTTTTTCTTCATTAAAACATGGTACAATGATAGTGACAGCGGGATACTGCAAAAGCTTAATTTTATTTTTCCGAATGATTATATTCTTTCTATTTTCCAGAAAGGTCACTAAAAAAAAGACCTGAATATACACGGACAAAAAGACCAATATATAAAATATTATATTTGAGATCGAAAACATATTACACTTTAAGGGTCCTTACTTAATTTACTGAGAGGAAAAACCTATCAGTAAACTATCAGTGACATAAACTACATACCGCCAGTCATTTTTTGATCAGCACTACAAGAGACGCAAGCTTCCTTGCACTTATTGCACTTACAACCAATTATTTTCATAACAGCTGCTAGACCTACCAGCACATAAACAATAGCTTCAAGGGTTGGTATGGAGCCCAAAACCAAATTAACCACATTCCATTCAGCCCCATTGCCCAAAAGCATGCCTACACCTACCAAGCCCCAATTTAATCCTCCTACAATCAACAAAATTTTGACAATCATAGATGGAGTGCATCCTCCCCATCGGCAACAACAATTTGAATTACACATAATAAATTATTAAAACTTATTTTAATAAAACGACTCCCGCCTGAACGACTAAGTCGGGTAGGCTTAATAATGAAACAAGTATAGCATATTATAAAAAAATGATATAATGGGAGTTATTAACAACTTAACATAAAAAGATGGAAAATAACAATCAAAAACAAATAACCGGGGCGATACTATTGGCCGGAATTATAGTAGCTGGAGCAATTTTACTGAAAGATAGTAGGAGTCCGATGGTGTCAACTCCTGTTCCCGTACCCAAAATAAATGAAATTAGTGGAGAAGCGGTCAGTTTGGATCCCGTGTCCAATGAGGATCAAATCATGGGAAATAGAGAGGCAAAAGTGGTATTAATAGAGTATGGCGATTTTCAGTGTCCATACTGTGGAAAATTTTTTAAAGAAACAGAACAAGTGTTTAGGCAAACTTATGTCAAAGAGGGTAGGTTGCAGTTTGTCTATCGGGATTACGCATTTTTAGGAAAAGAATCCATTAAAACGGCTGAAGCGGCCCGGTGCGCCGGAGACCAGAATAAATTCTGGGAATATCACGATTATCTTTTTGAACACCAAAATGGCGAAAATCAGGGAAATTTTTCCGATTTTAATTTAAAATCTTTTGCTGAAATTTTGGGTCTGAATATAAATAGTTTTAATCAATGTCTGGATTCTGGAAAATATACTAGGATGATTGCTGATTCTCTAGCTTCGGGAAACAAAGCTGGAGTAAAAGGCACACCGAAGGGATTTATATTAAAAGACGGGAGAATAACAGACACTATCGACGGCGCTGAACCAACGGCGATGGTCATTGATAAAATTGAAAAAGCGTTGAAGTAAAGTTAATCAAAGTAATTTTTTAATCTTGAAATTTTGTCGTGTTGGCGAAGTTTTTCGTGAACTTTGGCTTCAATCTGACGGATACGTTCGCGAGTGACGCCGAATTCTTCTCCCACCTGTTCAAGAGTATGTTGAATACCATCCAAAAGTCCATAGCGCATTTCTAGTATTCTGCGTTCCTTGGGACTAAGTTCGTTTAAGACCTCGCGAATCTGGTCGGAAAGAATTCGGCGGGAAGATTCTTGATCCGGGCGTAAAATTTTATCATCCGGAATAAAATTCTCTAAGGTTGATCTGTCGTCATCGTCGCCCACCGGCTGTTCAAGCGAAACCGTTTCTTGGTTGATATTTTCGATGGTGTGAATTTTTTCAACCGGTACGGCCATTTCAGTGGCAATTTCTTCCGGTAACGGCTCTCGGCCCAAATCCTGACTAAGTTTGCGATGTGTTTGCTTATACTTGGAAATAGTTTCTACCATATGCACCGGTATGCGGATAGTGCGACTCTGATCGGCTAAGGCACGAGTAATGGATTGACGAATCCACCAAGTGGCATAAGTGGAGAATTTAAATCCCTTATTCCAGTCAAATTTTTCAACGGCCTTAAACAACCCTAAATTCCCTTCTTGAATTAAATCCAGCAAGGTAAGGTTAGCGCTTCGACCTACGTATTTTTTGGCGATCGAAACCACCAAGCGTAAATTCGCGCGGGCCAGTAAATTTTTCGCTTCCGAGTCACCGCGCTCTATACGTTTAGCCAATTCCCTTTCATCGCTAGCATGAATAAGTGGATACTGTCCTATTTCCTTGAGATACATTTGAATTGAATCGTGCATACTCTCTTTGTTCAAATCTTTATCATTAAGCTCGGTATTAAGATTCAGTAAATTTCCACCTTCCAGCACGTCAATGCCGCTTATGGCAAACTTATTATAAAGTTCATCTAAGAATAAGATATTGTTTTCAATGTCTGGAAAAGTTTTTAATATTTCATCATAAGTGATGAATCCTCTCTTACGCCCTTTCTCTATAAGCAAACTAGAGAGACGATTTAGTTCTTCCGCTTTTTTTTCGGTGGCGCTTAATTTTTTTGGTTTTGATTTTTTAACAGCTTTTTTATAAATTTTCTTTTTGTTTTTTTTCAAAACTTTTTTCTTTTTTTTATTTTTTTTACGCATGTTTTCTTTTATTTAATTCATTAATCTCTGCTAATAGTTTCATCTCTTGGTCTTTATCTTTTATATTATGCAATTCCTGCATTTTTTTCAAAAGTTCCTCATTTATCTTTTCTGTCTCCAGGTTTCTAAACATCTCCTCTACATCTTTTTGTAAATTATCACTACCCTGATAAAAGACTTCCGCCTCAAAAATCAAATCATTTTGGGTGTCTCGATATTTGTCCAACACTTCTCCTAATTTATCTAAAATCTGCTCGTCCTTTTTCCAGAGTCCTATACCGAGAAGTCTGCGTTCAATATAGTCTTTCCGGAAAACATTATCCTGGACAACACTTGTCTCCTGCAACTCTTCTTTCTGGTATTTGTTTTCTTGTTTAATTTTCTCTAAATCATCCTTCAGCGCTGATTCAGGGATAGATGACATATCAGCGATCTTCTTTATAAAATGCATTTTTTCAATTGAGCTTTCTAGGGTATCCACATAAGGCAATATTTTTTCTTTTATTTCCCGGCCGGCCTTGCGCATATCACTCCCGTAATTTTTCAAAACTTTGTCCAAAAGAAATTCTATTAAATGTTTAGAATTCTTAACCACTAGGCGCCAGGCGTCTGGACCAGCTTTTAAAATTAAATCTGCTGGATCTACCTCTTCTGGCAAATTGGCCACTTTCACATCCATCCCCAAAGATAAGGCAATCCGACCGGCCCGGTTGGAAGCATTAAAGCCAGCTTTATCGGCATCAAAAGCCAAGACAATGTTTGGAGAAAGACGGCGGACAAGCCCTAAATTATTTACAATATTTTCTTTTGAAACTGTGGAATCTGAAAGAGCGGTGCCGGAAGAAGCGATGGTATTTTTATATCCGGCTTGATGCGACAATATTAAATCCATCTGACCTTCAACTAAAATAGAGAAATTGTTTTTACGAATAGATTCTTTGGCTTTATCTAAACCATACAGCACGGCTGACTTGCTGAAAATCGGCGTCTCCGGACTATTGAGATACTTTGCGGATTTTCCATCATCGACAAAAATTCTACCAGAGAAAGCGATTACTCGACCACTTGAATCAGATATGGGGAAAATGATTCTGCCACGAAACCTGTCATAGAAACCCTTATTTCTCCCACATGTCGGACATGTGGAAACCACATGTCCGACATGTGGACATGTTGGTTTTACCAGCCCCGCTTTTTCTATTTCTGAATCAGAAAAATTCGGCCTTAGATATTCATACAGCTCTCGCCATTTATCCTTGGCAAATCCAATTCTGAAATCTTTAATCGTTTTATCTTCAAGCCCGCGAGATTTTAAATATTCTAAAACTGCTTCGTTTTTTAGTAAATTATTTTCAAAAAACAAAGTGGCTGCTTCCATTGCCTTGTATAATTTTTCTTTCTCCGAAAAAACTAATGCGCCTTCTTGCCTATTATAATGCTTCAACGAAACTCCCGCTTTATCCGCCAAAAGTTTAAGCGCTCCTTTGAAATCAAGCCCTTCAAATTCCTCTACGAAAGTAAAAATATCCCCTTTGGCGCCACAACCGAAACAATAATAACTCTGGCGGTCGGGAGAAACAAAAAACGACGGTGTTTTTTCATTATGGAACGGGCATTTAGCCTTCAGGTTCGCGCCGGCTCGATCTAGTTTTATATAAGAAGAAACTACTTCTTCAATTCCAAGCCTCTCCTTAATTTTTTGCACCGGTGAATCCATATAATTTAATAAACTTCCTGCTGGTAGTATTTTTCACAGTAAACTATTTCAGGTCGGTCTGGAGAATAGCTTGTTTCAAATTCTACTTCACACTTCCTTTGATTTGAATACTGCTTATTGCCTGTGCAGAAGGATTTATTTCGTAAATTAACACAAGCTATACAATCGTTACAGTTTACACAAGCAAAGCAGATTCTTTTATAAAGAGTTCTTTCGTTCTTGCAATTTTGGCAGATTCTTATTTCTTGTTTCATTTTTGTTTTCTCAATCGTTTAAGAATAAACTCTCTCATTGGTTTATGACTACCAATGGCGCCAAAAATACAAGCATTTATATAATCATTTTTTAATTTTGAATTCCAATTGATCATTTCATATCCAATACTTAAAGCAAGCAAGTCTAAAAATAAACGTATAGTTCGGCCATTTCCTTCTCGAAAAGGATGTATAGCATTATATTCGTTGTGAATAAATGCAATTTTGCGTGCTATGACATATTTTGTGTCTTGTTTCTTTGGGAGATTTTCTCTTAGAATTTTATCAAGATATTTTAAAGATGAACTCAAATGATTAACTGAAGCAAACATCATATTCCCCTTTGATATATCAACTTCTCTTTGATGCCCCGCCCAATCATACAATGTGTGAAGAAAGTATTTATGTATGGAAAATAAAAATTTTATATTGAAAGCAGTGTTAAAATTTTCTTTTAAAAGAAAATTTTCGTAGGCATCTGCTAGTAATATAGTCTCCGCATCTTCCAGCTCTTTTTGACTATAAATACCAAGTTTATTTTCCAAAATTCCTTTTTTGATGCCAGCCTTTTTGTTTGTAACATTATACCGAAAACGCCCTGCCATATTTTTGTAATTTTTTAATTATAAAATTATTTTTTTGGGCGCGGACAAAACTGATCCCTTCTATTTTTGAAGATGACAGAACTGCATTTTGAATCTGTTTTT
The DNA here is from genome assembly GCA_023267115.1 of Candidatus Nomurabacteria bacterium. Lineage (GTDB taxonomy): Bacteria > Patescibacteriota > Minisyncoccia > Phycocordibacterales > UBA9973 > UBA9973. Next base: position 12,973 of record JAHFNV010000001.1, on the reverse strand, counting down.
TAGTAAAAACTTTAGATAATATAGGGCTTTTCATAGTCCCATTGTAGCACACTTTTAGACAAATGACTAATCTGTAACTGGAACAACTTTATTCTTGAACCCGGTTCCAGCCGGTATTAATCTTCCGATTATAACATTCTCCTTCAATCCGCGTAGAGAATCCATCCCGCCTTTAATGGCATTTTCAATTAGCACTCGATTGGTGTTCTGAAACGATGCTGCCGAGAGCCAGCTCTTGGTGCGAAGCGACACTTCGGTAATGCCCAATACCACCGTCTCCGCTTTAGCCTCTTTGCCTCCTATTTTAGCTATTCTCTTATTTTCTTCTATTAAAGATGTATTTTCAATAGTATCGCCGATAGAAAAATTAGTCTCGCCCGAATCTTTGATTTTTCGGCGCGAAAACATCTGACGAATAATGATTTCGGTGTGTTTTCTGGAAATTGAAACGCCTTGTAATTCATAAACTTTATTTATTTCTTGAATGATATATTCTTCCGCCATTTCCTTACCACCGAATTTAAAGATTTGAGCTATATCTGCCGACCCGTCAGTCAAAAGCTCTCCGCATTTTACCTTATCGCCAACTTTTACTATTAGTATTCGATAGGACGAAACGAGATATTCTACTTCGTTTTTTTTGCCGTCTATTTTGGTATCAGATAATACTTTTACTATTTTTTCCTTTCCGTCCGCCACATGTGAAACCGAAGTCTTTCGTTCAGAGTCTTTGTTTTTAATTTCAATCACCTCGCCATTTACTTCTGAAATTACAGCCGGATTCTTGGGAATACGTCTTTCAAATATCTCTTCAATGCGTGGCAAGCCGGTGGTGATATCAGTACCAGCAACGCCACCGGAATGAAAAGTGCGGAGTGTCAACTGAGTGCCAGGCTCACCAATAGCTTGAGCGGCAATAATACCGACTGCTTCCCCTAAATCAACCAGTCGATTTCTTCCTAAATCCAATCCGTAGCAATTCCGGCAAAGACCATGAACAGTACGACAAGTAAGTGGAGAACGAACGTACACTTCCGAAAAACCAGCCCCTTCGATATTCTGCGCTTCTTCCCTGATTATTAAAAATCCTTTTTTATACATCACTTTATCATTTTTATCTTTTAGGTCTTCCGCCAATATTCGCCCATGAATATTTTTGGAAAGTGGAATTTCAACACCAGAAATATTTTCATGACTAACCAGTCTACCTCCCTTGCTACCACAATCCTCTTCAGTTATTACCAAATCGTGAGCAACGTCAACCAAGCGGCGAGTTAAATATCCCGATTTGGCTGTGTTTAATGCTGTGTCTGAGGCTCCCTTACGAGCGCCATGCGTAGAAATAAAATATTCAATAGGAGAAAACCCTTCGTCATAAGAGGAGATGATGGGAAATTCCATGATTTTGCCTTGGTTGTTTTGGATCAATCCTTTCATCCCGGTCATCTGACTAAGGCTCATCATATTGCCTCTGGCCTTAGAAGTAAACAAATCGTAAGTAGAACCATTTTTGGAAAGCGTATCCGGTAAAACTTTCTCCAAATTTTTTTTGGCTTGTGTCCAGATTTCAATAATCTTCTGGTATCTTTCCTCTTCAGAAAGAAGACCTTCACTCCATTCGGAAATTACTTGTTCTCCTAGTTTTTTGCTTTCAGCTATAATTTTTGTTTTCTCCATTGGTACTTTTATATTGTCAAAACCCCAGGTCGTACCAGAAACGGTGGAATACTTGAAACCAAATTCTTTAATCTTGTCTAAGATCAAAGGAGTGTCGTCCACTCCATAATGCATAATAAGCTCATCAACTAAGGCCGATAATCTGTTTTGAGTCATTTCGTCGTTGATATAAGAAAAATCGTTGGGCAAGATGCTATTGAAAAGAAGTCGGCCGACAGAAGTGTCAAAAAGTCCGCCGTCGAATTTTCGGTATTTGAGCGAATTAGTCGCCAAAACTTTTACCTTGGCACGTAAAGAGACAACGCCATATTCATAAGCGGTAATAGCGGTGTTGGGACTGGAAAAATATTTACCCTCGCCCAATTCTCCGGAAACACTCTTGGTCATCCAATAAGCTCCGAGAACCATATCTTTGGAGGGATGCACGATCGGCTCTCCATTTTGCGGTTTGAGCAAATTTTTATTGGCCGCCATCAGCTCTCTTGCTTCAAATTGCGCTTCTTTTGAAAGAGGCACATACACGGCCATTTGATCTCCATCAAAATCGGCGTTAAAGGCTTGGCAAACGAGTGGATGCACTTGAATAGCGTTGCCCTCAACCAGAATCGGATTAAAAGCCTGAATGCCCAGGCGATGCAAGGTCGGCGCGCGATTAAGTAATACATATTTCCCTTTTATCACTTCTTCGAGCATAGCCCAAACTTCGGCGGTCCGCTCTTCGATCAATTTATTGGCTCCGCGAATATTGAATGCCAATTCCGCTTGTAAAATTTTGGAAACGACAAACGGCCGAAAGAGCTCCAGGGCCATGTGCTTCGGCAAGCCACATTGATTTAATTTTAACTGGGGACCAACCACAATGACCGAACGGCCTGAATAATCCACCCGCTTGCCCAACAGATTTTGACGAAAAAGACCCTGCTTGGATTTCAAATTGTCCGAAAGCGATTTAAGTGGACGTTTTTGAGACTGACTCATGGCCATATTGTCATTTTGTTTGGCAATGGAGTTATCAATCAACGCATCTACCGCTTCTTGAATAATTCTTTTCTCATTTCGCAAAATTACATCCGGTGCATTGATCTCTTTCAATTTTTTCAAACGATTGTTTCGATTGATTACTCGACGATACAGATCATTCAAATCACTAGTAGCATGTCGACCACCGTCAAGCGCCACCATCGGGCGAAGTATCGGCGGAATAACCGGAATCACTGTTAAAAACATCCACTCCGGCCGAATACCGGCATAAGTCATCGCCCGAATGAGTGAGAGCCTTTTTTGCAGTTTTTCTTTTTCGGCCACACTGGATTTTAAAAGCATCGCCTCGGTGTGAGCCTTCAATTTATTTAAATCAAGATTTTTGAAAATGGAATAGATGGCTTCGGCTCCGATGTTCGCTTCAAAACAGGTGCCGTATTTTAAAGAGTAATGATGAAAGGAAATTTCATTCAGCACTTTGCCCTCATAGATTTCTAAAATTTCCTTTTTGGTATTGGTAAGTAGAGTCTTTAATTTCTCGCGGGTATCGTCATCGGCCGCATTTTTTAGCTTGGCTTTATACTCTTTATCCAGACCGGTAACTATTTTTTCTTTTTCCTCTTCATAGACTTTGGTAATGATATAACCGGCAAAATATATCACTTTCTCAAGATCGGAAACAGAGATATTAAGGAGGATGCTCATTCGTGAAGGCACGCCACGCAAAAACCAAATGTGAGAAACGGGGGTAGAAAGCTCAATGTGGCCCATACGCTCGCGCCGCACAATGGAACGAGTAACCTCCACTCCGCACTTTTCGCAAATAATGTCTTTGTAACGGATACGGCGATATTTTCCGCAATAACATTCGTAATCTTTTTCCGGTCCGAATATTTTTTCGTCAAATAAACCTCCTCGCTCGCTCCGACCGGTACGATAATTGATTGTCTCTGGCTTGGTCACTTCGCCGTAAGACCATTCCTTGATTTGCTCCGGCGAAGCAAGTTTTAGAGTAATGTAATCAAATTCAGTTGTGTTTAGAGTTTTCATATTTTCTTCAAATTCACATCTAAGGCCAAACCGCGCAAGTAATTAAGCAAAACATTGAAGGAAGCGGGAGCGTTTGGCAACTTAATCGTCTCGTTTTTAATAATAGAATCAAAACTCTGCGAACGACCTAAAATATCGTCAGATTTAATAGTCAGCATTTCACGCAGGGTATAAGCCGCACCGTAGCCTTCCAAAGCCCAGACTTCCATTTCGCCAAATCGCTGTCCACCACCTTGAGCCTTTCCACCAAGTGGTTGTTGAGTGATAAGCGAGTAAGGCCCGATGGAACGCATATGAATTTTATCTTCCACCATGTGATGTAATTTCAACATATACATGTAACCCACCGCCACGTCTTGTTCAAAGTTTTCTCCGGTACGCCCGTCAAAAAGTTTCATTTTGCCGTTTTCTGGCAATCCCGCCTTTTTTAATTCCTCTCTTATTTCTTCATGGGTGGCTCCTAAAAATGGAGGTACGATGGCCTGGTAACCCAAACTGTTGGCCGTTAAGCCAAGATGCATCTCAAAAATTTGCCCTAAATTCATCCGAGAAGGAACACCTAGGGGCGAGAGAATAATATCAATCGGCGTACCATCGGCGGTGTAGGGCATATCTTCCTCTGGTAAAATGACTGAAATGACTCCCTTGTTACCGTGCCGGCCGGATAGTTTGTCTCCAACTGAAACATTCCTAATCTGCGCTACTTCAACTACAATTTTTTTGATGATTCCAGCCTCAAGAGTATGACCCAAGTCGCGAGAAAAGATCTTCACGCCGATAACCCTTCCGCGTTTACCATGTTCCATCCGGAGCGACGTGTCCTTAACATCGCGCGCTTTTTCAGCAAAAATTGAACGCAATAATCTTTCTTCTGGAGTGAGTTCGGTTTCGCCTTTTGGAGTAATTTTCCCAACTAAAACATCATTTTCGCGAACTTCTGCTCCAATGCGCACAATGCCATCTTCATCCAAATCTTTAAGTTTAACTTCTCCCACATTGGGTATATCACGAGTGGTAATCTCCGGACCCAGTTTAGTATCACGAACCACACAAATAAATTCCTCAAGGTAAATACTGGTAAAAACACTCCCTTTGACTAAACGTTCAGAAACAATTATCGCGTCTTCAAAATTTGATCCAGACCAGGATAAAAAAGCCACAAAAATATTTTGCCCGAGAGAAACTTGCCCACTTACAGTACTGGTGGTATCAGCTAACACTTCGCCCTTTTTTACTTTTTGGCCGACATTTACCGCCGGACGCTGATGAAACACGGAAAAATTGTTATTCCTTAAAAAATTGACCAGTGGATAAGTTTTTTCCCCGCTCTTGCCTTTAATTACTATTTTTTTCGCATCCAGGTAAAAAACCACGCCATCCTCTAAGCAAAGAACTAGTCTACCTGAATCACGCGAAGCTAATTCTTCAACACCAGTAGCGACTAGAGGCGCTTCAGGCAAGACGCAAGGCACCGCTTGCTTCTGCATATTGCTTCCCATCAAGGCTCGATTAGCATCGTTATGTTCCAGAAAAGGAATTAAGGAAGTGGCTATAGAGAAAGCCTGATTGGCCGCTACGTCAATAAAATCAATTTGATCGCGAGATATTGTGCCAGATTCTGTCTTGATTCTGGCTTCAACTTTTTCTTCCGTTATTTTTCCATTCTGGTCATAAGGAATTCCGGCATGGGCAATGTTATATTTTTCTTCTTCTAAAGCATTTAAGTACTGAACTTCTCCGGTAATTTTTCCGTTTTTTACTTTGACATAAGGAGTTTCGATAATGCCAAATTCGTTGATTTTCGCATAAGTAGAAAGATGCAAAATAAGTCCGATATTAGGTCCCTCTGGAGTGTGAATCGGGCAAACTCTGCCGTAGTGCGAAGGATGCACATCGCGAACTTCGAGACCTGCTCGCTCGCGAGTGAGCCCCCCGGGGCCGAGCGCCGAGAGAGTACGCAAGTGCTCGATTTCGTAAAGCACATTTTCCTGCGCCATAAATTGGGAGAGTTGATTGGTAGTAAAAAATTCTTTGATCCGAGCTTGAAGGGGGCGCTGGTTGATAATCTGTATCGGCATTGCGGTATTCACGTCAATAATGGACATCCGATCTTGAATATTTCTCTTGATCTGCATTATACCGGTGCGCACTTTTTGCTGCAGTGTTTCGCCGACAAACCGTACTCGTCTTTGACCTAAATGATCTATATCGTCAGATTTAGCTCCCGGAGTATTGTTTAAAATAACAATGTTGGTAATGACAACCACCAAATCTTCTTTGGAAATCGTTCGGCGAGCAAGCTCTGCTTCCTCTAAGCCTTTTAGAAAACGCTGATTAAATCTAAACCGGCCAACTGGTGAAAGATCGTAACGCTCCGGCGTAAATAAAGAATTGATAAACTCGCCGGCATTTTCGGCCGTGGCCATATCGCCGTCTCTTAGACGTTTGTAAATTTCAACATAAGCGTCATTTATTGTTTTAGCCAAATCTTTTGAGAAACATGTTTTAATTGCTTTCTCTAAAATGTCACTTTGAATATTGCCGGCAAAAGCTTCCAATATCTCTTCGTTGGTACGATAGCCCATCGCCCGAAGAAGAGTGGTTGCTGGAAATTTTCTCTTTTTATCTATCCTGACGTAAATAGCTCCATCTGATTCCGATTCTATTTCAATCCAAACTCCGCGAGCAGGAATAATCTTCGCGCCAAAATAAATTTTGCCCTTACTCTCCGACTCGGTAAAAAAAACTCCGAAGCTCCGGGCTAATTGTGGCACGATCACCCGTTCCACACCGTTTATAATAAAGGTGCCATGCGGAGTCATCAGCGGAAATTCAGACATAAAAATCTCCTGCTCTCTAGCAGTACCCAGAATTTTATTGGTGAGTTTGACTCGAACCTTTAGAAGCCCTTGATATGAAAGCTTATTTATTTTGGAATAATTTTCGTCAAATTTAGATTCGCTCAAAGAAAAAGAGGCGAAATCCAGTTGAAACTTCTTGCCAGAATAGTCAGTAATTGGAGAAAATTCTTTAAAAACCTCTCCCAGGCCATTTTCTACCAACCATTTAAAAGACTTTATTTGGGCTTCGATTAAATTAGGAAATTCTATCAAGGGTTTTTTATACCTTGAAAAATATTTCTTCGGACGCACTCGTTGGGTTTGCATAATATAAAAAAGATGCTTGTTAAAGCCTTATAATACAAACATAAAGCTGCACCCGAGACTCAATCAATAGCCAGAGTATACTCATACCAATATTTCTGTCAAGCTTTTTCTGAAAAATGCAAAAACTTC
>JAHFNV010000001.1:0-5869 GCA_023267115.1 Candidatus Nomurabacteria bacterium | reverse complement strand
AAAACTTCTTCCTCTTTCCAACCAAGCCATCTATTAGTATCAAGTTTCCCATTAGATACTTCAATAAACATATTATTTCTCTGGCCACTCTCTTTAGTAAAAGTCACACCCATAGTGGAAGAATGCCCTCTGGCAATTAAACTATCATCTACCACTATATGCCTTATTTGTAATAATTTTATAAAAAATGGAGGGTATTTTGAAAAACCATCAACTAAATAATCAAGGGCTCTGTTAAACTTCGCCAATGAAACTTCTTGGTCTTCTACTCCCTCTAATTTCTTTAGCGCTTCCTCTATGCCTGTCAGTTTTGATTTAATCTCGATATTATATAGTTTTTTTATTAAAGCCACTTTTTGATTTATTTGTTCCAAAAGTCCTTTAGCATTAAAAGTTTCTTGTAACACATCACGAACCGTGGGAAATGCAACAGTAGCAACTGCGGTTGCTGTTGTTCCAAGAAAAGCGCGTCTGGTCATTTTTTCTATTTTTTTAGCTTTTCCTTCTTTATCACTATATTGTTCAAATAATCCCGCCATGCGCTTAATTATATACAAATAACCAATCAATTAGCTAGTTTCCATTTCCCAATATTTGCATGGTTGCCTGACAACAACACTTTAGGAACTTTATAACTTTTACCTTTATAAACTAATTTCTCTGGACGGGTGTAGACTTCACTGGAAGAGATACGCTCTTCTTCTAGAGACTCATATTTGCCCAAAACTCCCGGAATCTGGCGAGCAATGCAGTCTATTAAAACCATGGCTGGAAGCTCGCCGCCAGTCAATACATAATCCCCAATTGAAATTTTTCCAGCTTTAAAAATTTTTGCAACCCGTGCATCTATCCCTTCGTAACGGCCAGAGATTAAAATAATATCAGTATATTTTTTGGCTACTTGTTTTGCGTAAGAAGTTGTAAATTTTTGGCCACTCGGAGAAAGTAAAATTATTTTTGTTCTTTTATTTAGTTTGATTTTAGAAAGTGCTTTTAAAACTGGTTCCGGGCGGATTACCATACCTGGACCCCCGCCATAGGGCCTGTCATCCACCCTTTCTTTCGGGGCACAGTAATTAATCGGATTATAAAATTTAATCTTAATTTTTCTATTCTTGATGGCCCGCCCAATAATAGACTCTTTTAAATAGGAATCGAAGGTCTCGGGGAAAATACTGACAACGTGAAAAGTCATTAAATACCTTTAAGGTCTTCCATTGCCTGATCTACCGTTTTCATCGAAGGAGCTGAACTGATGTAGCTCTCTGACCTAGAAGATTCTGGTCTCGTGCCACCTTCGGGTTCATTGATCTTCAGATTCACTCGGGCATTATTCTTCATACCGATAATCCGAAGCAGAGTGCGAATAGCTTTGGCGGTGTTACCCATCCGGCCAATAATTTTGCCCATGTCGGCAGGATTCACGGTCAGACTGATGAGCACACCCATTTCGTCGACCGTGCGATCAATCTTCACGTCATTCGGATTGTCCACTAGAGCCTTCACTACATACTCTAAAAACACTTTATCTGCGTCTTGCATAATATATTCTGATAAGCTTGTAATTCTTTCTTGCAGTATTGACTAAATGACTGCTTACAACAATTATATAAAACTATCTCTAAATTTACAAATTATTTTTTTGCCTTTAACTCTTTTCTCTTTTGGGTCGGATGCTTCTTCGGCAAAACATTTATTTTCTTGCCTGCTACCACTTTTTGATGCACTAAAAAGTTGTGCATAGTGTCCGAGAGTTTCGCTCCTTGAGAAATCCAGTATTTTATTCTATCGATTTGAAAATTTGTCCGGCCCGTCTTGTCTTTCATTGTGGGATTGTAGGTGCCAAGTATTTCCTTAAACTTTCCGCTTTTTGCGCTGTTTCTTGAATCAGTTAAAACTACGCGAAAGGCCGGATCATTACGTCTTCCAATTCTCTGTAATCTTATTTTCAGCATATCTCGAGTCTAGCACAAAAATTCTGAAAAGCAAATTTGGGAAGTTTTGTGTTATATTAAGATGTAAGGATATGAAAAATAGAAAACAAGGCACAATCTCTATCTCCTCCAAAGGCACCGGCTATGTGAAAGTGGGAGAAGAGAAAAATAAAGGAGAGGATCCGGAAGTTGATTCAAGACATTTAAATACCGCTCTGCATGGCGACATGGTAGAAATAATTCTGCATCCTAAAGGCTATGGCCGACAAACCGCCGAGGTTTCAAAAATAATCTCCCGGGCAAAAATTGGTTTTGCGGGGGTGTTGGAATCGGATAAGGGAATATTTTTTTTAAAACCAGACGACCCGAAAATGTACACCGACATTTTAATACCACAGAATTTTTTAAACGGCGCTAGGGCTGGTCAAAAAGTTTTTGTCAAAATAATTTCTTGGCAAGATCCCCTGAAAGCGCCAGAGGGAAAAGTAGTGAAAATTTTGGGTAAGCCGGGGGAGAATGATGCGGAAATGCATGCCATCGCCATAGAAAAAGGTTTTGATTCCGAAATCTCAAGGCTAGCTGAAGCGGAAGCCAGAAAAATAAAACATGCCGGAATGAAGGAAAAAGATTATGCCAGGCGACGGGACTTCCGAAAGGTTGTCACTTTTACTATTGACCCATCTGATGCTAAAGATTTTGATGATGCAATTTCTTTTAGAGAATTGAGTGATGGTGAATACGAAATAGGCATTCATATAGCCGATGTGTCGCATTATGTCCAAGTCGGAAGCGAACTGGATCGTGAAGCGCGCCAACGAGGCACTTCGGTATATTTGGTTGACCGCACTATTCCCATGTTGCCAGAAACGTTGTCCAATGATTTATGCAGTTTGTTGCCGAATACAGACCGATTAACCATGAGCGCTGTTTTTAGGCTGGACAAAAACGCCAAGGTGAAAAAAGAATGGTTTGGGCGAACTATTATCCATTCTCAAAAAAGATTTACTTATCAGGAGGCAGAGGAAGCAATTAAAAAAAACACCGCCCCTTTTCATAAAGAGCTGGTCATTTTAAATAATTTGGCAAAAAAATTGACTAAAGAAAGATTCGCCAAGGGAGCAATATCGCTTGATCAAGAAGAAGTTCGATTTGTACTGGACGAAAAAGGGGTGCCGATTAAAATAACAAAGAAAGAACGTGGCGATGCCAATAAATTGATTGAGGAGTTTATGCTTTTAGCTAATAAAAAAGTAGCGGAAAAAATTGCTACCAATGTGAAAGATAAAAATTTATTTATTTATCGAGTGCACGATCTGCCGAGCAAAGAAAAAATGGCTGATTTGGCATTTTTCTTGAAAAGTTTGGGGCATCAAGTGTCGATAAAAGACGGAGTTATACCTTCGCTAGAAATAAATAAAATTTTGGAAAAATTAAGCGGCAAAATCCTGGCCAAGGACACCGTGCATCGGGCAGTTATCCGTTCGATGGCCAAAGCAATTTATTCCACTAAAAATATCGGCCATTATGGTTTGGCCTTTCAATATTATACCCACTTCACTTCCCCCATCAGACGATACCCGGATATAATGGTGCATCGGCTGTTAGCCGAATATTTGGCTGGCCGAAAAATAGGCAAGGAAAAACTGAGTGAATATGAAGAAATTTCTAGAAAATCGTCCGAGCAGGAAAAACGGGCCTCGGACGCCGAACGAGTTTCGATAAAATACAAACAAGTTGAGTATATGTCCAAACGAATAGGTTTTAATTTTGAAGGAATTATAAGCGGGGTGAGTGAATGGGGCATTTATGTGGAAGAAATGAATACCAAATGCGAAGGCTTAGTGCGAATGCGAGACATAAGCGACGACTTTTATATTTTTAATGAAAAGAAACTGGAATTGGTCGGTCAAAAAAAGAAAAAAAAATACCGCTTGGGCGATAAAGTAAAAATAAAAGTTAAAATGGTTGATTTGGAGAGGAAAACGATAGATTATATATTAATATGAATTCGACTGGCCCAGAACTGAAATCTAAAACTAAACTGGTATTTTTGGCGTTGGGCTCGATGATCTTTGGGGTTCTTTTTAGTTGGTTTATTTTCAAAGGTGTTGAATATAAAAAGATAATTCAGACGATAGAGAACAATATGGCGACGGCCTGGCGGGCTTTTGATAATAGTCCTGCCAATAAACCTCTGACCGCAGAAGAAATAGCGCCAAATTTTTACTTCATCAAGAATCCGGGAAGAGAAACACCAAGGCCAAAAATCTCGGCCCTAGCCTATACTGTCGGCGACCTGGACACTGGCGAAATTATTTTGGCCAAAAACCAAGATCAGAAACTCCCAATCGCTTCGCTTTCTAAGCTGATGACTGCTAGCACTTCGCAGGATATTCAAAACCAAGAAGCAGTGGTAAAAATATCCAGGACAGTTTTAAAGACTGAAGGTGAAAATGGAAATTTTCATTTGAGTGAAAAAATAAAAACGAGTGACTTGATGTATCCCCTATTGCTTGAATCGAGCAATGATGCGGCCGAAGCTGTGGCCGAATATTCTGGGCGGGACATTTTTATAAAAAAAATGAATGACAAGGCAAAAGATTTAGGACTTGCCCAAACTTCTTTTGTCGACCCCAGTGGACTTTCTCCTTATAATGTGTCGACCACTTTAGATTTATTTAAATTGACAAAATATATAAAAGATAAGAACCCTGATTTATTTAAAATAACTACCGAGCGAAGTTATGCTAACCAAAAACACAATTGGTCAAATAACAGCCAATTTCTACACAAAGATGGTTATCTTGGTGGAAAAAGCGGATACACCGATATAGCTCGGCAAACAGTCGTTTCGCTTTTCTCCGTTCCGCTGACAAAAGCAGGTTCTCGTTCTTTGGCCATTATTCTTCTGCATAGTCCCGATCGTTATAAAGATGTAGAAAATATTTTAAAAGATTTAAAGAAAAATGTTTATTATGGCAGAACGGATGATGTTAATAGCGAATGGGTAAAAGCAAAAATTGATATAGCGGAATCAAACGAGCCCGATTTTGTGAATTTTGTTTTCGCCGGCGATATAATGCTTGATCGGGGAGTAAAAAATTACGTACTGAAAAATTTTAAAGGAGATTACTCAACTCTTTTTGAAAAATTGGAGATCTTAAAAAAATCGGATATTGTCTTTGCCAATCTAGAAGGCCCAGCTTCAGATCGGGGCGAAGATATGCGTAATTTATACTCCTTTAGGATGGATCCTGCTATCGTCCCGGCCTTAAAGGGCGCGGGCATAAGCATTTTATCGGTGGCGAACAATCACGTTGGCGACTTTGGACTTGAGGCTTATATCAATACTCTGGCTCGGTTGAAAGAAAACGAGATTCTTTTTACCGGAGGAGGCATGAATCAGAAAGAAGCAGAAGAGCCGACTATTATTGAAAAGTATGGTCTGAAAATCGGCTTTATTGGTTTCTCGGACAAAGGACCGGATTGGTTAGAGGTGGGAGTAAATAAAGCGGGGGTGCTTCTGACTAGTAATCCTCGTTTTGATGAAATCATAAAAAATGCAGCCAAACAGGTTGATTATCTTATCGTATCATTTCATTTTGGCGAAGAATATCAGACAAAACACAACGAGAGGCAAGAACATCTAGCCCATAGAGCGATTGACGACGGTGCCAAAATAGTGGTGGGGCATCATCCACATGTAATAGAAGATATCGAAGTTTATAAAAACGGATTTATTGCTTATTCGTTGGGTAATTTAATCTTTGACCAAGCTTTTTCAGAAAATACCATGCAGGGCATGCTTCTTGAAGTCAAACTATGGAAAGACGGGAATCTAAATGTTAAGAAAAACACTGTAAAGCTAAACCAATTTTTCCAACCGGATAAAATAATCAGGGGCGTAGAAGAGAAAATAAAGTTTAAGAAATGAA
>JAHFNV010000018.1 GCA_023267115.1 Candidatus Nomurabacteria bacterium | reverse complement strand
TAATCCATTATGATGGCCGCCCGGAATATTTTGATAAAAATGTTTTAGGGCCCTTAGCTTAGTTGGTAGAGCGCCTCATTTGCAATGAGGAGGTCACCGGTCCGAATCCGGTAGGGTCCACAATTCCGAATTTGAAGAAAGATTGACTAAAAAAACAAAAAACGCCTTGCGGCGTTTTTTGGGCACATACATTGTTCGATAAATATGAGAACGACCTCATACTCACAAGGGTCAGCATAGCATACTTGCAAAAAAATTGCAAGTCTGGTAGCATTTTTAGGCGGGCATCGGATGGCTACTCTGACGTAATGTTGGAGAGGAAAGTCCGAACACAGTTACCCCGCATTTATGCGGGGCCAAAATGGGTAGTGGGTAACACCCACATATAGCAATATATAGGTGCGAACAGAAACGACCCGGTTAAGTCCGGCTGAAACGGCTAAATCCTTATCTCTGTGCAAGATCGTGTCTCTTACCAGTTTAATTAAACTGGTAAGGGGAGAATCGCTTGAGCCCTAGAGTAATTTAGGGCCTAGACAAATAGCTATCATTAGTCGCCTATGTGAAAACTTCGGCGTACTGAAACAGAATTCGGCTTATAGATGCCCGCGATAAAAATGAATTCCCCCGCCTAAAGCGGGGGTTTTCTTTTGTTCACTATGCGACCGGCTGTTGTTGGGTCAGGCAATGAATAGCTCCACCACCGTAGATAATATCACTACAATCAATTCCTGTTACCTTGCGATTTGGAAATTGCGACCGGATAATTTCTAAGGCCTTGGCATCATTTGGGTCATTAAAGGTTGGCATCAGCACTACTTTATTGCCAATATAAAAATTAACATATGAAGCTGGAGCTCTTTCGCCACCATGATAAGTCATATGCGGCATTGGAAGTTTAATCACTTCAAGCAATTCAGCTTTCAAGAATTCATAGGCATTTTTTAATATTTCATAATTCTCATCCTTATTGTTATCCTCGTAGGCGCAAACAACTTTATTGACAGCAATAAATTTCGCCACTTCGTCAATATGCCCGTCGGTATGATCACCCATTATCCCATCCTTCAGCCAGATAGTTTTTTTTATTCCTAGATATTTAGAGAAAAATTTTTCTATTTCTCCCTTGCTTAAATTTGGATTTCTTTTTAGTAAGCACTGTTCAGTGGTGAGAAGCGTACTATTGCCATTGACTTCAATAGCTCCACCCTCCATCACCATGCCAGGCTCAATCATTTTCATTTTCAATTCTTGCTGCAGTTTTTTAAACACTCCATTGTCTTTGATCAGCATCGGAAATTTTTTACTGTAAGCGTTATATTCCCATTTAACAGCCGTAGATTTTCCATCCCCGTCGAGCACAAAACTTGGGGCATAATCACGTGTCCAGACATCCGCATAATCAACTTCGTGAATTGTAACATTCGGTAACATTCTAATATTCGTTAGAATGTTAGAATGTTCTTGATTCTCCATAACCAACAATTCTACTTGTTCACTTTTAGAGAGCTCCGCAATTATTTCAGCAAATTTGCTCTCCACTCTGGTTAGACGCTCTCGGTCCGGTTTACCATCCGGCTCGTTTAGAGAACCAAAAGAGATCCTGTCATATGGCCAAGCGAGCCAAACAGCAGAATGTGGTTCCCATTCTGCTGGCATATGAAAACCTAAAGAAGAAAGTGGCGTATCTTTGGTCATTTTCGCTCTAGAGCCTTTTTTTCTGCCTTATAATGCGCTACATTTTTTAATTTTTTAGATCGACTGATAAATTTATTAGAGGTAATATTCTTATATGTATTGGGTCGGCGATAGCGCAAAAATCCCCAACCCTCGGAGAGGAATTTATTATATTCAAGATCAACCTTTTGCACTAGAACTTCTTCTTTACCTTTAGACGCACGCGCGAGAACCTTGCCCCAAGCATCGGCCATAAACGATTGCCCAAAGAATCTGGAGCGTCCTTCTACGCCCACACGATTAACGGCTACCACAACCACACTGTTGGCAATAGCATGACCTCTGATACTGGTCTCCCACGCATCATGCCAATTATTGGAATGTTGATAACCGATGATGTCCGCAATGGCTGTTGGGTAAAAAATTATTTCTGCTCCAGCTAAACGGGCCTCGCGCGCCGCTTCAGGAAACCATTGATCAAAACAAATTAAAACTGCAAAGGTGCCAAATTTGGTCTTGAAAATTTTATAGTCATTCTTTCCGTGTTCAAAATAATCTTTTTCATAAAAGCCGGGATCTTGCGGAATATGAATTTTATCATATTGCCCCAAAAGCTTTCCTTTATTATTCAATACAAGGGCAGTGTTATAATATTTGCCTTTCCTTTTTTCATAAAAAGGGACAATCAAAATCACCCCCACATCTTTGGCTAATTGTCTCATAAAAGAAACGGTTCGCCCCCGTATGTCTTCTGCAAAATTATCCTTCTGCATTTTTTGCTTTTGAGGAAAATACAAGGTTTGGAATAATTCTTGCAAACAAATAATCTGCGCGCCCGCCCTAGCTGCTCGGCGAATCATTTTTTCTGTTTTTTTTAAATTCGCAGTTAAATCGCTTGAGACTTTGCTTTGAATTAAGCCAATAGTGATTAATTTTTTCTTTGGCATGAATGTTTTTATTTAGAATATTTTTTTATCAATGCATTTGCTTCGCTTGGATTTGCTTTACACTCCAGAAGCGCAGTCAAAATGAGTGGAGCAACTATGGTAGCATCCGACTCAATAACAAACATTGGGGTCTCGGCGGTAAGTTTGTCCCAGGTGATTTTCTCATTGGGTGTAGCTCCGGAATACGAACCGTAGGAAGTGGTAGAATCGGAAATTTGGCAGAAATACGCCCATGGTTTCACTTTTTGTTTAAGATCATACTTGATAGATGGTACAACGCAGATTGGAAAATCTCCGGCAATCCCTCCGCCAATCTGAAAGAAACCAACCCCGGCCCCTGAAGAAAGTTTTTTATATTGCTCGTAAAACAAAACCATATATTCAATACCGGACTTGGCGATATTGGCATTGCATTCGCCACTTTTAACATAGGAAGCAAAAATGTTGCCGAAGGTTGAGTCTTCATATCCGGGAATCACCATTGGCAGGTTCTGTAAAGCGGCGGCCAAAAGCCAACATTCATTACTGTTTCCTTGATACAATTTTTTGTCCACCGATTGCACAAGCTCATAAAAATATTCGTGCCAAAATTTGCGTTTGTTGTTTAGAGTAGCTTCTCGCCAAACAGGCACTATATATTTCTCCACCACTCGGAAAGCTTCGTCTTCTGGAATACTGGTATCGGTCACTCGGCGCATGCGGTTTTCCAAAATTTTAACGTCGTCTTGCTTGGTAAAGTATCGATAATCCGGAAAATTTTTATAATGGTTATGGGCCACTAATCGAAACAGCGATTCTTCCAAATTGGCGCCGGTAACTGACAAGCCGGAAATAAGCCCGGCTTTTATGGCCGGAGATAAAGTGATGCCAAGTCGGGCTGAAGACATGGCTCCGGCTACTGCCCAGAACATTTTTCCCCCTTTCTCAACGTGACGCCAATAAGCAACAAGAGCATCGCGAGTAGCCCGTGAATTAAAATTACTGTAATTTTTTAAAACAAATTCTAAGGTAGGTAAATTTGTCATATTATTTCAAATTCTCTATTGATGCTATGTTTAGTAATTCTAGATTATTTCTATCAGAAAAGCCAGCTATCACTTCTAAAACATATTGGGCGTTTTGATCGGAGGTAAAGATTTCAGGATACGAATTGGGCTTGGCATTCTTTTTAATATAAACTACTTGAAAATTTTGATTTAACCAAATAATATCTATTGGAAAATTCATATCTTTCATCCAAAAAGAATACCTGGCCGGATGATCAAAAACAAACAGCATTCCCTCGTTCTCTACTAGGTCTTGCCTAGTAGAAAGTCCCTGCGCTTGAGCTTGTGGAGTTTTTACAACTTCAACTTTCAAAATCTGCCCTGCGATTGTCAGGCGAGTTACTTGGAAGCTTCGCTTCCAAGTAAGCTTCCAAGTAACAACCAGGCTTCCTAACACAATCAAAAAAACTATAACTAACATCAATTTTGAAACATTTTGCATAAATCATTTTTACTTTACTTTTACTTATGATCTCCGTTCCAACCAAAAAGTCTGCCAATAGAGTCAGCGGTTTCCCGCTTACGAGCAATTTTTATAGCACCATCTTGGGCGATTAATTTTGCTGGCGAAGATAATAAACAATGATGAGAAGCCAAGGCGTCCTGATAAGCGCCGGAATCAAAAACAGCAAAATATTGCGTTTCCCCTTCTTTCAACTTTGGCATCAAAACGTAACTGCCTCCAGCTGTATATTTGTCGTCAGAATCACAAGAAGATCCCGCCAACCAGACACTTTTTAAAGAATTAGTATTGGCATTATTCACCGGCACGATATGCCATTTCTGATGAATGGCCCAAGTATCCAACAAGTCGTTCATAAAACTCCCATCAATCACATACCAGCTCTTGGCATTCCCTTTGGGAATGGACTTTTCGGCAATCACGCTGAAGATTGTCACTTGAGCAGGCGCAACAACATATCTTCCCCACTCTATTACCAAATTAGGATGTTTAATACCGGCTTCATCGCTAATCTTTTTTAAGAGTTTGATCATTTTTTCCGACATTCCTTTAGCACTGTAAAACGGTTTTTTTTCGTAAGGTACCCCAAACCCGCCACCAATATCAAGAGTGTCAAGACTCGATTGAATTTTTATCAGTTTGACATATAACTCCATCGCCTCTACTATCGGCTTGATGACACTTGACGCGGTAGTAATCTGCGAACCGATATGATAATGTAACAATTTTAAATTTTTCATCTTTGGTAATTCTAAAATTTGCTTAGCGGTAAAACCAAAACGGTCAATTTTCTTATCCCAATGAGTATCGGCTTTAGTGTTTAAATTGATTCTAATGCCAATTTCGCCTTTATACTTTGATAACTTCTCTAGTTCGTGCTCATCCTCAATAATCGGCATAATAGATAAATTCTTTAAATGCAAATCTTCTATTAATCTAATATAGGCGTCGGTTTTCGGACCGTTGCAAAGCACCCGAAGTTTTGAATGAAACTTATCTTCTTCCCAAAGCTTTTTCACCAGCCACAATTCATTGACAGAACCGACCTCCATATGCGCCCCCTCGGAAATAAGCGGCATGATAAATTCCTTATTTTGGTTGACCTTCATTGGGTAATGATAGTAAAACTTGCCTTTATATCCCCCGATTTTCATATAAGCCCTGAAATAATCGTGTAAATCCTCAAGTCTTTCTTCTAAAATAAAAGGGAAAACTATTTCGGTTGGTGAACCGTACTTTTTAACGATATCATTTAGATTATAAATATAATTCCCCTCTTGGACGACTAGCTCGCCGTTCCGGGTGATATCAAAATATTGAGTATTAAATTCATCCACTCCAAGCTTCCAAAATTTTCTCCAATTTTTAGCCGGTTTTTTTGTTTTTTTCTTAGCCATTCTGGTGAAAATAAGTATACAGAAATTCTTTCTTAAAGTCAAAAAAATTATCATCTAAAATTGATTGCCTAATTTTTTTGACTAAATTAACAATGAAATACAGGTTGTGAATTGAGGCTAGGATGGCGGCCAGCATTTCTTTGCCCCGAAAAAGATGTGTCAAATAAGCAATGCTGTAATTTTTACAAGTGTAACATTCACAACTTTTTTCGATAAGCCCAAAATCATCCCTGTATTTTACATTCATTATATTTATTTTCCCATGCTTGGTATAAAGCGTGCCATTGCGAGCATTTCTGGTCGGCGTCACGCAATCAAAAAGATCCACTCCATTTTCTACTCCCATGAAAATATCTTCCGGCTCGCCAATGCCCAACAAATGCCGCGGTTTATTTTCTGGCAAAATTTCATTTACCCATCGGACGGCCGTAGACATATCTTCTTTGGCGAAAGAGCCGCCAATACCGAAACCGTCAAAATCCAAACTCCCGATAAATTTCGCAGATTTTTTGCGTAGATTTTCATTACGACCACCTTGCACAATGCCAAAAATGGCTGGAGCGGAAAAAGTTTTATTGTCGGGGTCTTTCGCAGGGCGACGGCCCGAGAAGGAGCGCCCAGCGAACACGTTGGGACGCGACCCCGCAAGAAAATCTTTTTCCGCTCCGTTTAAACGCTTGTGTTCCTCTAGGCTACGCTCTGCCCACCGATGCGTCCGTTCCAACGCTTCCTCTTGATATTGTAGATTTTCAACTGGCGAAGTACATTCATCGAAAGCAAAAATTATATCTGCGCCAAGATTATGCTGAATTTGGATTGACTTTTCGGGGGTAATGTAGTGAATGGAACCATCCAAGTGAGATTTAAAGGAAACTCCATCGGCTCCTATTTTTGCCAACCTCGGCGCATCAGAATCGTCAAAACGTTCAGGAATTAAAAAAGAAGCATCAGTAATTTTTGTGACTTTAGAAATCTCTTTACCATAAGCCACACCTAAAGAAAAAACTTGAAAACCGCCGGAGTCGGTCATGGTTGGGCCATGCCAATTCATAAACTTGCCCACCCCTCCAGCATTTTTCACCAGCTCATCTCCCGGCTGTAAATATAAATGATAAGTATTCCCCAAAATAATTTCCGCCCCTAAATCCTTCACCTGCTCGGGAGTAAGCGCCTTCACAGAGGCCTTGGTAGCCACCGGCACAAAGGCCGGAGTGTGTATTTCCCCATGAGTCGTCTTGATCTCCCCCACTCGGGCCAGGGATTTATTCAACTTTTTCTCAACTTTGAATTGCATTATTTTAATTATAAAATTATTGCTCCTAAAAGCAAATTTAGCAATAGTGTGCGACCGCTTCTTATTGCTAAATTTGCTATTTCTAAATTAGTTTGTTTCAGTTTGTTTTTATTTCTACAAATTTCAATTCTTGGATATTTACCGGGCTCACTAGTAAAGCTTTTTGCAGAGCATCCCGTGGATCGGAAATTATTGTCTGCACAATTGCCAGTACATAAGGGGTGAGCCCGGGCAAAACAACTTGATTGCCTTTCTCCACTGAAAAGTCTCTCGGCAAAATCATTTCAAAGTTTCCTCCGCCTCGGCCGACAATTGGCATGAAAACATTTTTGGAAGCAATCATTGCTTCTGTTTTCTCTCCCCCACTTGAAAACAAAATCACTTTTGAAGAATCGGCATATGCTTCGGCAATCCGCCCGATTGGTACATTTCCCAAGGCAAAGACCGTATCACCGACTTTTATTTTCTGTTTTACGCCGACATCAATAATTACAGTATCATAAAGGTTCTGATTGGACTTTCCTAAAATAGCAGCAAGAATCATGACTGTTTTTTCATTTTTTCTTCCTAGAATCTCTTTAATTTGAGTATTTTCCTCTAAAACAGAATTATAATTTGAAATTCTAGCTGATATTTCATTTAATTCAGATTTTAAGTTTTCATTTTCCATAAAAATAGATTTTTTAGATTTGAAAAATGAACTGATGATTATCCATTGCTCTTCAAGATTATTTTCTAGAACTAAAATGGGGCGAAAAACAAAATGGCTCCCATAAGCAAGCCCGCTAAAAATGACGGAGCGAAAATAAATTAAAATAAAGAGTAGCATAAAAAAAAATACGAATTTAAAAAACTTCCTTCTCTTCATCTTTCTATCTAGGAGGTAGCTCATCTTGATTGCCGATTAAAATTTCTTTATATTGCAGAATGTCATCTAAAATGATTCCCGTACCGCGAGCCACAGCCGTCAGTGGATCATCTATGACATAAACCGGAATACGGAGAACATTTTGCAAAAGTTTATCAAGACCCGAAAGCAAGGCTCCACCGCCGGAAAGCGTAATTCCTTGGTGCATTATATCCGACAAAATTTCCGGTGGCGTCATTTCCAGCATATCTTTGATGCCTTCCACTAACTCTTTCGTTGATGCCAATATTGCCTCGCGAATATCGGCATCCGTCACCACCACTTCACGGGGCAATCCGGTCAAGAGATCACGCCCGTTGACTTTCGTTTCCATATATTCTCCGGGCATAACTGAACCGATGGCAATCTTTACTATTTCAGCTGTTCTTTCGCCAATCAGTATTTTAAACTCATCGCGCATGAAACTGATAATATCGTTATTTAACCTATCACCAGCTACTTTTAAGTTTTTTGACTTAACAACTCCACCTAAAGAGATAACTGCCACATCCGTCGTCCCACCACCGATATCTATAATCATACTACCTACCGGCTCTTTGATTGGCAATCTAACACCAATAGCCGCTGCCATCGGTTCTTCCACTAAAAAAACTTCCCGGGCGCCAGCCGAGCGGGCCGCGTCATAAACAGCTCTACTTTCAACATTAGTTGTACCCGAAGGGATGCCGATTAAAACTCGCGGCTTAGCTAATTTCTTGGACATTTTATCCGCTTTGCCAATCAAATATGAAAGCATTTCTTCCGTAATTTCAAAATCCGAAATAACACCGTCAACTAGCGGGCGAATAGCTCTGATGTGCAGGGGTGTACGGCCTAACATTTGTTTGGCTGGCGTACCAACGGCTAGAATTTGGTTGGTCTTGATATTAACCGCCACTACCGAAGGCTCGTTTATCACAATACCGTGGCCTTTCAAATAGACCAGTGTGTTTGAAGTACCCAAATCTATGCCAATATCATTCGAAATTAATTTATAAAGTTTATCAAACATGATGGATTAGGTTATAGGTGCTAGGTGCTAGATTTAAGTATTTTTAATAATTCATCCAGAGATATAATTTCTCCTTTTTCTTCAGTTCGCTTTTTTATTTCTATTCCACCGTCCTGTATGCTCCTTGTGGAAATTACCGCACGCATTGGAATACCAAGTAAATCAGCATCAGCAAATTTCTCTCCCGCCGACAGGCCTTGCCTGTCGTCAAATAAAACCTCAATACCAGCCTTTGATAAACTCTCATACACTTTATTCGCTTCTTTTAAAATATTTTTATCATCTCCACTTTGTAAGACAAGCAAATGCACCGCAAACGGCGCAATAGATTCTGGCCAGACTATGCCCTTATCATCAGATAGAACTTCTACCACTGTGCCCATCAGTCGTCCAAGACCTATGCCATAGGAACCCATGAAAACTTTTTGTCTTTCGCCTTTTTCATCTTGGTAAGTTAAGCCCAGCGCATCGGCATATTTGGTGCCCAATGGGAAAATGTTCCCTACTTCAATCGCTTTCTCTTCTCGAAGTTTTGACTTATTAAATCCATATTTTTCTAGATTTTCATCATTATAAACCTCTTTATTTATTGCCAACCCCTTGTTTTCGTCAATATAAATAGTATCTTCACCGACAGAAGAAATGGTTTGGAATTCATCAGTCAGTCCAGTAGTAAAAGATCCACCAGCGGCAAGGGTGCGATATGTTTTATGTCCTATACCCACGCGCTTGAATATTTTTATATACGCCTCTGCACACTTTTCATAAAACTCCTTAAATTCTTCTTCCGATTTGTTGAACGAATAAAGATCCTTCATAATAAATTCTCGTACTCGCATAATCCCACTTTTGGCCCGCAATTCGTTTCTGAATTTATTTTGAAATTGATATATATAAATTGGCATTTCTTTGTACGAATCCAAAAAATGGGTAAGCATGGCGGTGATCGGTTCTTCGTGGGTATTGGCAATCCCAACCTCTCCCCCGGAGACCATTTTTGATTTAAACCAAATATCCACCACCGTGTCATCCCACCTGTTTGTTTTTTTCCAAAGTTCCGGATCTTGCAGAGTGGTCATCAGTATTTCCTGTCC
>JAHFNV010000017.1 GCA_023267115.1 Candidatus Nomurabacteria bacterium | reverse complement strand
TTTTGTGATATACTTCCAGTATGAATAGTAGCAAGGTTCACCACATTTTGGCCCACTCTTACGCTTTTTATTTTATCGCTTTTTTAGCTGGCCTTTTTCTGGACGCCCTATTTCCGATTAAAATTTTTGCCAGCGCCGGTTCGGCACCGCTTGGTTTTGCGCTTTTAATATTAGCTTCCTTGCTAATCTTCTGGGCGCAGAAGACTTCACACCGTTTAGGCAAAGATACCCAGAAAGAGGCTATGACTAAAGAAACTTTTTGCCGCGGACCGTATTGCTATACTCGCAGTCCAACGCACTGGGGTTTGCTCCTTTTAATGTTGGGCTTTGGAATGATCAGTAACTCTTTTTTCATCGTAATCTTTACTCTGGTCGCTTTTCTGATTACCAGGTTTGTCTTTGTAAAAAAAATGGAAAAACACCTTGTGGACAAATACGGCGCGCCATATGTGGAATACAAAAAAATAGTCAGATTTTGATATACTTGAAAAATTATTATTAAAATTTTAGTACCGGGATGCTTTACCTTTTTGCCGGCGATGATGCCAAAAATAAAAACTCCAGCTATGAAAAATTTATAAAATCCATACCCGAAAGCACGGAAATTTTTTTCATCAGCCGAAATGACTTTGACCCGTTGCAAACCGAGAGTTTTTATTCCGGGGCGGGACTTTTTTTCGCTCAATGCGCGGTCATTTTTTCCAATATTTTTGATCGGGAAGAAACCCGCGATTTTGTTTTAGAAAAATTACAACCGATGGCTGATTCAAGCAACTCTTTTATTTTTTTGGAAGGCAAGCTAAACAAGCCGATTTTAGATGCTTTGAAAAAAGCCGGAGCCGAGCTGAATATTTTTGAACTACCGAAAGAGAAAAAAGAAAAATTTGATAATTTTTTAGTGGCCAACACTTTCGGACAAAGAAACAAACTTTATACCTGGATTTATTTTCGCCAAGCGATAAATGTTGGAGTGGGAATGGAAGAATTAGTCGGAGTGCTTTTCTGGAAAGCCAAGGATATGCTTCTTAAAAAAAGTTTCGGCAAATTTACCGAGGCCGAGCTGAAAAATTTTTCCTCTAAGATCTCCTACCTCTTGCCCCAAGCTCGCCAACAAGGCAAAGACGCCGAGTCTGTCTTTGAGCAGTTTTTGCTTGAAGTTTTTTAACACCCCTAAAATTCTAAACAGAGTTGAATTACGAAACTCTTTCTTGATTAGAGTTTTCTTGACGCTTGTCCGCCCACCAGGAATCGAACCTGGGACCACTTCCTTAAAAGGGAATTGCTCTACCAACTGAGCTATGGGCGGATAGTCCCCAATATATATGAAATAAGTTCACAAATCAAGGATTGATTGAAAATAAAAAGAAATATGCTATAGTAAGTATCTAACATATTATATCAAGAGCGTGGCGAGAGCACTGGCTTTATGACCCACCGGCAACTCTTTAGTAAAGAAAGTGCCAAATCCAGACCCCCAAGGGGAAGATATGAAAAAAACTCGCACAGCCGAATTTGTAAGCCCCAAGCATCCGGATAAAATTTGCGATTATATCGCCGATAATATCTTGGATGCTTATCTAAAAGATGATAAAAATTCCAGAGTGGCAGTGGAAGTGATGGGAGGACACAAATTGATTACGGTCAACGGAGAAGTCACTAGTAGGGTCAGACCTGACTTAGAAAAGATAGTTAAAAAAATAGTGGGCGGAGATTTTAGAATCATCATAAATTTATCTGTGCAAAGCCCTGAAATTGCCCATAGCGTAGATGCTGGCGGGGCGGGGGATCAGGGAATTATGAAAGGCTATGCCACTAGCCAGACGGCCAGCATGATGCCTAGAGAATATGATCTAGCGCGGGACCTTTGTATGAAAATTTATAAAAAATATCCGTACGATGGCAAGGTGCAAGTGACTCTGGAAAACGACCCCTCCACTTCGCTTGGGGTAGGGAAAGTTAAAACAGTGGTGGCGAGTTTTCAGCATACAAAAAACAGCGAGCTTTTAGCCCTGGTGCAAAGTACCATCAAGTCCAGAGAATACTTAATCAATCCCGCAGGCGAGTGGGCGCAGGGCGGTTTTGACGCAGATACAGGTTTATCTGGACGCAAATTGGTGGTGGACAACTATGGACCGGAAATTCCAATCGGCGGAGGGTCTTTTTCAGGCAAAGATTCCACTAAAGTGGATCGTTCAGGAGCATATATGGCGCGAAAGATCGCGGTTGATTTGGTAAAAAAGGGCGCCCAAGAAGTATTTGTCAAACTCGCTTACGCCATAGGTAAAGCAGAGCCAGTGATGGCAGTGGCCGTAGCGGATGGGAAAGAAATACCAGTGGCAGGATATGATTTAACGCCGAGAGGCATAAAGAAATTTCTAAATTTAAATAACGTAAAATTCGCCGAAACTGCGCAATGGGGCCATTTCGGTCGAGGGTTCGAATGGGACGACTAAAGAGCGCCAAAGTTAAGAATTTTTCTTTAGCCAGTCGATCATTTTTAGAAAAGTGGCTGGATCGGTTTCACCATCGGCTTTCAGTCCTTCCGCTTTCTGAAAATTAAGCATATCTGTTTTGGTGCCGGCGCCGTAATTGTTATCCACTTTCTTGTCAGTACCATAATAAATATTCAAAAATGTTTGGACAGTACCCACTCTGGTCCCGCGAGATTTTTCTCTCATTAGCACCTTATCATCCATCAACTTTTGCAGGTCATTTATCAGGCTTTGGTATTTTAGACTGACGGAGTCGGAAGTCGTTTCTGATTCTTTCACCGGTTCTTCTTTCAGTATTTGCGTTTTTCCCGAAAGGGCGATCTGGCTTTTTAGCTCCTCCACTTCTTTTTGCAGCGCCACCTTTTGTTCTTCAAGTTGTCTTTGTTTTTCTCTCTCAACGTAAACACTACCTGGTTCAATAGTTAAAATCGCCCAGTAACCCAAAAGTCCCAATACTCCCAGCACTGCAATTGAAAACAATATAAATTTAAAATTCTGCATAACATCAGCATTATAACATTTGCCACAAAATTTTGTAGTTATATAAATTTATAAAATATCTAGCCAAATCTGCATCTCCAAATCATGGAAAGTCCCTTCAAACCGTCGCGGATGGCGATATGTTTTCCTTCTTTCTTGCCACGAGGCATATATCGTATTGGCACTTCTAATATTTTGCCGCCCGCCTTAAGTATTTTACAGGTTACTTCTGCTTCAAATTCGAAACCCGAACTGGCCAGTTCTTTTAGCAAACCCATTTTCAGATTACTGATATTAAAAAGTTTATATCCGGTATAGGTGTCAGCTAACCTTGCTCGGTAAAGTACATTAATATTATAAGTCAGCAATTTTGCCCCTAAAACATAATGAAAACCCATCTTAGGCCACACTCGGGCGCTTCTTTTGCCGTAGACAGCTGAAACATTTTCTGTCACTCGCGATAAAAGCAAAGGGATATCTTCTGGATTATATTCCAGATCGGCATCCTGAATAATTATAAGATTTCCGGTGGCGGCCAACAGGCCGGTTTTCACGGCAGCACCCTTGCCTAGATTTTTTGGATGATGAATTAATTTAAAGTTATTGTTTCTAGAGAAATGGCCGGATAGTTTTTCTAGTATTTTTTTAGTGTTGTCGGTTGATCCATCATTTACCACGATGATTTCTTTTTCACACACTAAAGGCAGGGCCAAAACCTTCTCCAGCACTTTGGTTATATATCGTTCTTCATTGTGAATTGGAATAATAATAGACAATCTCATTTTTTTATTTTTTTAAATAATTTTTTATTAAAGCGTCTACTAGTTTTTGGTTGCCTGGATATAAAAATAAAAGCCAACGGCGCGCCTGATCAATTTTTCCCTCGTTTAAATACAACAATATCAGATTCTCGTATGTGCCACTGTATGGAAAATCTTGTTTAAGCGCTTCTCGATAAAGCTCCTTAGCTTTTTCATTTTCTCCCATTTTAAAGTAAACCAGACCCAAATTATTTAACCCCTTTGAGTATATCGGCTTTATTTTCCTGGCCAATTCCAGCTCCTCCCTCGCTTTTTCGAGGTTGCCGTGCAGTAAATATATGGCTCCCGAATTTGACCTGGAGAGCACGCTTTCAGGCGCACAAACCGCTCCGGACAAAAATAGATTTTTCTCATCAAGCCACACACCCTGTCTTTTAAAAGAGGCAACTCCGTAAACACCGAGCCAAACAACAACTAAAAAAAGAAGAGCGACTTTAACCCCTTTAGACAAAGAAAAGTCGAATAGTCTGGTCAGTATGAAAACCGAGCCCAAACAAAGCCCCAAGGTCGGGAAGAAAAAAAGTCTTTCTCCGGCGATGGTGCCGATGGGGAAGAAAATATTTGAAACAGGCAAGAAACTAAAAATAAATATGGCCGAAGCCAGCGAAATAACAGGTTTTTTGTTTCTATAAACAAAAATAAGCGCAATGGCGAACAGTAAAAGCAGTAGTCCTAGAATAGTACCAGGATTGAAAAAATTATTAACGACCGGTATTTGGTTGTAAGAATAATCCGAACACAAATTTACCGGCCAAAAAGTTTTGACAAAATACATCCATAATATCTTTAGAGAGGTGATGACGCGCGACCAAGCATCTGAAAACATCAATGGATTTTCAATCAGACTTGTTTGTACCCGGAAAAAATTTTTCGGTCCCAGCGCGAAAAAACGCACAAAAAAATAAAAGATTGCAGCTAGTAAAATCGCCGACATACTCCGGAAATATTTTTTTGCCATTTCTAAGTTCAGCCGCTTTTCTTTGATGTATATAACTATCAAAGCAAGAGGAATGACCGTGATGGCTGTTTCTTTTGATCCTATAGCCAATAGCATCCAAAATCCCACTCGCCAAAAGTTCACTTCTCCAGTACCCTTTGTCTCTTTTTCGTTTATCCTCGCGTTTGCGAGTTCATAGAGAGTTAGTAAAGAAAAAAATAAGGCTAAAAGTTCCCCGCGTCCAGAGATATTTGCCACTACTTCCGTATGTATCGGCAACAGTAAAAACAAAAGAGTGGTGACGAGCGCCAGTTTTTTCTCTTTAAACAGTCTTTTAATGAATAGATAAATTAGCGTACAAATTAAAAAATATGACACTAGGTTTATGAAATGAAATCCAGCAGGATCGGCGCCTAAAAATATAAAATTAAACATATAACTCAAGAGAGTAATAGGACGATAAAGCCCACTTTCCGTATTCCAGAATGGATACATGATTACTTGCCCCATATTTTGAAGATTGGAAAGAAGTTCTTGGTGTTCAACCAGATTTCTGTCGTCAAAAACAAAATTTCCAGACAAAGATTGTCCATAGATGAGAAAAATTAAAACAAAAAAACATAGAACAAATATCCAATCTTCTTTTAACCGTTCTCGTAATAACATCTTTTTATAATAACATTTTATGGTGTATAAGGATAAAATATGATTTTTTTTGGTATACTTTATATATGGACAAGTTAGCCACACTCGAAGGTTTGGAGAAAGAAATTATGGGCGATAAAAGCTTGTCGCTTTTAAAATCCAATCTAGTGTTTGGTGAAGGTGATCCCAATTGCGAAGTGCTTTTTATCGGAGAGGCACCAGGTTTTAATGAAGATCAGCAAAAACGGCCTTTTGTCGGACGAGCCGGGCAGCTTCTACGAAAATGCATTCGAGAAATTGGCTGGCAAGAAATCGATGTTTACATCACTAATATCGTCAAACGTCGTCCGCCGGACAACCGCGATCCACTGCCTGAAGAAATTGAAAGCTACAAGCCATATTTGACCAGGCAGATTGATATTATCAATCCAAAAGTGATTGTGCCACTTGGCAGGTTTTCCATGAATTATTTTTTACCGATGGCCAAGATTACTCGCGATCAAGGCAAACTTTTTAAAGTAGGAAAATATTTTATTTTGCCCATGTTGCATCCGGCCGCTGCTCTGCGCGGAAACGAAGCAATGAAAACATTTGAAAACACCTTCAAAAAATTGCCTGGCGCGCTTCAAAAAATTAATACACCCGAAGTCCCAGAGCCTGAGCCGGAACAAAAGACCCAAAAAGCACAAAGGCTGGAAGATGTGCAATCTAGATTATTTTAACCAAAAATGCCAAGAGAAACCATTTTAATTTTTCATAATATCCGAAGTGTCCAAAATGTCGGCGCCATGTTTCGGACAGCTGATGCGGCCGGGATAAATAAAATTTATTTGACAGGCTACACGCCGGCGCCCTTAGACCGTTTTGGTCGCAAGCGAAAAGATTTAGCTAAATCTGCCCTGGGCGCGGAAGAATATGTGTCATGGGAACAGAAGAAAAATATTTTCCCCCTGTTGGCCAAACTTAAAAAGGAAAATTTTTTAATTATTGCTGTCGAGCAAGATCTAAATTCTATAGATTATAAAAAAGTAAAATTAAAAAACAAAAATTGTTTCATCGTGGGTGCCGAAGTGTTAGGCATACCCAAGAATATTCTAAAAAGATGCGACCTAATCGCCGAAATCCCAATGCGCGGCAAAAAAGAATCCCTAAATGTCTCGGTGGCGTTGGGGATAGTATTGTTTGGAGTTCTGTGACTTGTCTTATTTAGCAATAAGAAGCGGTCGCACACTAATGCTAAATTCATTTCTGATGCACCGAGCAAAAGTGGGCGCTACGGCCGTTTATTATTTTTCTGGTTATGATGCCCTGGCAACTTGCCCCGCCGTGAGGTGGGCCTCTTTTTCGACATTTTTCTCCGGTTCGCCGATAGGCTTGGTGGTGTAATTGAAATTTTCCGGGCAGGCCATGAATATTGCGATAGTCCGACATTGAATCTCCGCCGAAATCTATACTTTTGGCCAGTATTTCTTTTATCGCTTTAAACATCAGTTTCAGTTCTGGTTCTTTTATTGCCACAACTCTCTTTTCCGGATGTATTCCTGCCTGCCACAATATTTCGTCGGAGTAAATATTTCCTATTCCAGCCAATACCCCTTGGTCCATTAGCACTGTTTTAATTTTTCCACGAGGTTTTTTATCTAATCTCTCCTTAAATTTTGCGAAACCGAAACTTTTTTCCAGCGGCTCGGGACCCAGGTTGTTCAAATGTTTACTGTCGCGCGCCACTTTTGTATCTAGTAGAGTTATTTTCCCGAATTTACGCATATCAGAGAAGTATAATTTTTCTCCGTTCTTAAAAGTAATAGTGAAATGAATGAATCGATTGATAGGATCTCTTTTGTATTTTCCGTAAAGCAAATGCCCGGTCATTTTCAGATGAATAAGGATAGTTTTCCTTGATTTGCCTGACAAATTTATTAAAATATTTTTGGCCCGTCTTTCAACAGATAAGATTTTTCTACCAACCACCTCTTTTTTAAAAGTTTTGAAATATTTAATATTCGCGACAGTATCGCATTTCCGTTTATCGCTTGTGGTTAGGTCCGTCCAGACACTTTTTATAATAAGGCCTAGTATGTTTTTTCTTAGACCCCTCACTGTTGTCTCAACTTCTGGTAATTCAGGCATAATTATCTATTTCCATAACAAATTTTTGTTCTATTATCGCGATTTCCCTCCTAATATTTTCAAGGCTTCGCGGATTTTGGTGTTGGTATCTATATCTCCTTTTACTTTTTTCAAGGCTTCGCGTGCCTCATTTTGCGAATAACCCAGAGATTTAAGAGCTTCCAGAGCATCTAATTCTCCCTGCAAAGAAGTTCCTGTTTTTTCTTCACCTATTCTATCTCGCAATTCAATAATTATTTTTTCAGCCGTTTTTCTGCCAATGCCGGAAACTTTTGTAAGATATGCGGTGTCGCTGGTTTTAATGGCCTTCCTTAATGTTTCAATTGAAGCAATGCCTAAAATAGCCAGGGCTGATTTTGGTCCGATGCCGGAAACATTTAGGAGCATTTCAAAAAATTCTAATTCTTGCCGATCTGTGAATCCATATAAATCTAATACATCTTCTCGCACATGAGTATGCGTCCATAGTGATATACCATCACCCACTTTTTTCATACCAGACAGCACCTCCGGCAATACGTTCATTTTATAACCGACTCCGCCAGTTTCAATTATTAAAAATTTGTCAGTTTTCAAAATTATTTTTCCTCTAATACTGCCGATCATGATGTAATCATAACACGTTTGCTCTTTTTTGGCTTTTCTGCTAGATTACTATTTATGCCTATAACAAAATCAGCTCAAAAAGCGGTTCGCGGTTCTTTACGCAAGAAAGCTTTTAATGATCGTCGAAATCGTGCAATGAAAGAGCTAATAAAGAAGATTGAAAAAATCGCCAAGGGAGATAAAACGGATAAGGCTGAAACCAATAAACTTTTGAGTTCCGCTTTTCAAGCGATAGACAAGGCGGCCAAAAGCGGGGTCATCAAAAAAAATAATGCCGCGCACAAAAAATCCCGTTTATCAAGGTTGACCAAATAAGTAGAGTGAATTATCTCCAGCAAACAATTGTTTGAAAAAATGGAGGTGTAAGAAACAAAAAAACCCGCCAGAAACGAGTTTTTTTATTGGATAAAATCTTACGCGCGCTTTACGTTCGTAGCACTCAATCCTTTTGGCCCTTCTTCTGTATCAAAAGAAAGCGTATCGCCCTCCTTCAATTCATCAAAAGTTACGCCCACTAGAGAATTGCCGTGAAAGAATAAATCTTTCTGCAGCCCTTCTGCGGTGATGAAACCGAAACCTTTATCAGTGAGTCTTTTTATAGTACCAGTCATTGACTTTTTAGTTAAGTTGTTAAATTACAAACATAAGTATATTTGAGAAATCGACTCTTTTCACGCACCTACTTTGTTTCACGAGTGTAGCATATTTAGACCCATTTGTCTACTCATACCTTAGCGCGTCAATCGGATTAAGCAGGGCGGCCCGGCGGGCGGGGTAGTAACCGAAAATAATGCCAATGCCGGCGGACACGCCGAAAGCCAGAAATACTGAAGATAAGGACACTTCTGTTTTTACAATTCCTAAATAGGTCACAGTGAAAGCTATCAGCCAGCCTAAAATAATCCCAAGAATCCCGCCAACGAAAGTGAGCATCACCGCTTCAGTCAAAAATTGCATACTGATGTCTTTTCGTTTAGCTCCAATCGCTTTTCGCAAGCCAATTTCTTTAGTGCGTTCGGTAACAGTGGTCAGCATCATGTTCATAATGCCGATGCCCCCGACTAAAAGCGAGATCGAAGCGATAGCCGCTAGGAAAATTGTAAAAGTATCTATGACAGTAGTCAGTGTTCCCAAAATATCTTCTTGCGAAATGATTGAGAAATCTGCTTCAGTTGCGCGATGTTTATTTAGCAGCGCATTAGTTGCCAAGTTTTTGACTTCCGCCATTTTATTTTTATCCGACACTGATACGACCATCATGGAAAGATAGTCCACTCCGGCTAGAATTTTCTGCATAGTGGATAGAGGTACGAAAATCATATCATCCGGACCAGAAAATCCAGCTCCGCCTTTGGCATTTAAAATTCCAATGACGTTAAAATTAATTTTATTTATACGAATTGTCTTTCCCAGTGGATCTTGATCACCAAAAAGGTCGGTGGCTACTGTTGCTCCCAGGGTTGCCTGCCTACCGAGACTTCTTTGATTGGCATCAGAGATGAAAGATCCGTTAGCCAAGGTAATGTTATGCACGGCAACATAGTCTGGAGTAGCACCAGTAATGGTAGTGTTTGTATTATTACCAATTGCTACTACTTGAAATCGGCGAGAGACTTCAGGGGAGATAGTGGCCACTCCGTCTATTGCTTTCAAAATGTCTATGTCTTCATTTTTTAACGTCTGTGCGCCGCCGCGACCAGAAGAAATGATCCCTCGTCCCGGTTGGACTATGCCAGGCAAAATTGTTAGAAGATTTGACCCCAAACCCTCAATGCTTGATTGAATCGCCACCTTCGCTCCATTGCCGATTGAAACCATGGCAATCACCGAAGCAATGCCGATGACAATGCCAAGCATGGTAAGCCCAGACCGCGCTTTGTTGGCCGATAAAGCAGAAT
>JAHFNV010000016.1 GCA_023267115.1 Candidatus Nomurabacteria bacterium | reverse complement strand
TATAAGCAAGCTGTTTGCTTTTTGTTTCTACCGTTTTTAAATCAAAAACATTTTTCTTTTCCATAATATTAATACTGCATAAATTATTTCACTTCGCAATCGTGGTGACTTCGTCGAATTTCGTTTAGTCGAGTTTAATTAAAATTTTTGTAATTCTGGGAATTTCTTTTCTGAAAAATTTTTTGATTTTTGGCCAAGTTGCTTTAAAAAAAATAGTGGGTTCTGGATCATTTTCTGCGTCTTCAAAATACATTAGGCTTTTTAAGATATGGTGATAATCATGAGCCACAGATGGATATTGAATTTTCAGCCGACTAATAGTTGATTCAAGTGGTTCTATATTTTGGGTACACCAATATAAATCAAAAAAATCTCTCTTCCTGCCTCGTTGAGAAATTGCAATGATTTTCATTACTGCAACATCAACCATATTCAGCACTTTGATTGATCCATGATGAAGAAAATTCTGTTTCGGGATAAAAAACGGGTAAGCGATAAAACTAACTTTAGCACCATACAGCTCTCCATAAATAGTATTTTTCCTTTCCATACTTGTTTTCCATGCGACAGCCTTTGGCAATTCATTCAATAGTTCCGAGGTGTCAAAATTAGATTCTGTGGTAAAAAAATCTAAATCCAGCGAAACACGATTACCAGCTTGAAGAGCTAGAGCTGTGCCTCCAGCTAAATACCACTTTCCACTTTTTATAAATCTTTGTTCAGAAAGAAAATCAAGCGCTTTCTTGGTTTTGCTAGGTAAAGTTTCATAATGCCAATCTATTTTTTCAGAAGTGCTGTCCATAGGATTTTTGTATCAGGTCGCAAACATCTAGACCTTGCGACAACTTTTCGCAGTAACGACTTTTTATAAGTTTTCCACAGCCAACGAACTTCATTATCTCTGCCAAAGTCAAGAACCCGCTCAATAATGTAATGAGAATGCTTTTTCAAATCTATATTTTTAGGATTCGTATCCCAAAACAATACTTGTCTTAATGTCATATTTATATTATAACACAAAAAACACTAAAAAGCTATTTCGCAATGGCGGTGGCTTCGTCGAATTTGACCGAGAGTAACTTAGAAGTGCCATCGGAGCCGACGGTGACGCCATACAGTACTCCGGCCCGAGACATAGTCTCGCGGTTGTGGGTAACCACGATAAGTTGAGAATGTTTTGAAAGTTTTTCCAACATATCGCCAAATTTGCGGGAATTGGCTTCATCTAGGGCGGCATCGGTTTCGTCCAGCACTAGAAAAGGCGGCGGGTTGACTTGAGACATGGCAAAAAGGAGGGCAATGGAGGTAAGTGAACGCTCGCCGCCCGAAAGAGCGTGCAGTTCTTTAACTTTTTTATGCGGTAAGGAGACATTTATTTCTATTCCTTGTTCGAAAATAATTTTATCCCTCGTCTCGTCGGAGCTTGAAGCATAGGCGGATTCATCTGACTCCTCTAATTCTTTTTCCCTTTTATTTTCAGTCACCACGGCAAGAGAAGCGGATCCCCCACCAAACATCAACGAGAAAAATCCTTGAAATTCTACATTTATCTTTTTAATGCCAGCCTTGAATTCTGCATCGATTGTTTCTTTTAAATCCGTTATTAATTTCTGGATAGACTCAATGCTAAGAGACAAATCCTCCATTTCTTTGGCCAAAAATTTATCTCTGTCGGAGACTTCTTGAAACTCTTTGATAATGTCCACTCCACTGCCAGATCCCGCGTCTTCTAGTTTGATTTTAATTCGCTCTATTTTTCTGCGTAAACTTTCTTGCTGCGTATGATCCACCGCCATCTTCTCGTCGAAGACGGGTCCCTGCCCAACGGCGGGCGCGCCACCTTGGATGGAAAAATCTCGATAAGACAATATCTCGGCCCCCACTAAGGCTCTGCCCTCTTTGATCTCGTTCGAAAAATCATTCTCTACATGAGCAAGCTGATCCTCTCGTATCTTTACCAGATTAAGTTCTGATAAAATTTTATTTTTATCCATAGTGAGTTCCAATCTGCGAACATCGCCGGAGCGTTTCTTATCCTTTTCGGCATCTATGGCGGTTTTGAATGATCCAATTTTTTGCAATATTTCTGTTTCTTTTTGCGCTAAGTCGGCTATTTCCGAGGAGATTTTATTTTCGGTCTCTTTGAGCTCCGCCAGTTCTTCTTCCTCCCCTTCTTTTTTAAGAACAGTGCTTCCGCAGACCGGACACTTGCCCGACATCTTAACTCGGCTTTCTTTAAGCTCGAGTAATCCTTGAGTACGTCCTAATTTTCTGGACAATTCGTTTTTCTGCAATCTAATTTCTGATATATTTCGCTCCGCTTCTCGTATTTCGGCAAAAATGGTATTTTCTTTTTGTTCAGGTATATTACCTAGTTCTGAAAAATTATTTTCTATACGGGCCAATTTTAGCTCCAGATTTTTTTTGTCTGCCAAGATTGTCTTTTGCTCATTCTCTAAATAAATTTCCTCTTTTTTCAAATATTCTCGGTAAAGATTGAGCAACTCGCTTTTCATCTCTGCGACCTTCTCAAATTTTTCCACTTGTTTTTTCAAAAAATTAAGGTGTGGAGCATTTTCTCGGCGCAAAAGCGAAACTTCCTTCATGTTGTTTTGGGTACGCTCAAGTTTGCGCTCGGACTCTTTTATTTTATATTGGTAAATCTTAAGCCCTAAAGCATCTTCAATCATTTCTTTTCTATCTTTAGGGGAAGCATTCAGAATCCTATCCGCCTCGCCTTGAGAAATAATGTGATGCCCGGAAGAACCGATGTTCAACGAAGCCAAAAGATTATGAATGTCTTTCAACCTGACCTCGCTGTCGTTCAAAATATATTTGTTCAGTCCGTCGGGGTAAACTTGGCGAGAAATTGAAATTACATCATAATTTAAGTTAATGTCTTCGCCTGTTTCGTTCGAGAGTTTGAAAACTTTATCGCTATTATTGAAATAAATTGAAACGGAAGCGCGCGAACCCTTCGGCAAATTTTTAGAACCCTTAAAGATTAGATCCGAGCCAGCCTTGCCACGCATCGACTTCATTGACTGTTCGCCCAAGACAAAGCGAAAGGCTTCCACCACATTTGACTTGCCAGAACCGTTCGGACCCACAATACAAACAACCGGATTTTGAAACTCCAGAGTCGTTTTTTGAGAGAAAGATTTAAAACCATTTAGTTCAAGATTTTTCAGACGCATACAGTTGGCTTCATGACATTTAACCTTAGAATTTATATATTTTATTCCAAATTACAATGAGATTCTTTTTGTCGTCCGCACTACAAATACCAAGCTGTTTGTTAATCTCAATCTTTCCTAAACAAGCAATCTTTGCCAGCCGTACCCAAGAATGAAGCAACAGTCCGGATTCTGACCAATTTTTAACTTTATAATCACCTCTCCCTTTTCTCTTTGTAGTTGTTATTGGTGCTAATACAATATCATCATCTCCAACATCTAAAATAACCAAGGCAGGGCGCTGTTTCCTGTTTCCGTCCACTTGATGAAAAGCAATGAGAACAACATCCCCAAATTTATATTCTGTCATAAATTGCGTCAGCTTTGTCGTAAGACTTAATAAATTTCTTTTTTGAGGCATCTTGCCATAAATATGTATAGTTATCTAGCATGGCCTTAGAACGCTTAAAGAGGTTCTCATACTCTAGGCGAGGTATAATAATTAAATCTTTTTCTTTTATTAAATCTTTTGGAATCGTTATCGTGGTCATGTTTGTATTATACTAGAAATGTAAAAATAAGCAAAGGCCAATTTTGCAAAACCTTTAAGACACATAAAAATACTTAGTTGTATTCGGATTTCTAACTACTAGAAGATTGCCCTCATGTAAGATAATGGCTCGGCATTTTATAAGAAATTCTGTATCTTTTTTCATAAATTTATCTTAACATTTTTTGTTCCCCACTTTTTTACTTGACATAATTATTTGATTTGCTATACTTCTAATTGTAAATGTCTCCCTTGTCGGAGACTCCGAGAAACCCCCGAAAGGGGGGTTTTGTTTTTTTTACTGTATTCCAAGCGTCAAAATCTTTTTCCATATTTTTTCAATCAAGCCAATTTTTGGCTACCAGGGCGGCTTCGGCTGCTTTGACTTCTGCTTCCTGTTTTGATTTACCTTTGCCTTCGGCAATTAAGTTCTTTCCAAATAAAATCCCCACAGTGAAATGCTTGTCGTGGTCCGGACCTGATTCATGCAGAAGCTTATAAGCCGGCGTCACACCCAACAACTCCTGGGCTTTTTCCTGCACCAGAGATTTTGCGTCGCGCCATAGTTTTTTATGCACTATTTCTTCGGTATTGGGCAAAAGAAACTTGCGTACAAATTTGTCCGCCATCTTGTAACCAGCATCTAAATAAACTGCTCCAATATACGCTTCATAAGTATTGGCTAAAATATAAGCTCTGGCTTTACCATTGTCTTTGGCTTCACCTTTTGATAAAAGCAAATAATCATTCATCCCGATTTTTGAGGCAATCTCGGCAATAATAACGGCATTCACTAAGGCTGAACGAATGGCCGTTAGTTCACCTTCGGTAAATTCAGGATATTTTTTGTAAAGAAAATCAGTTACAATAAGTTCCAACACTGCATCGCCTAAAAATTCCAGACGTTCATTGTGTGAAAGTTGAATCTTCGGATTTTCATTTATATAAGAACGATGAATAAAGGCCTGTTTTAGCAAATCCTTGTCTTTAAAAAAAATGCCGGTCTTTTTTTCAAAATCTGAAAAGTTAATCATTATTTTTTACTGATAATTTTAACCGCCTTAGAAATCAGTGGAATTATATCATTATAAATGTGAAGCTTCGGAATTTCTGAAAGTAAAAACCAGCGTGCATCATCTAGTCCACCGGAAATTTCAAGCCGAAGCGGAAGATGTTCGCTTCGCGCCAAAAAATACACCACTTTTTTTAAGGTTTTGCCTTTTTCTGGATGTGAGGCAATATATTCATTTTTGCCAAGTCTTTTTTCAAT
The DNA here is from genome assembly GCA_023267115.1 of Candidatus Nomurabacteria bacterium. Taxonomy (GTDB): domain Bacteria; phylum Patescibacteriota; class Minisyncoccia; order Phycocordibacterales; family UBA9973; genus UBA9973. Next base: position 5,829 of record JAHFNV010000016.1, on the reverse strand, counting down.
TGTTATATCAATGCCGATTTCCTCTTTAATTTCCCGTTTTGTACCCTGCTCTACATTTTCATTCATTTCAAGTTTGCCTTTAGAGAGCGTCCAATAACCAAAAACATCGTGCACTAAGGCAAATAAAACACCCTCCTTGGTCTTCGTATATATTAATGCTCCACCTAAATTTTCAACCGGCAATTTATCTACATCAACTGGCGTTTCAGCTTTTTTCTTGCGCATGCTTTTACTGATTTCATCTTTGCCGGGTTGGCCTATTTCCTTGTAAACTGCCCCCAACACCCCATTAACAAACTTGCCGGAATTCTCTCCACCGAAAGTCTTAGCCAATTCTATAGCTTCATTGATCGCCACTTTTGGAGGCACTTGGGCTCGGTCGCCAAAAAGCAGTTCGGTTAAACCGATTCTTAAAATATTTCTATCAACAATGGAAATTTTATCTAAGGGCCAACCCGGCGCGGCCTTCAAAATAATTTCATCAATTACTATTTGTTTCTCTAACACTTTACTAATCAATGAGAACACAAAATTATTATCTTCCATCCCGGGAGCAAACTCTTTCAGGTTTCTGTTTAATATTTCTTTAATTTCCATACCGGAGAGAATTCGACTCTTTTGATCAGTAGCTAAAAAATCCCACTCAAAAAGTGTCTGGAGTACTATTGATCTGGAAAGGTGCCGATTTGCCATAAATTAGGGAGTGAAGCGACCATAATTTATGAGCACCCCGCTCTTATTTTTTACAAAAATCAAACTATTGCTAAGTTTTTAAAAATTCACCAAATTTCGGAAACCCAAAAATTTATTTTAAAAATAAGGGCTGGGGGCCATAACTAACTTCTTGCCTCCTTCGCTTTCGCCTTTAATTTCTTCTGTTTCTTCTCCGTTTTTTTGACTAAGTCTAAAACTTTTTTTCCGCGGTAAAATCCACAAGCAACGCAGACAGTGTGACGTCTCTTTAAGACTTGACAGTTTTCACACTTAGTAAAAGCTGTAGATTCGAGCGCATGATGCGAACGTCGATTTTTGGTATGCGATTTTGTGCTCCTCATTCGGACTACCATAATGCTTTACATAGTAACATATTAAACAGTAAAAGCAATTCTCAAAAAAAATTAAATATGCTATCATACAGGCTATGGAAAATGACAAAGGAAAAGAATTGAATAAAAACGACCATCGGGTTATAGGCCGTGAGCTAGACTTGTTTACATTCTCTGACTTAGTTGGTTCTGGACTTCCACTTTGGACACCAAGGGGAACTATAATCCGTGAAGAGTTAGACGAGTTTATTTGGGAATTGCGAGCAAAATATGATTATGGTCGTGTCACCATTCCCCATATAACCAAGCGCGAATTATATGAAAAGTCTGGTCATTGGGATAAATTCTCGGATGAGCTTTTTAGAATAAAGTCGCGAGAAGGTAAAGAATACGCTCTAAAACCAATGAGCTGTCCCCATCATATCCAGATTTTTGATCGCAAAACACATTCGTATAGAGAAATGCCACAAAGATATGCAGAGACAACGATGGTGTATAGAGATGAGCAATCTGGAGAACTTGGTGGTTTAACTCGAGTGCTATCTATTACTCAAGACGATGCCCATGTTTTTTGTCGAGAAAATCAGACCAAGGAAGAATTTTTTAAAATCTGGGATATAGTAGACAAATTTTACAAAACATTTGGGTTTACTTTACGTGTCCGACTTTCTTTCCGAGATCCAAAAGACATGAAAAAATATCTAGGCACCAAAGAAATCTGGGACAAGGCCGAAACAGAACTTCGGGAAATTGCAGAAGAACGAGGCGCAAGTTTTTTTGAGGGTCCAAACGAAGCCGCGCTGTATGGTCCAAAATTGGATTTCCTGGCAAAAAATTCTGCCGGACGGGAATGGCAAGTTGCTACCATTCAGCTTGATATGAATATGCCAGAGAGATTTGATCTGGCGTGCGTAAATGAACAAGGAGAACGAGAACGTATTATTATGATTCATGCCGCTATTACTGGCTCACTTGAGCGAGGAGTAGCTATTTTACTAGAACACTTCGAAGGAAGTCTGCCGCTTTGGCTCTCGCCGGTCCAAGTGAAAATTTTACCAATTTCTACCGAAAAGCACTTGGACTATGCTAGTACTGTTTTTAAAACTTTAAAAGAGAATGACATTCGCGTCGAGCTTGATGAATCCAATGAATCTTTGAGCAAAAAAATTCGCAACGCAAAGTTAGAAAAAATTCCTTATCTCATCGTCATCGGTGATAAAGAAAAGGATTCCAATACCATTACCGTCGAAGGCCGTGGAAACGAAAAATTGGAAGGTATAACGGCTGAAAAATTTTTAGAGAAATTAAAAGAAGAAATTAAAAATAAGAAATAAATTGTAATGAATAAAAAGTATTTACTCTTTGCGCTCCTAATCATTATCTTAGTAGTTGTAATACTTTTTAGTATGGGGCGTATTCCTTTTTGTAAATGTGGAGTAATATCTATCTGGTCTTCTGATGTAATGAGTAGTGAACAATCTCAGCAATTTGCTGACCCATATTCATTTACTCACATTATACACGGCGTAATTTTTTATCTCTTGTTGTGGCTAATTTTTGGAAAACGTTTTACACCCGCACAAAGATTCTTGCTGGCCTTAGGGATAGAAGGTGCTTGGGAAATCCTAGAGAATACCGACTATGTTATAAACCGCTACCGGGAAGCGACGATATCGCTAGATTATTACGGTGATAGTATCTTTAATAGTGTTGGCGATATAATTTTCATGGCAGTCGGGTTTATTATGGCGTGGAAATTTCCTAAAAAAATAACCGCGGGAATTGTGGTCTTGATAGAACTATTGCTCTTGTATTTCATCCACGACAACCTAACCATCAACCTTATTATGTTAATTCATCCTGTAGAGTTTATTAAAACATGGCAAGCGAGCTGGATAAAATTCTAAATATCAATATCTGCTAAAATAATTTAGCCACAAAACTGAACAAAAAAATATAAATGTCTACTATATTGACGGCCGTTAGTACAGAAGACACACTGACCTTTTATAATTTTTGAAGAGTCCCTTTTTTACTAATCTCAAAAATCTCAACATATTCTAAAATTTTCAAATTCTCCAAATCTACTATCATATCTTGGGGAATTTTTACTTTTCCTATCCAGACACTCTGGTGAATCATTTCAAACCCTAAATTTTTGATAACTTCCCTAAGCCAGTTTCTTTTTCTGCGAAGCCTTTCCGGGACATCAAAACTGATAATGACCGGGTTGTTTTGATTTTCTTTTTCGTAATGTCTGCCGGGTAAATTATTTTTCAATTTAACAAGTTTGACTTTTCCTTTCGCTGATATTGCAAAATTATCCCCATCAATTTCACAAATCAAGCCGTCTTGTTTCATTTTTGATATAAATTTTTGGAATCGCCTTTTCCTGCTTTTTAAGTTTTGTAGTTGAAACTTTTTACCTTGAGATACTTTTTGCTGTTTTTGGTATTCATAATCTATTTTACTCATACTTGCCCCATAGCCACTTGCCAAGACGGCATTAAAAAAATCAACTTGGTTAATTGCTTGATCTTTAAGCATTTCCAAAACTTTTACCAAAATTTCTCCCTTCATACACATTTAGTCTACCATACTGACGGTCGTTAGTTTAGTAGACAATGTGGATAAATTAGATATCGATCTCCGCCAGTTTGGCGTTGGACTGGATAAAAGATTTGCGAGGCGGAACTTCGGAACCCATTAGAATGTCAAAAATTTTATTGGCTTCTTCGGCATCATCGATGTTTACTTTTTTGAGTACCCGGTGCGCGGGGTCCATGGTGGTCTCCCAAAGTTCTTCCGGGTTCATTTCACCTAGACCTTTAAAACGTTGAATGTGTACGCGATTAGGTTTTAGGTTCGAGGTTTTAGGTTCGAGTATTTCAAATTCAGCACCCTCTTGTGCTTCTGCTTCGGCTGGTAAGTCAATGGGCTGTATCTCGCTTACCTCTCCTCCTTTGCCGATAATTTTTAACTTTTCATCATCGGTGTAAGCATAAGATATCTCTTTGCCTTTTTTTATTTTATAAAGCGGTGGCTGGGCAATGTATATATGTCCCGCCTCAATAACTTGTCTGAAATATCGGTAGAAAAGCGTCAAAAGTAATGTGCGAATATGCGACCCGTCGACATCGGCATCGGTGGCAATAATTATTTTATGATAACGTATTTTGGAGAGATCAAAAGTGTCCCCAATAGAAGTTCCCAAGGCAATGACAAAAGACCTAACTTCTTTAGAGGCAAGCATTCTGTCTATGCGCGCGCGCTCAACGTTCAGGATTTTTCCGCGCAACGGCAAGATGGCTTGGGTTCGTCTGTCTCGGCCTTGTTTAGCGCTACCCCCAGCCGAATCCCCTTCCACTAAAAACAATTCTGATTCACTGGCATCTTTACTCTGACAATCCGCCAATTTTCCCGGCAAAGTCATACCTTCTAAGGCGCCCTTTCGAAGTACGGAATCTTTGGCGGCTTTGGCGGCTTTGCGAGCCTTTAGGGCCAGAATTGACTTGTTAATGATAGATTTGGCATCATCCGGATTTTCCTCTAAAAAGCTTGCAAACGCTTCGCCGAAAACTGTCGCCACCGCCCCTTGAGCTTCCACGCTTCCCAATTTGCTTTTAGTTTGGCCTTCAAATTGTATCTCGTGAAGCTTCACGGAAATAACAGTGGTTAACCCCTCCAAAACATCTTCCCCAGTAAAACCTCCTTCAGACTCTTTTATCATTTCTCTCTTCTTGCAATATGTGTTTAAGGTTCTGGTCAGCGCTGTTTTAAAACCAGTAACATGCGTCCCGCCTTCTCCGGTGTAAATGTTATTGGCAAAAGGGAAAATACGATCAATGATGTCGTCTACATATTGCAGAGCTATTTCCACCCCGACACCATCTAGTGTTTTTTCAACATAAAAAATGTTGCTGTGTATCGGTTTAACAAATTTGTTGTAATATTTTACCAACGAAATCAGTCCGCCTTCAAAATAGAAAGTAATGGACGGAAGTTCCAAGCCAAGTTCTCTAAAATAAAAAACGTCTTCGGTATTTAACTTGGAAGCCTTGCTTCCACTTGGAAGCAAGGCTTCCAAGTGGCGCGCGTCAATAATTAAAATTTTCAAGCCTTTCACGAGATATGCTTGTTGACGAATATGATTCACTACCGTGTTCCAATCAAATTTAATACCCTTAAAAACTTCAACATCTGGTTCAAAAGTGATAATCGTACCGTGTAGTTTTGACGCACCCGCTTTTTTAACAATAGATTTTTTCTTGCCTTGAGAATATTCTTGAATATACTTGCCGCCGTCTCGATGCACTTCGGCCTTACAATAAACAGAAAGCGCGTTCACTACCGACGCGCCTACCCCGTGCAATCCTCCCGAAACTTTGTATCCGCTATTTTCCCCACCGAATTTTCCTCCAGCGTGCAGGGTAGTCATCACCGTTTCCAACGCTGAAACTTTTGTTTTCTTATGCATGTCCACCGGTATGCCTCGGCCGTTGTCAGCTATGCGCACCCTGTTTTCTGGAAGCAACACTACTTCGATGTTATCACAAAAGCCTCCCATTGCTTCATCGCGCGAATTATCAAAAATTTCCCAGACTAAATGATGAAGCCCTTCTGGGCCGGTGGTGCCAATATACATTCCCGGACGACGTCTGACAGGCTCTAGACCCTCTAGGACCGAGATGTCGGAAGCGTCATAATGATGCCCATTCCCTCCCTTTTTATGCAGGTTTTGTTTATCTTCCTCTTTAGCCATAATAGTCGTAATTATAGCAAA
>JAHFNV010000028.1 GCA_023267115.1 Candidatus Nomurabacteria bacterium | reverse complement strand
TTGGGGTCAGGCCTAGGGGTATGATCTACGATCAAAATTGACTGATTTTTGCAGTTGGATAGATTGGCAAATAATTCATTGAATTTTAATCTATAAAATTTTATGTTATTCTTTTTTAAAAAAGGGTAACTTCATGGCAGACGATAAAATATCTTTGCGTAAACGGATTGAGCGAGCAGAAAAAAGTGCAATTGAATGGAAAGTAAAAGCAATTGAGCGACGGGAAGAAAATGAACGTTTAGATTTAACAATAAAAGATATGAGAGCAAAGATTGAAAAATTCGACGAACTTATAAATAATTTAAGTCAACAGGTCGAATCTCTCAAAAGCAATCTAGAAAAAGAATGCCAAATAGCGGGCAAGTTGCAAATTGAAAATGAGGAATTAAAAAAAAAGCAATTTTTAGAAGGTTCAAAGCCTTATAAACATCGTTTTCCCTCTAAAATCATAAAAATAGCTATTGATTTATTTCGATGTGGCCTTGGTTACAATCAGATTTCAAATGTTTTCAAGGCATTAGAACCTCACACTAATATGAAAAGCCCTCATTATTCAACCATTCGACAATGGACGATGCGCAATAGCTACTCTAAACTACATTTAGAATTACCAGATTCCACATGGATAGTTCTTGGCGACGTCACCGTTGATATCGGTAAAATCAAATGTTTGGTGACAGTTGCAGCTGATTTAGCAAAGCTTGATGAAAGAGAAAATTATACATTATCACTCAATGATTTGCAAATCATAGGGATAAATCCCACAGAAAAATCGACTGGCTTGTTTGCTAGCAAGGCGTTTGAACAGGCTTCTCATAGACTTGGTGGACAAGAATCAATAGCTGCCTACGTAATCGACGGGGGTTCTGATGTTCAGAATGGCGCAAAAATTTTGAATGAAGGGGGTAAAAAAATAAAATTTCTTTATGATCTCTCTCATAAATTAGCCCTTGTATTGGAGAAAGAATTAATAACAGACCCTAAATGGAAAGAATATACGAAGCATTTAACAAAGAGTAGACAACTCATGGCGCAAACGGAATTTGCAGCATTAATGCCACCAAAACTAAGGTCTAAAGCAAGATTTATGAATGCTGCTCTTTATATAGATTGGCCTGATAGAATTCAAAAAAGCAAGCAAGCTGGAAATTTAAATAATATCCCTCCTGATCGTTATGAGAAATACTTTGGATGGTTATCTCAATATTTGTTGGCATTGAACGAATGGATACCTAAGGTTTATGCTGTGGAAATGATCAAGAATGTAATTCGCATTCATGGCCTCTCGCAAAATTCTTATAACTATCTGGAAGATTCATTTGCACTAATGCCATCAGAAAATGAAGTGTCAAATTTCATAGGTAAAGCGATGAGCTCTTTATATGAAGAGGTTAAAAAACTCGATGCAGACCAAACTCTTCCTGCTTTTACAGAGGTGTTAGAATCTACCTTTGGATCTCACAAAAATCATGTTGGAAGAGGTGGTCAAGGTCTTTGTGGTAATGTTATCACATTGGCAACTTTGGTTGGACCTGTTCAAACCGCGGACGAAATCCACAAGGTAATGGAAGAAACGCCTGTAAGAACAATGCTTTCATGGGTAAAAGAGAAAGTAGGAGAAACCGTAGGATCCTTAAGACGGAAGCTTTTCAAACCTAAGTCAGAGTGCGAGCCGGCCTTGATCATTTTTGCAGACAAAATTTTGGTCAGACGAGAGGGGTCAGATGACGCAGTCGGCGACGAGGGAATAGCCTCTGCAGCCGTTGCCAAGAAGGTGAATGCGTCAGATGAAGCCCTCTCAACCGGCCGAAAATTGACCGAAAAAGTGAATGCCTGCGAGTCATTTAGGAATCAAAATATTAAAAGGACAAAATTTGACAATCCATCTCTAATGGGGGCTGTCGCATAGATCATACCCCTAGGTCAGGCCTGGGGTGAAACGAATGAGTGATTTTCAAAGAAAATAATTCTCAATTTTACCCCTATAGTTCTAGTCCCAAAAATTCTAAAGTAAAAATTAACTACTTTCTTATTGCTGGAATCTAAAAAGTTTTTTATACTTACTTGATTTTTTAACAGTCCAACCATTAAAGCTTCAGAGTATCCGTGACAGAAAATTATAATAAGCTTACTATCAAAGAAGATATCCGAGCATTACGTAAAAAAATAAAACGTTTGGAAGAAAGCCGTTCACTAATTAAAGCTAAAAGCCGAAAAAAAGGGAAAATCATTCAGATACAAAAGGATCGCCAAAAAGAGTTAAAAGAAAATCGTGATAATTGGAAAAATAAATGTAAAAAAGAAGAAAAGATGCGAATTGAAACAGAAAATAAGCATAAAGAGATGGCTGATTTATTTGGTATAAAAGAAAAAGAACTGAGAGAAATGCTTGGGGAATTCAATGAATTAAAAAAAAAGTATCCGATAACGAGACTTTTCTAAATAACAAAAACCCACTGAAATTAGGTAATTTACTACGAAGTTGGTATCAAAATCATGTAATCCTTTTAGCTGTTCGTTTGTTTATAATGGGCACCTCGCCTTTGCGAACTGCGTCAAAAAGTTTAAAAATTTTATTTAAAACCTTTCCTGGCCTACAAAATTATCGAGCTCCATCTTTTACAACAATTAAACGTTGGGCGCAGAAGATTGGTTATTATAAATTAAAGAGGGTTAAAGAGATAGCAAACGATTGGATGCTTATTATTGATGCATCAATCCAAATGGGAGAAAAAAAATGCGTTGTAATTTTGGGGTGTCGTAAATCCAAACTCCCTAAGAATTATCCGTTAACACTTGAAGATTTAGAGGTTCTATCCTTGGTTGTTGTACCGAAGTTAAATGGTGAGGTTATTTATAACATGCTAACTGATTTGAAGTTAAGTATTGGAGAAATAGCTGGTATATGTAGTGATCGTGGTTCTGATATTCTTTTTGGAGTAAAACAATTTCAAATCACAAATCCAAAAACACGGCATATTTGCGATACAGCGCATTATGTGTCAAATTTATTGAAGGCTGCATTAGAAAAATCTCCAAGATGGAAAACATTTCGTGATCAAATCACATTAGCTCGAAGAAAAATGCAAAATTCTAAAATCTCAGGTGCTCTGCCACCTAGCCCCAGGACAAAAGCACGTTATATGAATATAGACTCTTTACTAAAATGGGCAGTAGACATGTTGGTGTTGCTTGACCAAGGAGTTTCAAATCCTGACTTTGAAATCACTGAACTTAAAAAATATTTGGGATGGCTTCTTTTATATCGTGAAGATATAACCCACTGGAATCGAATTAGTTACGTTGGAGTAGTAGCAAGACAGATCGTTAGAGTAGAAGGCATTCATAAAAATATTATGGAGTCTTTTGAGAAGTCAATTTCTTCAATTAAGCTAAGCGTTCGAGAAGTTCAGTTTGCTAATCAATTGGCTGAATTTCTCCAAAATCAATCAAATGGGATGCAAATTAGTGAATGTTTTATAGGCTCTACAGAAGTCTTAGAATCACTTTTTGGAAAAATTAAATACATGGAGCGTGAACAAAGGGCGTTTGGCTTCACCTCGCTCTTACTTGCAGCAATAGCAAGCGTTGGTCCTCTTGATGATGATACAATAATAAAAGCGGTACAAACCGTTAAATTATCTGAAATTGCTAATTGGTCAACAACCGAAATCGGGCAGAGCGTCCAGAGCCAAAGACGGCAAATCAAAAAAATCGTAGCAAGTATTACAACCAAGATAAAAAAAGTAGGACAAGAATTTACTGGAATTTTTTGTGTTAAAGTAGCCTGAATATGGGGTCATTCGTTTCACCCCAGGTCAGGCCTGGGGTGAAACGAATGAGTGATTTTCAAAGAAAATAATTCTCAATTTTACCCCTATAGTTCTAGTCCCAAAAATTCTAAAGTAAAAATTAACTACTTTCTTATTGCTGGA